>NZ_JALJXV010000003.1:0-300000 GCF_024170285.1 Natronocella acetinitrilica
TCTCGCTCCGTTCGAGTTACCCGCCACATAGGCGGCTGAGAGAATAATGCCGGTGTGCCAGGTGAAGGGCGCTTGGTTACCCGCCACATAGGCGGTTGAGAGAGTGCCAAATCCTCCTGCATAAAACATAAATGCTAAATTAATGTTGCCATGTGCGGCGCAGCGTGGTTTCATAACGGCATTGCAGTCACTGGCAAGAGGAGCCTTGATGCGTCTTCGATCAAAGCCCCATCGGGACATGATGGGCGAGATTCGCGCACTGGAGAGCGAGAAGCGCGCCCTGAGTTGTCTGGTCCTGCGCAATCACGACATCTTCAAGGTCCGGGTTTCTGCCTGCTACCCCACCATCACCAGCGACGAGGAATGCCGGGAATTCCTCACGCTCCTCATTTGCGGCTCACTGTTAGCAAAAAGCGAGGAGAAGGTGGAGCTGGGCAGCGCCTGGTTCACGGATCCGAAGAGCGCGGCAGAACTCATCAATCAGGCAGATGCACTGAAAGGCCTTGCCAACTGCGCAGGTGCGATCAGCAGCCACCCAGTCAAGACCCTGGATGCCAACGCAAAAACTCGGCTTGCTAGCACCAGCCCGACAACCACCGGGGCCCCGGTTGTCCATAGCGGGTGCCTGCCTGTCGACCGCCGCTGGATCTTCTCGGGCAGCGCGGCCGCACTGCGCGCCAAGGACTTCTGGCTCGCACTCTTCTCGATAAACGGGCAGCCCAGTTGCCTCTTCGAGGTCTTCGCGGGCCTCGCAACAACGGAAGCCGCCGACATGGCCCTGCGTGCGCTGCGCGACATCGGCGCGAGCGATGCGACCATCGAGGCCCTGAGCGCCGCCGCGCAAAGCGCGATTGCAGCGCCGCTGCCTGAGGCACCACTCGACAAGCAGCTCCTCCTTCTCAACGTCCAAGACGAGGAGCCAGCGCACGACTACTTTGCCGTCTCCCCGGTACCGTCAGCCGCCATGCAGGTGCAACTCGCCGCCGCCATCGCACAGTTCGCTGAGCACCACCCAGAGCGCTTCGTCCCCTGGGAGTCGGTCACCTTTGGAAGCAACAACCCGCAGAACATCTCCGATTTCAACGCGTCGACCAAGGGCAATAATCGCTTTCTGACCGCTGCCCTGCCGCGCATCCGCGGCGCTTCTATCGAGCGCCTGATCGCTCGTGCGGCGAGAGGCGGGGCGCTCTCGCGCATCGATCGCAGGCAGGCCAAGCGCCTTGCCTGGCAGACACTGCACCACGTGCAACACACCCATTACCAGGCCCTGGTCGAGGAAGTCCTGGTAGACACCTACAGGGACCTCCTTGCACTGCGCGATGCAATCGCCGAGGAGCGACTCGGCGCCGCAGAGATTGCGGCCATCGGCAATCTGCCACAGGGGTTCACTGCGGGTTTCCTCGCCGGAACCGTCAGCCATGACGCCGCCAGGGCCGAGGCGACAGCGCTTGCCAACACACTCCAGCTGCTCCTCACCAAGGGCAGCAGGGACAAGGCCGCGCGGGCACTCACCGACGAGCAGCTCAATCTCTTCCGCACCACCACCGCGCGCTTTCTCCGCGCCAACCAGGGGGCCTGATCATGGCAAGCTGCCATCTCGTCCTGCCCATGCAGGTGTACGGTGCGAATGTCATCGGCAACGGCTTCGTTGCCGGACTGCCCGGCATGAGTGCTGTCTACGGCTTTGCCCACGCCCTTGAGCGGGAGATCCGCGATCTCCTCGATGAGCAGGGCCGCAACACGGCACGCGCAGAGGTGATGAGTGTCACGCTCGCCATCGAGGAGCTCGAGCGCGATGCCGGTCATGCCCGACACGTGGTCTATACGGCCCAGGCCGCAGGCGCCGCCACCAAGGGTGCGCCCATCGTCGATGAACGCACGGCCCGCATCCGCCAGACACTGATCCTCGAGATCGAGTGCAACGACGAGGGCCGGGATGCGCTCGATCGGCTGCTGATCGGCGGCGAGCTCGCCGCGCTCCTCGGCAACCTGCGCTATGCAGGCGGCACCCTGACGGTCCGACCAAGGCGCATTCGCATCGAGGCGAGCCTGGCGGAGGCCCTGGCCCGCGTGCCCGCATCGGCCTTCCTGCTCGAGGACCGCTCCGAGCTCCTCGCCAAGCAGCAGCCCGGCGACCGCGACCGACTCGACACGCTACTTCGCCTTATCTCAAGGCCAAGACGCAAGCCCGCGGCCACCGAAGGTGAGCATGAGCAGGCGAGCGCAGCCGATCAGGACTATCTCGGGCTACTGCTGCCGCTTGCCGTTGGCTTCGTGCTGCTTGAGCACCCGCGGCACCGGCGCGGCGTGCGCGGTGGCTACCCCCACGCCTACGCAGAGCCCGTGATCGGGCTTGCCCGGGCACGCACCGCCGCATCGGTGCGCGCCGCACTGAGTGACCCAGAGAGGGGCAGTCCGGCCATCTCCTGGATGCCTGACCAGGACACCCCGAATTCCTACATCATCAAAGGAGGCGCACCGTGCCAAACCAATCCCTGACTCTCCCATCACTGCTGAGCTTCAAGCGCTCTATCCAGCCGACCATCGGCTATTTCTACGCCCGTGGCGGCGATGAGGCGGCGCTCGCGCCGGTACCGGTCATCCGCCAGCGCCTGCGGGCAACGCTCTCGAATTTCAGCGAGCGCGACCAGGCCGAGAAGGAGTCGGGGGACGCCAAGAGCGCCGGCCGCGCCAACCTCCAGACCATCGAGATGGCGATTCTACCGGGTGACTGCGCCGAGGTTGTGCTGCGATTCTCCGTCCAGTTCCTGGCAAACGCCATGCGCGCCTACTCCTGTAATGATGAGTCCGTGCTGGCAACGCTTGATCGCTTCTCGTCCGCCTACGCCGCCCGGGGTGGCTTCACCGAGCTCGCCCGGCGCTACTTCGCGAACCTCGCCACCGGGCGCTTCCTGTGGCGCAACGAGTCGGCGCAGGACAAGGCGATCACGCTGCGCATCGATGAGCTCAAGGCGACCTTTGCACCAGCACTCTACGACTACAGCCTCGAGCAGTTTGCCGAGCAGCAGGACGTGATCGAGCAGTTCGTCGCCCGGATCGCAGAGGCGCTCACCAACCGTCGCAAGCCCGCTGTCATGCATGTCGAGGCGGTCGGCTATCTCGGCGCCGGTGCCGAGGTCTTCCCCTCCCAGGAGTTTGGTGCCGAGGAGAAGGGCGAGAAGATTTCCCGGGTGCTCGCCGCGATAACGACCGCTGACGGGACTCGCCAGGCCATCTTCCACAGCCAGAAGATCGGCAACGCCATCCGCCGTATCGACACCTGGTATCGGGACGGTGCGGAGGACTATCCCCTGCCGGTCGAGCCCTTTGGCATTGACCAGACCTTCAGCCGCGCCTACCGCGTCGAGGGCAAGCCGAAGAACGACTTCTACACCCTGGTGGAGAACAACCTGACCGACTATATCGCAGCTCTCGAGGCGGGGAGTGACATCACCGGCGACATGCACTTCGTGGCCGCCTGCCTGGTGCGCGGTGGCGTCTACTCCGGGAAGAAGGGGGCGAAGTGATGGGCGAGCGGTTCTACCTCGATCTTGAGCCGCTGGTCCCGCTCTGTTCGGTCGAAGAGCTGCATCGCGGGGTGATCCAGCTGTTGCACGGAATGAACACCAACGCCCCCGCGCAGCGGCGCATCGCGCTTGCCTTCCCGGGCTGGCAGCACCACCCGGGTCACCCGCAGCACACCACCCTTGGGCGCACGCTACGCCTGGTGGGCGAGCGCCTCTCGCTGGTGCTCTTCTCCCGCCACCCCATCATCAGCCGGATGGAGGAGGGCGGGGAGCTTCGCGTCCTCCCGGTGCGCCCCGTCCCCGAGGACGCTGCCGAAGTCCGCTTCGTGCGGGACCGACGCAGGGAGTCCAGAATGCGGCGCTTCGGCAAGGAGGCGGCCGAGCTGCCCACCTACCCCTGGATCCGCTTTCAAAGCGAGAGCAACCGGCGGACTTTCTCGCTCAGCGTGCGCATGGAAGGGGCCGATCGAGCGGTGACGACGCAATACGGCACCTATGGGCTGAGCCTTGAGGGCAGCACCGTGCCGATGTTCTAGCGCGTGTTGTCCGCGGGCAGCGTCCTGCGGCTGGCTGCAAGGGAGACGTTGCTGGTCGCCTGTGTGCGGCAGCACGCCGAGTGATGACGCGCGGCGCCAGGGGGCGCCGACAGCAAGCGTTCCCGCCGCATGCGCGGGGACAGGTCCATACGGACGTCGGCGAGGCAGTCTGAGAGGCAGACGCATCAAGACACACTGGACATCATGCGGGGGCAGGTGTTAATTTAATTTAAATAAAAAAGGATACTTGCTATGAAAAAGACGCATCACCTCATCGGCGCACTCGTGCTGGCGCTGCTGGCAACACCGGTGCTATCGGCTGCGAGCGGGGGCTTTACGTTGCTCGTGCCCGTCAAGGGGCTCAAGCCCGCGGCAGCGGAAGCGCCAGGCCTGGTGCCGCAGGATTTCGGCCCGCCGCCAACCGGGTGCTCATCGCGGGGGGATGTGTGCGATGACGGCAGCATCTACGTCAGCTCACAGTTTGTTGCCGCAAGTGCCGCACACACGGTCTCGCGCGCCTGGTCGCCCACCCGGGACGGCGAGGGCGAACTCGGCACGGTGGGCAGCCTTGATGCTTCAAGGGAGAATCTTGCAGCGAAGATCGCCCATGGCGGCGACTTTCCTGCCGCCCTCTATTGCGCCACCCTGAGCGCACACGGCCATGGCGACTGGATGCTGCCAGGTAATGTGAGCGCGGTCCTGTTCGCACTCAGAGACCATGGGGCGCAGCGGTCCACGCTCTACTGGACATCCCATGAGCGCAGCGCGACGCAGGCCACACGGAGAGCGCTCTCCTCGACGGGCGGTGCAACCTCTGGCGGCGGCAGTGACAAAGCTACGGTGGCACTGGTCGCCTGTGTGCGGCAGTACGCCGAGTGATTCCGCTCGGCGCCTTTGGGGCGCCGACAACCCTGAAAAGACGAGAGTGATCAACCCATGAAACTGAAAATCAGGCTTGCGATCTTCGCCACGTTCGCACTTGCCTTCATCGTGGTAGTGTTCGCCCCCGGGGCCGAGCGGGCGGCGGAGAGTGCGGAGTACACGCTCAATTTCACCCAGACGATCGCGGTCACGCCCGATCGCGCCGAGGTGCGCGCGGCACTGGTCTCAAGGGGCAGTGACGCGGCGGCGATCCGCGCCGAGCTCGATCAGCGCGCGACAGCACTCAGCGAGGCGCTCGAGGCACTCGGCATCGAGCCTCGGCACATTGACATCGGCTCTCTGCAAAGCCACGCCCTGCACCGCATGGACCGTGGCGATCAGGCGCGCTTTGAGGCCCGTCGCGGCGTTCGCGTCACCGTGACCGAGCTCTCAGGACTGGGCGAGATCATCGCGGCGCTGAACAACGCCGGCGTGGAAGTGGTGAGCGGTATCAGCTACAGCGACAGCACCGGTGGCGAGGCCGTGTTGCTTGCCGCCCGCAACGAGGCGATCGCCCGCGCCCGCGCGCTCGCAGGCGATGGCCGCGCGCGGCTTGTATCAATCGATCTCGGCGAGCACGGCGCAAGCGCACCGCGCACCATGGCGCTGGCCGCCCAGGCCGAGAGCGCAACACCCCACTACGCGCCAGGCGAGCAGAGCCGATCGGCACAGGTCCGGGCCGTCTTCGAGATCACCCGCGCCGATCAGCCCTAGCGACCAACCTCTGGTGCCAGCCACAGGTCGCTGCCAGCCCCCGAACAGGGTGCGCGGGGACCCTGGGAGCGGCGGATCCACGTGGCCGCGCTAGTCCTGCTCATCCTCCTCATCCTCCTCATCCTCCTTATCCGAGGCGAGGCCGATGATCTGGAACGCGTCGTGCGGCCAGCGGTACTCGGCGAACTCCGCCTGGATCGCCGCCATGGCCCGCGTAAAGCGATACAGCCCCGCGACCGTGCCGCGGTTCGAGCCGCCCGGCGACAGCACGCCGGCGTAGGCGTCACGCAGCTCGATCGTCTCGATCGCCCGCTGGCAGGCAAGAACCGCCATCACAATGATCACCGCCGCCGTCGCGGGAGTGGATTGCTTGATCAGACGACGCACCAGCGCGGGCCGCTGCGCGGGCGTGCGCTTTAGCAGATCGGCAACAAACTCACTGTTGTCCGCCTCGAACCCCGCCAGATTCCGGGCAGCGTGGCGCCGCCAGAGACGGCGGACCTTGACGACGTCGAAATGCGCATCGAGCAGCGCTGCGAGATCGCACAGGTCCGCCTGCGCAAAACGCGCGTAAGACCCCATCGATCGCTCACTGGAATCCCTCGGCATAACCCCCTCTTCACCACCCGGTGCCCCAGCCCAGCCCACCGACTCTAGCGGATCGCCACCAGACCCACCAGCGGCGAAGCCGCGAGCAGACCGGAGCTGCTGGGGGCGGACTTGTTTGATCGTTGTTTGACGGACAGGGCGGGCGCCGGCCTGTGGCCGTCATTGATATGCCTTTTAAATAGACACCTACGGGCCACACTTAAACCAGAAGGTTATTTGATAGGCGACAGCGATCGACCCGGGTCAGCCGGCGAGCGCGAGCGCGTCCTCGCGCAGGCACGCAAGCGCCGCGGCCTCGGGCAGTGGGCGGCTGAAGTGAAAGCCCTGGAGCATCTCGCAGCCAAGCTCCCGCAGGTAGGCCGCCTGGGCCGCCGTCTCCACCCCCTCGGCGACGATGGCAAGCCCGAGATGGCGTGCCATGGCGACGATGGTGCGGGTGATGGCAATGTCGTCCCGGTCACCGGGCAGGCCACGCACGAACGAGCGGTCGATCTTCAGCTGATCGATGCGGAAGTGCTTCAAGTAGGAGAGCGAGCTGTAGCCGGTGCCAAAGTCATCGAGCGCGATGGGGAAGCCGCGGCGCTTCAGCCGGCGCACCTGGCTTGCGGCGAATTCCGGATCGCGCATCAGCGCGGTCTCGGTGATCTCAAGGGTCAGGCGCCGCGGCGCAATCCCGGCCGCCCGGGCCGACTCGGCGAGGCGCATGGCGATATCGGGCTGGAGGAGCTGGCGTGCGGAGAGATTGACCGAGACGCCAACCCGCGCCCCGCCCGCAGCGTCCCAGCGGCCCAGTGCGGCCGCCGCCTCGCGGAACACCCAGTCGCCGAGCTCGTTGATGACACCGGTCTCCTCGGCAATCGGGATGAACTCCGCCGGGGAGATCATGCCGTCGACGGGGTGATTCCAGCGCACCAGCGCCTCGAAGGCGCAGATCGAACCGGTGCGCGCATCAATCGCCGGCTGGAAGTGCAGGCAGAACTGCTGGTCGCGCAGCGCCAGGCGAAGCTCGGTGGCAAGGCGCAGGCGGCGCACGGCCTGCTCGTTGATCTCGCGGCTGAAGCGCTCAAGCCCGCCGCGCCCGCCGCGCTTCACCCGATTCATGGCGGAGTCGGCGTACTTGATGAGGTCCTGGGCGCTCGCCCCGTCAAGCGGCGCATGCACAAGCCCGAGGCTCGCCCGGCAGAAGACCTCGACGCCGTCGAGCATGAAGGGCGCATCGAAGACCGACTGGATCTCACGGGCGGCAGACTCGAGCGCATCACCATCCTCGGCCGCATCGATCAGCATGCAGAACTCATCCCCACCGAAGCGCGCCAGGCAGTCCCCACCGCGCAGGCGCCGGGCAATCCGCGCGCCGACGGCCTGGAGCAGCCGGTCGCCGATCTCGTGCCCCAGGGAGTCATTAATTGCGGAGAAATGATCAAGATCGAGCTGGATCACACCAAAGCCGCGCCGCCGCCCAGGCGCCTGCTCGGCCATCCGGGCAGCCAGGCGCATCTCAAATCCGGGTCGGTTCAAGAGCTCGGTGAGTGCATCATGGCTTGCCATGAACTCAAGGCGCTCGCGATAGGCCCGCGCGGTGACGTTATCGAGGATGCCGACCACGAGATAGCCGCCGGCGACCCGTGTCGCAGACACCCGCCGCTCGGCAAACACCCCGCTGCCCATCTCCACCAGCGCCTCACCGCTCCACTGTGCGAGGCCATCGTCGAGATAGTCCCAGAGCGAGCGCTGGGTGCCACGACCTGGCGGGTCCTCAAGCAGAATCGCCGGTAACCGCGCCGGCCCAGTCGCCTCGCGGCCACTGCGAAAGGCCGCATTGGCATAGACCACTTCCCGGGCCGGGCTCACTACCATGAACGCATCACTGGAGGCGGCAACCGCCGCGCCAATGAGCGCCTGGTGGAGTGAGCCCACGGCCGATTTTGCGTCGCGACGGACCCGTTGGGCGAGCACCAGGCGCGCAACGAGGCCCTGGAGTGCGCGAAGGGGGCCGGCAAGCAGCACGCTCCAGAGTGCGCCCAGGAAAAGCCAGTACCAGGGGCCGAGGGCAAGGTCAGGCAGCAGTCCCGCCGGCGCCATGCCAGCAACCGGCAGCACGGTGGCCGTGCAGGCGAGGAGGAGCAGGGCGCCAAGCGCACTTCGGTCTGACTTGAACATGGAATCTGACCAACCTGGATGGCCCGCAAGGGGCATTTTTTCAGAACTATATTAAATATCCGGTCAACCGTCAAATAGTATCTGTAAAATATAGTCAGCAGGCCACGCCGGCGCGGTGCAGGAATGCCTGGATGGCGGCCGTGCCGAGCTGCCCGGTGTGGCGGCAGACCTCCTCGCCATCGCGAAGCACGATCAGTGTTGGTACGGCGCGGACCTGGTGGCGCGCGGCGGCCTCCGGGTCCTCCTCGATATCAAAGCGGACATGGGAGAGGGCCAGGTCGGCGTCGGCCAGCACATCTGCGAGATCCCCTGCCATGGCAACCGCGGGCGCCGCCCAGGGCGCCCAGAACTCGATCAGGGTGGTTGTCGGGCGCGCAGCGGCGGCCTCACGGGTAGCACCCGGGCGGGTGCGCAGTGTTGATGTAAAGAACATGCAGTGCTCGATTTAATATAACAGCTTTATTATAATGGCTGAACAGCAGGCGCGCCAGCATTGATTGATGGCGGGGGCAGAGGTGGCGGGGTGATGGGCGTGACAGGCAAAACCGTGATGGGGCAGATTCGGCGCATGGCGCTAGCAACAGCGCTCCTTTTTGGCGGCGCGGGCAGTGTGCTCGCCGCGTGCCTGCCTTCGACGCCCGCCCTAGAGAGCATGCCAAGGGCCGCACTGCTGCTCCATCCCCCCGGGGAGGCGGTCGAGCCGATCGCGCTCGACGCGAGGCTTGCGATCACGGACACCCAGCGCATGGCCGGCATGCAGCGGCTTTGTCCCGAGGTCGTGCTCGAGAATCCCATGCTGTTCGTCTTCGAGCAGCCGATCGCGGCCGCCTTTCACATGCGGAACGTCCACGGCCCCCTGGTCATCGGCTTCATTGACGCCGACGGGATCATCTTCCAGGTCGAGCACATGCACCCGGGCGATGCACCTGTCCACGCACGCGCCCCGATTCTCTTTGCCCTTGAGATCCATCCCGCGCACCCCCTCGGCGCGCTGCGCCCGGGTCAGCGCATCGCGCTCGCCGACTGACGGTGGGTGCCGTGCAGCGGAAAAAATGGGGCGCCCTGGAGGGCGCCCCTGAAGTCCCGATAAATGATCAGGATGGAGGAGGTTCAAACAATGTCCAACGCCGCCAGATTACCCATGCACTGCACCTGGAGTTGTGCGCCGCTTCACGTCCATCACGGCTGTCCGTCACAGTTTTGACCGCCGACCATCGCGGCCACCACCATGCCATGCACCCGCAGGGGATCAGGCTATGCTTATTCACCGAACGAAGCGGGGTGCCGGCCCGCAGCCGGGACAAGACAGGAGAGCGCGGTGGGCGATAGACGCAAGGTGGATCTGAAGAGCCGAGTGCGGCAATTTCGCGGGCTCTCCGTGAGCACCTCGAACGGATGGGTATCCGTGGTGGCGGCTGTCACTGCCCGCGATGGGGTCCAGCAACATGACCGCGGCGCCTTCGCTGTCGCGACCTACGGGGAGGAGGAGGCGCTCCGTCTTGCGCTCCAGTTTCGCAATGACGCCTTCCGCTACCACGGGCTGCCGCAACGCTTTCTCATCCCCGAGCCGTTCAGCCTGCCGGCGCGCTGCCACACCGCGCGCTCGGGGTTTACTACCATCGCCCTTGAGTGCACGACACTGCCGTCGGGCTCCGTGCGCTACAACGCCGTGACCGAGGTGCCACGCCTCAGCGATGCGGGCGTGATTCAGATCTCGCGCAGCACCACGCAGGCGGCGCGTGCCACCGCGGCGATTCATGCGGCCGTGGTGCAGCGGGCTCTCTTCTCGAACGCCTTCAATGCCTGCCTCGAGGCCTTCACACCCGAGGCGCAGGCGCACGTGCACAGCCTGGCAGAGCGCGAGGCGGAAGATCTGCGACCGCGGCTCTATACGCCGAGACTCCTGCCACTGTGGCAGCGCCAGGCACAAGCCTATCTCGCGCAATGCGAGGATGCGGAGTACGAAGCACTCACCGCACTCGAGCACCGAAAGCCATTGCGCCAGCCATTTCGTGAGCATGAGCGCAGAGGCCAGGGAACCACCCGGGTCAAGCGGCCGTGGCATGTCGTTTAAAACAGTGCAACCAAAGCGGCCCTGAGAGCCACTTTCGTGCTGATAAGTAAACCCGCTGTCCGGACCCGACCATGGATCTCTGACTTATGACATTCACCCAAACGTCAAGATACCCCCATTTGGGGGGTGCACGACTGCCATAGCCGTGCTTTAGTGAGTAGAGCCAGCAATGGATCATAAAAGCAGGGGAGCCGCCATGAACGGTCTGCCGAATCGCTGCTCGCACCTCGTCCTATCGGCTGCACTGGGTCTCGGACTGGCCGGACCGGCCCATGCAGGGCTTATTTTTGACAACACCGGCGGGGCGGAGACGTTCGACCGGGCAGAGACGGCGCTCGTGAGTATTCTTGGAGCACACAACCAGACCTGGGGAGGCTCCCTGTTTACCGCAAGCGAAAGCGGGTACCTGGACCGCCTCGAGATTCCCCTACAGATCGCAACACCAGCCTACACCTCGCTTGAGCATACGTTCCGCCTATACAGCGGCACGACCTCAGCACTCGGGGATCTTCTCGAGGTGTTCGAGTTCGATGTCACCCAGCCGTCCGGGCAACCGGCGAGCCTGACCAATGTCACTGCCAGCGGCAACACGCTGCTCGAGGAGGGCACCACCTATTGGCTGATCGGGACCGCTGGCTTGTCGCTCGACGACTTCAGGGCGGCTTCATACTGGTTCCGCACCACTGATCTCGGCGGACGGTATCAAGCGACCGACGACAATCCAGACGGCCACATTTCCACGTCCTGGCAACACATGTATCGGGTCTACGTCACCGACACACCGAGCGTCGCCGTCCCCGAGCCGGGAACGCTCGGTCTTGTCGGCGCCGGCATTCTCCTGATGCTGGGGCTGCGCAGGCGCCAGACCAGGCACCGCAGAATCTCGCGGTAACATTATTGATCCGGCTGCGTGCAGGGGCGTTGGAGCGGTGCCCCAGGAGAGCAGTATCCCGGCGTCAGTCGGCAGGGATGTATCGGGAGTGGGTACCCCATGGGCAGATCCATGACTTTTGACATTATTACCATAATGTCGATTATTGGAGGGGTCTCACAGCGTCGTACCGCCGCCCGAGAAGCTGGCTCTGGTAAAATAGAACAATAATAAAGCGCCCAAACCGGGCCACAGGGACTATGACCCACCGCCATGCGACGGCCGCGCTACCTTGTCCACTTCACCCGCCCCGAGCACCGCGACGCGATTACCGCACGCGGCCTTGAGCAAAAGCGCGCCGGGAGCGAGTCCGGCTGGCCGATGATCGCCCCTGCGGTCTATCTCGCCCGTGACTATGAGAGCGCACCGCTGCCAATCAGCTTGCCGCCACCGGACCGGGGGCTTGTCGCCGTGATCGTGGATCTCTCGCGACTCGACGCCAGGCGCCTTCGCGTCGACGACAGCCTGATCTGGGAGATCCTCCAGGAGGATCGCTTCTCGTGCGAAAGCGAGGTGCCCGACGCCATACCCGTCAACAAGGCCGAACTGGTCGCCGCGCTCGATGCGGCAGTGACGGAGGCCGAGGTCGCGGCCATCTGCGCGCCACTCACCTGGTGGTATCTCGGCGCACGCGATGGCGGCAGCATCGCTTATTGCGGCGACATCCCGACAGACGCTATCGCCGCCGTGCTGCCGGCGCCGGAGGCGTCCGGCTGGATTGCGCGCGCCACGCATGCCGAGGCCACACCATCCCCCTGAGGAGGCCCAGAACTTCGTCCTGGAATCCGCCCTGGGCGGTGCGGCGAGCCCGCTCGCTATTCGGCGACTAGCCGAAATGACTTCGGAACACGCGCACCGACTATGTTGCCGATAATGATGCGCCCTCCCGAGCGCCACCCGTACACCGGAGCCATGAAGTTGTCGATTGCCTCACAGCGATGGGGATCGGCATACGGTTGCGAGCCATGCGCAAGCGTGCAGGACATTTCGTTCATGTCGAGGATATCCAGGCCGCGCAGGCCGCTGGCACTCGCCGGCATCCGGGAAACCGGCAGCGTTTCCTCCAGCCGGTCCGTCGGGCGATCAAGAACGCTGAGGTAGATGTCATCGATCCGCTCCGGATCGTCGTAGCGCGCCGCGTACTCAAGCTCGGCCATGGTGGGCAGGCGAAAGCGCTGGCCGGTTTGCTCGCTCAACCAGCGGGCGTACGCGTCCGCTTCCGTGAAGCGCCGCACCAGGACCGGCCGATCGCCACGACCCCAGCCATGAAAATCCGGCATCTCGGAGACACCGTCGACGAAGCGCGCCCGCTGGTTGAACTCATCAAATGTCACCGGTGCCGCCATGATGCGGAAGTCAGAGAGGGTAACCTCAACGTAGTCATCCGGGGCCCGTCGCCCATCGGAGGTATCGTACCCAGGCCGGCCAAGACGCATGGTCCCGCCCGGAATCGTCAGGAGCTCCGGCGCGCTGACCGCCCTGCTCGCCGATGCAACCCGCTGGCGCTCGCCGGGGGGTGCCTCGACCTCCCCCATCGTCCGCTCTGAGGGCTCTGGCTGCTGCCCAGGCGCTGGCACCGGCGCCTCCGCCTGGTAGGTGCGCAGCATGATACTGGCCGCGCCGGCCTGCGGGCTCTCTGCATAGCCCTCCAGAAAGGCCTCGGCGGCCTGGCGCTGCGCCTCACCCCGGGGGAGGCTCTGGACATACTCCCAGGCGATCGCAGCGCTGCTTTGCGCGCGCTCCTCTGCCGAGGCGGGCGCTGTCGACGCAAGCGCGCCGCCGACAAGCAGGCAGGCGGTCAGCAGGAAGGCTCGGGCGGTGCGTGCGCGCATCAATGGCTCCTCCAGTATCAGTACGCCCGGTATAGCACGCAAGGGCGCTGGCGCCATCCCCCAAAATGGGGGTAATCGGCTCAGAAAGCAGCCTGCCGTGAGCCGAATACGTCCGCTAATCGGCTCATGGGCATCGGGCTCGCCAGGGGCAGGCAGCGACCGACGATCGATGGGCTACGGCGCAATGCGCACATGCGAGCCGGCCAAGTGGCTGTACGGATTGACCAGGTCGCGCAGCCGGATCTCGCCGTCGTGCACCTGCATGAAGCGCGGCTATTTCTGCCCCAGGCTCATGACGCCCGCAGAGAGCATCTGCTGGATCTCCTGTCCGGAATACTCGCTCCGCGTCTTCATCACATGTTCGGCGAAATCAAATCCGATGGTGCCGGCAGCGAGACGCTGATTAAGAGGATAATAAATCGCCGAAACCGGGCCACAGAGGCTGGAACCCGATGAAGCCGGGATTACGCGGCGTCAGCTGCTCATCGATGATTTGATTGGCCTGCATGGACTGCTCCGGGTCGTCCTGAGTCAGATAGCGCACCAGAACATTGGTATCAAGGCCAATCACTGTCCCGCCTTCTTCCGAATGGCTGCATCCATTTCCTCGACACTCACGACTCGCCTCGCTGCAACAATACCCCGCAGTCGACTGACGTCCTTAACAGCTGCGACGACCTCCCAATGGCCTTCAGACATCTTCACAAACTCTACGCGATCACCTGGACCAACCTTTAACTCAGACCGCACGCTGGCGGGAATTGTTATTTGACCTTTACTCGTTACCGTCGCTGTGGCCATGCCTCGCCTTACCTCCAATAATATTCCTTACATAATGTAAGGTAGCACAAGGGCAAAAAATAGCGCCTGGACCGGATCTTCCCATGACGCGTTGCCCCGGCGAGGACGAGTCCCAAACGCGAGTCATCCCCGCCGGGGAGCCGGCTCGCGGGCCCGACTCAACTCGCACGGGTGTCGAGATGGGCGGGCATGGAGCCAACCACAACCTCCTCCGAGACCGCATCCCAGAAGTAGTAGAGGCGAAAGCACAGGCGATCATCCTTGGTCGAGCCCTTCTTGAGGTGGCGATCGAGCACGCACTTGCGGCCCTCGTACGTCACGGTGTACTGCTCCGCAAACTCACCCATGGAGGGCCCGGTAAAGGCGCTCTGCTCGACCAGCCCGAGCTCCCGACAGGCCGCCTCGAAGGCGTCCTTGCGCTCGCCACCGCCTTCCCGACGCATCGGCACGTAGTGCTCCTTCAGGAGCAGCAGCGCCTGGTAGTGCAGCGCCACATCCCCATACCGCGACTTCTTGACCCCGTGGAGCGCCCGGGGCAGGACCTCCACGGCACCGGCCAGATGACGCCGGCACCACTCGGGGAAGTCCTCAAGGGTCTGCGGGATCGGCGTGTCGGCCACCGCCTCCCCGGCTGCGGAGGCGCGCTCAAGGGCAATGATACGCTCGCGCAGCGCGTGATTCTTGGCAGTCAGGCGACCGACTTCCTCGCTCGCCGCATCGCGCTCGCGCTCCGCCTCTACCAGCAGCAGCGTCAGCGCATCCACCTCCTCGTTCCGGGCGCTTTGCAGCGCCTCGATCTCCGCCTCCGCCAGTGCGAGGAGCTCGGCGTCGGGCGCAGCTGCCTGCTTGGAGGCGGCACGCTCGGCCTCCCTGACGTAGGCACGGACCCGCGCAAAAGACGGCACCCGCCGCTCGGAGTCCGGCGCGGACACCGAGCCGCGCAGGTGCAGATCGATCAGAAAGCGCTCGTAGGTGCCCGCTCCCCCATCGGGCCACTGCTCGATGCGGTGCGGCAGCGCGAGCGGATGGCGCAGGGGGTCGTCGTTTTCGCGATCAAAACCAGGGCGGTAGGTTCTCACCGCCTGGCGAAACACCGACAGCGGCTTGCCAAGCGCATCACTCAGGCGGAACGAGGCGCTTGCGGTGATGACCGCCACATGCGCCACCCCCGCCAGCCCGCGGCAGAGGGCGTCGGCCGAGCAGGCGGTCTTCGCTGGATCCTCCGAGCCCTCCGGCAGGGCGAGGACGATCACCGGCGCGACACGCCCGGGGGCCTCGATCAGCCGCACCAGGCGCTCGACAGCGGCGGGCTCGGCGACCACCCAGGGGGAGAGTGAAGCGGGGAGCCCGTCGATCTCGACCGGGAAGGCATCGATCAACGCTTTCACGAAGCCGGGGATTGATCGGGCGAACGGGGCATCAACACCGTGTGAGACACAGTGCAGGCGGCAGCCAAGCAGCACAGCGTCATCCACAACCGCCATGCTGACCTCGGTGATCCAGCGGCGATTGGCGATCGACTTGTCGACATCATCGATTCGCGCTGCCCAGAAGCCGTTGTCAGGCAACGCGACGGTCTCCGTGCGCTGTGCGGCGATGTGATCAAGCGTGAATGCCTCGCCCTCCCAGGCGCGCGCCGGGAGAGTCGCGCCGGCTCGCCGCTCGATCCAGTGCAGAAGACAGCCGCGAACCGCCGTCAGCAGATCACCGCAACCATGACCGGGGATACGCAGCGCCACCTGGCTGACCGGCTGGGCGCTCGGCCTCCCCTGGCGCAGCCGCGCTGCAACAGGCCCCATCGCGTCGCGAAAACTCCCCATACGCCACACCCCGTGTCATCGCATTACAACGGCACTCCGGCGACAGAGAATAGCGCCCCTGAGCGCGCAGGCAAGCCCGCGCCACGAAGGGGATGCCGCCTTTCGGAGTGCGCCCCACCTCTCCGGTCTCGTTCAGCAAGCGGGGATTGGCGATCGCCTGAACTGCGGACAAGGTGTCGAAGTCATCCTGCGCCACACCCTCAAGGAGAGGGGTCGGCGGAAACTTCGAGCTCACCAGCCGCCGAGCCTGGCGCGGCCCGGCCAGCAGCCGGGGTAGCGCCGCCGCATCGCGCGGCAATGCGTCGGTACGTTTCGAGGGCCGACATGAAGTCGCCCTGCTCCATGATTTCAAGCGGACTACGGCCCAGGAAGAAGGCGTTGTGGTTGCGCATTCCCATGAAGCCGTACACGTTTTCGGGGTTGTCGAAGACCGTGGCGAGCCCCGCGTGAATGTTCAGAACGATGCTGACGCGGGTGAGATGATCGTCCTCGAGACTCACCACCTCACCGCGTTTGACACGCGAATACGTGATTCTTGCGATGCGAAGGATTGCCAGCGTCTGTTCCGTGGATGCCCCCCATTTTTCAAGGATGGCAACCGCAGTCCGCAGAGCTGTCGCCTTCTGCGCGTTGTTGGGTGCAAGATCGGCGTCCGACGGGGCAATCGGCTCACGGCCAGTGCCCTCCACCTGCGGGGCGGCGATTGACAAACGACCTAGTTGGCGCCCGCGACGGCATTGTAGTCGATCACCTCAAACGGATCGCGGAACTCCCCTGCCCCGACACGCCGGCGCATCTGGAGCACGGCCTCGCGGAACTGCGACACGCTCGGCCCGCCACCACCATTGCCGCCGGCGAATCCGTAGGCCTTGAGGCCGATCAGCCGAAAGCGCTGGGTCTCGAGCAACGTGCCCTCGCGGCGCGCCCGATCAGCACCGTCGAAGTTGTTGATGATGCCAAAGACCGGTGAGCCCGAGGCGCCCGGCGCGCCGCGACAGCCATGCTGGACATGGGTCGGGTGGCGCACGCTCTCACCGCGACAGCCCCAGTGCAACGACTGAAAGCGGCCGTCGTTCAAGTCCCCGGAATGACCGGAGAGCGCAATCTCGCCTTCAAAGCCATCACCGGTCTCGAGATAGTCATCGCCGAGAAAATCCCGCACGCTCGGCATTGCGGTGAGCGGCCGGCGCTGCCAGTCAAACGCCCGGTAGCGCCAGCCCGCACTGCGCGGCAGGCGCGGGTGGTAGGCGAGGCGCAGCACCGCCCAGTCGTCCGCCCAGCGCTCGAACTCCGGCGGGCTCGCATACTGCGCGCGCCACCACTCCGAGCGATCGCCTCCGGAGAGAATCACCTGGGTCACCGGCACCGAGACCATGGTGTGCAGGTCATTGAAGACAACCCTGGCGCTGCCAAGCCCTCCACGCAGATTGCCGCGCTCGTCGGTCACGCAGTGCGCATTGGTGACGACGATCTGCGTCTCGATCAGGCTCGCCGTGCAGTGGCCGTCGGCGGTGACAAACCGCGCCGTGGTCGTAAAAAGCCCAACGGAGGGAATGATCACCATGCGCGTGCCATCCCCACTGACGGTGTTCTCCCCGACCACCCGGGCGACCTGATCGGCGCTGCGCGACCCGGAGCGGGCAATGGAGTTGGCGAGTTGGCCGACGTTGCTGACGGCCTCACGCGCCTGCTCCGGCTCCAGATAGCCGCGCTGCTCGCCGACAATGGCGAGCGCGACCCCACCGAGTGCGAAAGCGCCAGCGGCGATCTCCCGGCCGCGATTGGCCTGTCGGTCGGCGCGCTCACGCAGCCTGACATGGTCACGCTCACTGCCCGCGAGCACCTGCAGGTTGTATGCGTACATGTCCCGCGCCCGCAGGGCGTACTCATCACCCTCGTACCCCGGGCCACGCACCAGCCCCAGGTAGGCAAAGCTCATCGCTCCCCACGAGGTAAAGGCATACTGGCGGGAGTCGAGATAGGCGTTCGCGTAGTCCTCCGCGGGGAGATCATCCGGCACCAGCCGCTTTCTGCTGTCCCAGCCGAAGCTCTTGGCAATCCGGTAATTGTCACTCCACGGGGACATGAGGTCATAGTAGGCCATCCGCCAGGCCTCCAGCGCCTCGGCGTTGCGGTACGCCTGCCAGAACACCGAAAGCTGGCGGTCCATGGTGCGCGTGACCTCGGGGTGCGGTGTATGGATGACAGGCGCCTTGCCAGACGAGGCGCAGCCAGCAAGCACAAGCGCACCGAGGCCAATCACGGCGATCCGCGCCAGCAAACCACCACCACCTCTGCCCGGAGAATTGCCCATCACACCCACCCAGTCTTGTTATTCGCTGCACACCCTTCGCCACTGTCGCTGCAAGGCGTGCGCTCGCGCCACCCTCAAATGGGGGGGAGTTGCGCCCAGACACCCCCCGATCGTCCCGCGGGCGGTGGCCTCCTGGTGGACAAGCCACCCACCGGGGGTAGACTGGGCACTCAACTTCGGCGACGGGCAGCAAAACGGGTGGCAGAGCAACAGGACAGCGCGCTGGGACACTGCCCCTGGGATCATGAACGGGTGATCCCTCCCCTCCCCCTTGGAGGTGACGGGGCGCTTCGCTCCCGGGATGCGCCGACCATCGCCGCCGACAACGATCTCGAGGCCGTCGCCAGCTGGCTGAACGAGGTGCGCGAGAACCGCAACACCCATGCCGCCTACCGAAAGGAGGCCGAGCGGCTACTGCTCTGGGCGGCGGAGACCCGCGGCAAGGCGCTCTCAGCACTTCTCGCCAACGACTACAGCGACTACTTCGATTTCGTCCTCGACCCCAGGCCCCGGGCGCGCTGGGTGGCGCAGCGCCGGGTCTCGAGAAGCCATCCGGACTGGCGCCCATTCCTCGGGCCACTCAGCGAGGCGAGCCGCGCCCAGGCGAGGGCCATCATCAATGGCCTGCTCTCCTACCTGGTGAGCGTCTCCTACCTGCGCACCAACCCGCTGGCAAGCGCCAGGGGCAAGAGCCGCGCGAGCAGCCGGCGCACCGCAAGCCGCATCGAGCGCTTCCTCGGGCCCGATGCCATCGATGCCGTACTCCGCCACATCGATGCCATGCCCACCGGGCGTGTCCTGGAAGAGGACCGTCGCGAGCGCGCCCGCTGGATCTTCACCTTCCTGCGCGATGCCGGCGCCCGCGCGTCCGAGGCGGTCAGCCACACCATGGGCAGTATCCAGCCCGATCGCGAGAGCGGCGGCGAGTTCTGGACCTGGCAGGTCCGCGGCAAGGGCGACAAGGAGGCCCAGGTGCCACTCGCCGCGCAGACCATGGAGGCGCTCGGCGCCTACCGCGCCCACCTCGGACTCCCCGCCCTGCCCCAGCCAGGCGAGCGCACGCCGCTCATCTGCCGGCTGCGCGGCGCAGGCCGCATGCGCCAGTCATTGACGCGCGCAGCCCTCTTCCGGATCGTCAAGGACATCTTCCGTGACACCGCGACCGCCGTCCGCGCCGCGCGCCCCGAGCTTGCCGAGCAGCTCGAGAGCGCCTCCACCCACTGGATGCGCCACACCTCCATCACCGAACTCGCACAGGCCACCGGGGATCTGCGCGTCGTCCAGCGCTTCGGGCGCCACAACGACGTGCGCACCTCCATGCGCTACATCCATACTCTCGACCGAGAGGTCTTCGCAGCCGTCTCCCGCCGCGCCAAGGCGCTCAAGCAAAAGTCCTGAGCACCTATCCACAGAACCTGTGGGAAAGCCTGTGGATAACTGCCACCGGGGGCCCCTAACTCCATGACGCTCCGGCACGGCGTATTGGATTGGCCAAAAAATCATCACTTGCTTGCAATAATTACAAAAACAACGGCTTATCAGTAACTTGAGAAAGCGCCTTCGCGCCAGCAACAGGGCAGCCCTGCCGCCTTGCGGCCGCGGCCCTCGCCGCCCCGTGTCCGAATTGCTGGCCTGTGCGAAGCCTCCCCCCCTGGTCACCCGGGGCCTCGCCGATTGGCACGGCGTCCGGTCGGGGTATCGGGAACAATAGATAACGGTCTATTAGTCGTTTGTCAAAGGCGTCAGCGAGAGCCTGGCGACGAGAAGAACAGCGCCGTCGGGGCCGAGGATGGCGCCAAGAGCACGGCGCCGGCCGTCAGCACCAGGGCGCAGACTCGCCGTCGCGAGCACGATCGACAGCGTGGTGCCGCCGGCGAGGCGCGCGAGGGCGCCGTGATCAGCAATGCAGTCATGTGCGACGTAGACCTGGGGGGTGCGCGTATGCTCAAGCCCCTCCCCCCGGGCCTGCTCGATCAGCGCCCGCGAGAAAAGCGCGGCGAGCGCCATGGCCGGGACCCGCGCAACCCGCGCGCCGGCCGGTCGCTGGGCGGCTCGCCCACTGCCGGCAAGGATCTGGCGAAGCCGCGGCTGGCAGAGCGTGGTGGCGCCTTGCCAGCGCGCCTCCCCGCCAGCGGCGAGCGCGACCCCCTCCTCCCAGAGCGCGGCGTCAGCTGTCAGCGCAGTGATCCCACCGCGAAGCAGCAGCCCACCCGCGCCACGTACGCACAATCGATGGCCATGACCGCCGGGGGCAGGCTTCGCCGTCACCGAGAAGCGCGCGCCGGCGAGAATCGGCTGCACATAGGAGAACTGATAGCGCCAGAGCCCGGTGGGGATGACCCTGCCCTGTTCCGCGCAGAGCTGCTCACAGAGGAGTGCGGCCTGGAAGCCGAGTGCCACCGGCGCGCCAAACCCCCCACCCGGCACCGCCTGGTGGCGACGCGGGTCATGCAACGGGTTGTCATCGCGCCCGCCGGCGCGGGCCTGATCGATCGCCCCCTGGTGAAAGACGTGGGTCGCCTCGAAGCCGCGTACCGCGGGCAAAGCCCCTGCCCCACCCTCTGCTATTACACACTCCATGACTGCCCTCCCTGGCAGCGGCAATGGCAGAAAGACCACCGGCGGTTCGCCGCCGGCCGTGCCTTTCCTGATCGATTGGGTTAATATAGCGTTAATTAAATGCCGGTGGCAAGCCCCGGCCAAAGGAGTCCAGCATGGAACCACTTGCCCATGGCGTTGGCATCATCGCCCTCATTGTCAGTCTCGTGGCCCTCTCCCGGTCAGATAATCGCGGCCTGCTCTGGTGGATGGCGGCGGCATCACTGCTCTGGGCGATGCACCTCGGGGCGCTCGGGGCATTCAGTGGGGCGCTGATGGCGCTGATCGCGATCCCCCGGCAGATCCTGACCGAGCAGGCCCGCGCCCTTGGCGCCTGTCGCCGAACGCGGCTTCTGATCGCGGCGACCTGCACGCTCATGATACTCGGCGCGGCAGCCTACACGGTGGGCAGCCTGGTCGATGCCCTGCCGGTGGCAGCGCTGCTGCTCATCACCTGGATCCATCTCTTCACCCGTGGCATCCCCTTCCGGGCGAGCTTTGTCCTCGGCAACCTGCTCTATCTCGGCTACGCGCTTGCGATCGGCTCGCTCACCCTCGCCCTCGCCACACTCTTCACGCTGGCCGCGCTCGCCGTCGGCATCCAGCGCATGCACCGCGCGCAGTCTCGTGGGGAGCGCATCGACTACGGCGAACCAGCACCCCGCCCCCGCCCATGACGGCAGCAAAAAACCCCCGCCGGGCGCAGGCCGGGCGGGGGTTTTATTGATTGCTCCGGACTATCCGGAGGGGTCGGCGCGTGTGTGGCGGTGCCCGCCTAGCGCGAGAACTGCCGATCGAGCGCCTCGTCCTGCCAGAGATAGCCGAGCACCAGGCCGGCTGCGAGCGAGACCAGATGCACCTCGGTCGCGTAGTTGCCCTCAAGGCCGATCGCCCAGATCTCCGCCATCACGAAGAAGGAGACGATGAACGGCACGAAGAACGCCCAGATCCGGCTGCCGAGGCAGAAATAATAGGCGAGCATCAGGCCAAAGAAGAAGTAGGCGACACCGCTCGCCCCCATCAGCATCCCGTCGCGCAGCACCAGCACCAGCAGGCCGCAGATAACGCTTGTGGCGAGCGCATAGCGCAGCACAAGGCGGGTGCCAAAGCGCACCTCCGCCCGCGGCGCAAAGGCGCAGAGCGCCGCCGCGTTGACAAACCAGTGGCTGAACTCCGCGTGCCCCAGCGGGTAGAGCAGCACGCCGAGCGCAAGCGCAATCGGCGACTCGGACTGGGTGTTCAGCAAAAAGCCATAGGGCGTTAGCCCCGCCCAGTAGATCACCGTGATCGCGGTGATAAAGAGCAGGCTGAAGTTCCAGTCAATCAGGTCGACAACACGCACCCCTCCTCGCACGATGGGTTCCTCTGGTCACTGTGCCAGGCCGCTTGTCGGCCCCCGCCCTGCCCGCTCCTGCACAGGCCACGGCTGCACGTTTCATTTATTATAACGGTGATATTATCAATTGTCAAGCATCACCAGGCGAGCGGCATTGTCTGGTATAATATCGGGAGAATAATAAAGGAGGCAGACATGCACCGCTACCAGAGCGTTGACCAGGCGAGCGGCCGGGTCGAGCACCACCACGGCTACTCCGCGGCCATCGCCGAGGCGCTTGGCAGCGACGCGGCCTACGACTGCATCGATGACATCGGCGATTTCTACCGGGAGGGCTCCTGGGAGATGGCGCGGGTGCTGCGCCGCTGGATCGGGGAGAGTGCGCGGATCATCCAGGTCGGCAACGGCGGTGACCCGCTCGCCCTTGAGCACGTGGCGGTCGCAATTGAGCGCGACGGTGCCGAGACGCTCTATGTCGACATCGACGGGGTTGCCGCGGAGGCGGACTTCCTCGCCAAGTGCACCGCCCGTGGCAGCCACACGCCCTGGATCGGCGACTATGACCAGGCGCTGCTCGAGGAAGTGGGTCTCAAGGTCGCATTCAACGAGGGTGCACTCTACGCGCTGATTCGAACCCGCCTCGGCGCCTTTGATCCGGAGCGACTCGGGCAGCCAGAGCCCGTGGTCCGCGCTGCCACACCCGCGAGCCCGGCAGTGGCAGCGCTCGGCGTCGCGCGCGAGGAGCCCGCCGCCGAGAAGAGCACAGCGCCTGCGAAACAGCGCGGTGACCGGGCGCGCGGTGCAAGCCGTGTCGACGACAGTCAGCTCGCCTTCGCCTTCTGAGCCGCGCAGTCGCGCTGAGAAGGCCGGGACGGGGCGCCGAGACACTGGCGCCCCGTCCGCTCAGTCCACATCCCGCTGGCTTAGCGTCACCGCCGCGTAGCGCATCCAGTGGATGCCGGTGCCAAGCACCCGGTGGCCGGCGCGCTCGAGCACCTCGCAGTAGGCGCGCAGCTGCCCGGCATGGGCCTGGTGGCCGGCGGCGAGATCCTCGCAGACATCCGACTTGTGATCGAGCACCCAGATGCCGGCCGCGGTCTCGGCGAGCAGATCCGACTTGCCATGCACCACGCTGCCGGCCTGGGTGAGCCCGATCACTGGAATCTCCCGGGCAATCGCCTGGGGGGCGAGCGCCTCGCGCAGCCAGCGCTCGAACGCCTCGACACGGCGCACCAGGGCGTCGGCCGCCTCCTCGCCGGCGATCCGCACGGCCTCGGCGCGGGCCTGGGCGGGATCGGCGAGGCGCGGTGCGATCAGCTCGTGGGCGGCGTGGAGGAGCGTTCCGAGCGCAGCCCCCTCGCCCTCGAGCGCCGACGCCTCGCTCGGCATCGGGTAGCGCGCGGTACGCACCGCCGCCACGCCGCCGCGACGGGGTGCTGCATGCACGCTGCTCGGGGTCACCGCATCGGGGGTGAGCGCCGCCGGCGCCTCGAAGCGCTCGATAGCGCGCAGGCCGAAGTCCTTCAGTCGCGGCGCCGGCGCCTCATCGGGTAGCGCATCGTCCATCGTCGCGTCGATCACGTGCGCCGGGCAGCGGGTCTCGCCGATCACCACCGCGCTGTCAGCGATCTCGATGCCGCCGCGCTCGGCGAGCAGCGACCAGAGCGACACGCCGCTATGCCCGGCCTTGTAGGCCGGCCACTCGAGCACAAGCTTGTCCCGCGCGCGGGTGAGCGCCACGTAGAGGAGCCTTGCGGTCTCCGCCTCCCGCGCCACCTGGAGCGGCTCGGTGAAGCGCGCCTGCGCGCCCTTGTCCTCAAAGCGCGGCGAGAACTCGAGCACCGCCTGCTCGAGCAGGCCGGAGAGATCGGAGAAATCAGCGTAGCCAAGATCAAAGCTCGGCGCGTCGGCCTCGACCTTGTTGGCAAGCCCGCACACGGCCACCACCGGCCACTCGCGGCCCTTGGCGCTATGCCAGGTGGTGAGCTCCACCGCCTCCTCGTCGATGAAGCGCGCGTCGGGCTGGCGGTTCGAGGCAAGATCGCTCTCGATGCGGGTGCGAAGCCAGCCGCGGAAGCTCTGCACGCCATCGCCGAAGAAGCCGGCGCTTGAAAGCGCCTCGCGGGCCTGGCGGCGGTACTCGAACGCCTCGCCCTCGAAGCGCACGATGTTCGCGCGCGCCTGCTCGGCGTCGGGCCAGAGCAGCACGGCGCGGTAGAGCGCGAGTGCGCCGATCGCCGCACTGACCACCGCCTCCACCGTGGCATCGCGACTGATGCGCTCGCGCACCGCATCGAGCCGCTCAAGCACCGGGCTCCTCACGCCCCCGCTTGTCGCGAGCGCCGCAAGCCCCTCCTCGAGGGTGAGCGAGCCGAGCTCGGTCACCGCCAGGTAGAGTGCGGCGTGGCGGTCGCCGGGCTCGGCGAGGTAGGCGAGCGCGTGGTCGATGATCTGCACCACCCGCGACTCGAACCAGTGCTGCTGGGGCAGGCGCACGCGAATGCCAAACGCGCGCAGCACCTCGGCGTAGACCTGGAGCTGGCGGTGGCGCGGGCAGAGCACGGCAATGTCGGAGCCACGCAGCCGCCGCTCCACCCCGCTCTTGCGGTCAACCACGCGGGCATCGGGGTCGTCGAGCAGCTCCTTTAGGCGCTCGGCGGTGTTGCGCGCATGGCAGACATCGGCGCTCACGCCGCGGGCGAGCTTGCCGCTGAAGCAGATGACGTCGAGCGCACCGAGATGGCTGGTCGAGGCCTTCGGGGTGAGCGCCTGGTAGTCCTCGCCGAAGAGCGAGGCGCCAACCGCGTTGACGAAGTCCATGATCCGAGGCTGGGAGCGCCAGTTGTTGGTGAGCGGTGTCACCTCGGCGCCGGCGTTCTTGATGAGCGCATCGAAAAGCCGCGCATCCCCGCCCTGGAAGCCCATGATCGCCTGCTTGATGTCGCCGACGATCAGCGCCGGCAGGCCCACCTGGGCAAGCTGCCAGAGGAGCGAGAACTGAATCGGGCTCGTGTCCTGGAACTCATCGATGATCAGACAATCGTAGCGCGCGCGGATCGCCTCGCGGATGTCCTCGCGCTCGGCGAGCAGGGTGTTGGCAAGCACGATCATGTCGGCGTAGTCGATCAGCCCCGTCTGCTGCTTGTCGTGGGCGTAGTGATCGAGCGCCTCCTGGCTCGCGCCAATGAGTCCCGCGCACTGGGTGAGCGCATGGGCAAGCGGCCCGGGGTGCTCGCCAAGCCGCGCCGCGGCCGCCTCGACCGCCTCTGCGAGCGCATCATAGCCCTCCGGCATGGGATTGCCGCGCTTGCTCTTTCGCAGCGACTGGAGGCCCTTCCAGAGGCGGAAATCGCGCGCAAGCACACCGGGCTCGGCCGCGCGGCGCAGGCCCTGGTAGTCGCGGCGCAACTCCCGCTCGGCGGTGGGGCTGTTGCCGAGCGACTCAAGACTCTCGGGGAACTCGGCAAGCAGCGCGCTGACCGCCGCGCGCAGCGCCCCGGTCAGCGCCTCGCCATCGGCCGCCGCGCCGTAGCGCGCGGTGATCCAGTTGGCGGCATCGCCCTGCACGGCCGCATCGCGGCCCCGCGCGCCGATGTAGCGAAGGCGCGTGATGACGGTGCGCAGGTGATCGCGGAAGATCTCCTCAGGCCCCTTGCCCGTGCCCGGGTTGTAGGTGTAGCCAAAGGCGGAGAGATTGTCGGTGATCTCCCGCGCCCGGTCGGTGCGGGCGAGCGAGCGGCGGATCAGGACGTCCGCCTCGTCGTTGGTGAGCAGCCTTGGCAGCGGCGAGATACCCGCCTCGAAGGCGTACTCCTTGATCACCCGAAGGCCAAAGCCGTGGATGGTGGTGATGCACGACTCCTCCAGGCGTAGCGCGTCCTCCAGGCGCCCGGCACCAAGGAGCTGGGAGCGGATGCGCTCGCGAAGCTCGGCGGCGGCCGCCTCGGTGAAGGTCACCGCGATAATCCTGTCCGGCGCCACCGCGCCCGACTCGAGCCAGGCGCCGAGCGTCTGCTGGATGGTGTAGGTCTTGCCCGACCCGGCGCCGGCGGGCACCACGCGTAGTCTGCTCTCGATGCTCATGCGTCCTCCGTCTGGGCGGGCTGCGAGAAGAGTTCAATCAGTGGCGAGGCGCCAAGGGCGTAGGGCTTGATGCCCGTGGCCCGCTCGATCGCCTCGGCGTCGCCCTCGACATTCATCGCCAGCGTGCCGCTGCGAAGGGCGTCAAAGCGCTCGAGCAGCGCCTGAATGGCGGCTGCGCTGACGTCCTCCTCGACACCCGTCCACTCGGCAAGGTTGCTGCCAGGGGGCGCGGGGCGATCGGAGATCAGGCGCTCGTCCTCGAGCGTGTAGTAGGCAACCCCCACCGCGCCGGGGTCGATGCCGCGAAGCCCCTCCGGGCGGTCAGCCTCCGCCATCTGGCCAAGCAGCCGGCGGTAGAGCGGCGTCTGGATGTCATAGCCACGGGTCATGCGATCCTCCCAGGAGCGCTGCCGCGAGCGCTTGTAGTCAACGACAAAGACCCCCGCGCCGGGCAGGGCAAGCAGGCAGTCGGCGTCGCCGAGCATCGGCACGCCGTCGAACTCGCCACGAAGCCGCGCCTCGGCACCGACCACCGTCGCGCCCAGGCTCTCCAGCATGCGCCGCCAGGCGAGCGCGGCACGGGTGAGCTCGGTGACCATGTGGCGGCGCTCGACCTCCCAGTGGTCGCTCGCGATGAACGGCGCCTCGGCACCGATCGCCGCGGTGAGATAAAGACGCACCAGATCGGGGATCTCCGAGGCTGTCGGCAGCGCGAGACCCGGGCGGAAGAGCCGATCGAAGACCGCGTGGGCGAGCGTGCCGCGCTCGCGCCCGGCAAGCCCCTCGGCCTCCCAGAGAATCGGCAGCGCACCCAGGCGGCGGAGCGTCCAGGCGAGCGGCGAGACGATCAGGGTCTCGGCACTGGTCGGTGTTTCGTTCTTCGGCCCGCGCCGCCCGGGCAGGGACGGATCCAGCAGATCGACGCCGAGCGAGACAAAGGACTCGCGCGCAAGCACCGGGGCGCGCACCTCGGCGGCCCCGGCAAGCGGCAACATGGCAAGACGCGCCCGGTCCTCGGCGGCATCGATGTCGAGCACCAGGGGCTCGCCGGCCGGGTCGATCAGGTCCTTGAGAAAATCGAGCGAGGCCGACGGCGAGAGTGTCTCGCCGGTGCGAGAGAGCCGCGGCATCAGGCAGGTCAGCGTATCGCGGCAAAGCCGCAGGTGGCGCAGGAAGCGCCGGCGGTGCTGCTCGACGAAGACCCGCGGCGTTGGCATGTCGAGACCCCCGACGCGCTCAAGCGCGGCCAGCTCCTCGGGGTGGAAGACCGGCGACTGCGGCACCTCCACGGGGTAGTGGGTCTGGGAGAAGCCGAGCACGAAGAGGTGGCGCACGCCGCGCCAGGGCTCGTAGCCCTCGAGCGAGACGGTGATGCCCTCGAGGTTGTAGTCATAGTCGGCCTCAAGCGCCACCACCCCCGGGCGGGTCAGGGCCTGGAGCGCGGGGAAGTCCGGCGCGGCGAATTCGTCCGCATCGCCAAGCGCACTGATCAGCATGTTCGCCGTCTCCCGGGCGCGCTCGATGTGCACGGCCTGGTAATCACCCGGGGCGAGCAGCGCCACGAAGCGCTCGAGCATGCCGGCCAGGCCGCCGTTGGTGCGCTCGGCGCTTGAGAGCATGCGCACCACCTCGGCACTTTTCACGTCAAGCTCGGCCAGTTCCGGATAGCGAAGCCGCCCGGCCATCACCGACTGCGCCAGATCCCGCCCGCGGGCAGCCCCCCAGGGCATGAGCGGCGAGGCGTAGAGGGCGGCGAGCGCCATGCGCGGTGCCGGCGCATCGCGACAGGAGAGAAAGAGCGAGAGCGCCTCGCGGCCAAGGTCCCGGGCGTCGGTTGCCCGCGGCAGACCGGAGAGGGGCAGCCCGGCGTCGGAGAATACCTCACGCACCACCTCGACGTACTCGCCAAGCGGTGGCAGCAGCAGCCCGATCTCCGAGCGCTTCAGCAGCGGGTTCACCGAGAGCAGGCGCTGCGCCATGCCGGCGGCAACCTCCGCCTCCTCGCGGCTGTCGCGAACGCCAACGCAGCGCACGCTGCCATCACTCGGTGCCGCCTGCGCGCCGGGGTGGTAGAGCGAGCGCTGGACATGGGCAAGTGCACTGCCCTCCTCGGCAAGCGCCGGGGCGCCGGCGAACTCAGAGAGCATCATCACCGCGAGTGCCGAGGGCGACATCGACTCGCCGGCGTCCGCGTTCAGGCGAGCGATCAGCGCCCGCTGCCAGCCGTCGATCTCCGGATAGGCGTCCATGGCGTAGACCCGGATTCTGCGCGACGGCGGCAGCGTGCTCGCCAGCACACCGCGAATACTGCGGTAATCGACTGGCAGGAATTCCCCAAGATCTGCAAGGAGCTGCGACAACTCATTAAAGTGCCTTGTGACCCGCGACGCGAGCCCCTCGGGGGCTGGCTGCGGCCACACGGTGTCAGGACTGTGGGCGGCGAGCATCCAGCGCAGCGCCTGCTCGACCACCCGCGCGACCTCCTCGGGCGCGGCGTGCACGCTCTGCGCCCAGAACGCCGCATCATCGGCGAGCAGCGCCTGGAGCAGCCGCTCCCGCCAGGCCGACTCCGGCGGCAGGTCAACGCCGTAGGCGCGCCGGGCAAGCTCCAGGAGCTCCATCCAGCTCCCGGCCACAAGGCCGACCCCGCCACCGCGCTCGGCGAGATAGCGCCGGCCGCGGCGGGCCGACGGCGGATCGGGCAGCAGGACGAAATGCAGATCGTTTGACAGTACCATGAGTCCCTCCAGCAAGCCCTGACTATAGCATAATCAATTTGATTTGTCATTATTTAAAAGACCCGCCACGACATTATTTAATTGTTTCTATTTTATTGTTGACTTGTACGGCCTGCGCTGGTAGACTTTAGGCAATCGGGACGGCTGTCTTCACTGGCCGGTCGAGCGAGCCCACGGTGTCCGCAGCATTCCGCGGCGGCATCATCATCTTTGGAGATAGAGCACTATGGCACGTGGAATCAACAAGGTCATTTTGGTAGGAAACCTGGGCGCCGATCCGGAAGTGCGTCATGGCACCAACAACAACATGATTGCCAATGTTCGCCTGGCGACCACCGACAGCTGGCGCGACAAGCAGTCCGGCGAGCAGCAGGAGCGCACCGAATGGCACCGCGTGGTGTTCTTCGGCAAGACCGCCGAGGTGGTCTCGCAGTACCTTGTGAAGGGCTCGAAGATCTACGTCGAGGGCCGGTTGCAGACCCGCAAGTGGCAGGGTCAGGACGGTCAGGACCGCTACACCACCGAGATCGTCGGCAACGACATGCAGATGCTCGACGGCCGTAACGAGAACGCCGCACCGCGTCCGCAGGCCGCTGCCCCGCAGAACCAGGGCCAGCAGCCGCAGCAGCCGCCGGCGCAGTACCAGCAGCCTGCCCCGCAGGCACCTGCCCAGGGCTACCCGCAGCAGGCTCCGGCCCAGGGCTACCCGCAGCAGGCTCCGGCCCAGGGTTATCCGCAGCAGGCACCCGCTGCCGCACCGGCCGCAGCCCCGGCTGGCTACGACAACAACCTGCCGCCAGCCGCCGATTACACTGACGATATACCATTCTGACACAATGACTTACAGGACTTTAGTCATAGTTTAGATTAAGTTTCCGGGGGGCGCAAGCTCCCCGGATTTTTTTGTTCGGCAGGGGGCTCGAGGCGGGTGCCTGACCCGGCAGGGGCGCCCGGCAGGTGGCGGCGCAGGAAGGCGGCGATGACATCGCCATGGCAGGGCCGCGGGTGGCAGTGGCAGACGAGCACCAGGTCCTCGCCGGCGCGAAGCCGCCTGAAAAGACCCACCATCGCAGAGCGCACCGGGCCCGGGCGCGTAACCGCCGCCTCCAGCCACTCGGCATAGCGCCAGATCACCGCCGAGCGGCAGCCATCCCGGCCAATCACAAACGGATTGCCAAGCGCCCCAGGGCGCCCGATGTAGTCCCCAACATCCCCCCGATGCCTGTTCCCCACCCGTACCGAGCCGCCCATGCCACCTCCCCGCTTGACCGATAATAATAACCTTTTTATTATTTAAATGTCGCCCTTGCTCGATGGAGAAGTGGCGATGACACCATGACTTGCTTGCAACCAATAAGGAGTCTCTACCATGACAACCACAATCCCCACCCCGGCCTCCCGTGCTGGCGGCGTACTGCTTGACGGCGGCCGCCTGGTGCCGATGATGCTGCGCTCGGCGATCGGCTTTGCCGACGACATCGAGGACGCCTTCGGTGGCCTCGGCAAGGCCGGCACCTATCCGCCCTATGACATCATCCGCGAGGAGTCGGCCTACCGCATCGACATCGCGGTGGCGGGCTTCCGAGAAGAGGATCTCGAGATCGAGGTAAGCGGCGCCCGGCTGCGGGTGAGCGGCCGCGGACAGAAGGGCCAGGAGCTCTCCCGCCAGCACCAGGGCATCGCCCGGCGCGACTTCATCCTCGACTTCCGTCTCGGCCGCCACGTCCAGGTGACAGGTGCGAGCCTTGCGCTTGGCATCCTCAGCGTCGCCCTCACCCGGGAGATCCCGGAGAGCGAGCGGCCGCGGCGGATCAGCATCGCTGCGCCAGGCCCCGAAGGCGTGGCGGGCAAGGCCAGCGAGGCCTAGCCCGCCGGCGCACCCGGGTCGCCACCGGCGGCCCGGGGCGCGCCCGAAGGCCCCGCGGTGGCTGCCGGCCCGTGTAGGCCGCAGGCGGCGAGAAGCCTTGCCACCGGCAGCCCCCGGTCGCGGGCAAGAAGCGCGAGCCAGGGGTCGGCCGAGCGGCCCGGCCAGGCAAGCGCCTGCGGCGACAGGCACTCGATCCGGCAGCTCCAGTCAAAATCAAGCGGCAGCGCCTCCACCGCGATCATCGCGTCCCACTCCGCTTCGCCCGGCGAGAGCTCAAGCACCAGCCCCAGATGGCGCTCGGCCGGCCCACTGCCAGGCAGCAGGCGCAGGCCGTGAAGCCGCGCACCGAAGGCGCGCCGCAGATGCGCGCACACGCCCGCTATCCGCGGCGCATCGGCGCGTAGCGCCTCGATCCGGGGGGCAGGGGGCAGGAGGCGGGCGAGGGCCTGCTCAAGCACCTGCGGCGCGCGATCGCTGCCTAGCGCCGCGGCACGGCTCACTGCCGGGGCGCCAGACGCAAGCGGGGCACGCAGCCAGGTCCGCACCGCCCAGGGCGGCAGACTCTCAGTGAGCGCGAGGTGCACGAAGTGCGGCATGCAGAGCACCGCCGCGCGGCGCGCCAGGCGCCGGTGGAGCCCGGCACCGCCACAGCGCTCGCAGGTAACCGCCGCCTCGGCCTGCGCAGCCGTGACCAGCGCACCCACCAGATCCCGCTCCCCGGCCTCAAAGGCGACCCGCAGGCACCCGTAGGCCGCATCGAGCCGCGTGAAGCGTGCACCACCGGCCGCCTCGGTCGCGCAAAGCAGCCGGTCAGAAAGGCCATGCCAGCCCCGTGGCAGCCCCGCGAAGCCCCGCCCTGACAAGGCGCTTAGCTGGCGGGCATGACGAAGCGCAAGGCGTGCCGCGGTGGCGGGAGGACGCGCGGTGTGGGGTCGTGTGGCGAGGGGCATGCGGGCTCATCTCTCGGGAAACCCGCACAGTGTAGCGCCGCGCCCGGGGTGAGGCGAGCGCCGGACTAGCGGCGCTCGATGCGGATGCGCCGCTCCCCGCCCGAGGAGGCATCACCCACGGCAAGCGTGATCGCGCTGCCACGCTCAAGGCGGAGCAGGTGGCGGTAGACCTCCTCGCGCTGCACCGGGCGGTGACTCCACTGCGTCATCCGTCCGGACTCGATCTGGCGCACCCGCGGGGTCGCCGCCCGGCTCATGACCCGCCAGCGCACCAGGAAGGCATCGGCACCCTCCTCCGGGAGCGCGGCAACCTCCACCCGATGGCCCTCGCTGAAGTACTCGTGGACAAAGCGCGCATTGCCAGCACCGTGGGGGGCGAGATCCCGGCCACGCAGGTGGCGCTCGGCGAGCGAGCTCACCACCGCGACGCGATCGCCCTCCAGGCAGCCTTGCCCGGAGAAGGAGAGCGTCGGATCGACGCCATCATCGATGGCAATCCGGAAGCAGGCATCCGCAGCCGCACCACCCTCCTCCGAGGCCTTGGCGACAAGCGGAGAGGCGGTGCAAAGCAGCGTAGCCAGCACGGCCACCAGGGGAAAGCGCATCGGCATCGGGTCGCTCCAGGAGTTTATTTATTTAATGCTATAATAAGTTATGGCGCGCGGCCCGGCAAGTGCGCGGGATACCATTGACAGCAAAATAAAAAAAGGGCATAATAAATGAGCACTGAGCAGGTTTCGCTAGTCTCCGGCCAGGGTGAGCGCCGCGGCCTGTCGCATCTGAGCGAGGGGCTCGCGCCGCTCTACCAGATCAACGACAAGCGAACGGCGCTGCGCTACTTCCGCATGCGTGTCGAGGTGGCCATGGCCGACGGGCGCAGCGAGCGCGAGGCGGTTGCCGCCGAGCGTGCGCTGATCGAGGGCTTCGCCGCGCAGGCGAGCGAGAAGCTCCGGGCAACGCTGATCGGCGATGCCGAGCGCCCCGGCGCCTTCGACTTTGATCTCTTCGCCGAGATCTTCACCGATGCCCGCAAGGCAAGGCAGCGCGAGGCGCTGACGGCACATATCACCGGCATGGCGCCCTGAGCGCCACTGCAAGCAGGGGGAAGCGCGACATGGCCAAGGCCTACCAGCCAACCGACGAGCAGGTGCATATCGTGAGCCTTGCCGCGAGCGGTGGCTCGCTCAAGGTCGAGGCCGGTGCCGGCACCGGCAAGACCTCGACCCTCGTTGACATCGCCAGGGCGCTCAAGGCGCGGCGCGGCACCTACATTGCATTCAACCGCGCCATCGCCGATGAGGCACGCCGGCGTTTTCCGCAGAACGTGCGCAGCAGCACCGCCCACGCACTCGCCTTTCGCGCCGTCGGCCACTACTACAAGGCCCGGCTCGACCAGCGCCTGACACCCTGGGTGGTGAGCGAGGCACTGCACCTGCCGCGCACCGCGTTCAATCTCGACCCGGCCTTTCAGGCGCAGCTCCTGCTTGGCTTCATCACCCGCTTCTGCCAGTCGGCGGAGCGCGCCATTGGGCTTCGTCACGCGCCCGCCCAGGAGCTCCTGCGCGCGGTCAAGCCAGAGCGCGGCGTGCTCGAGCGCAGCGTCATGCGCGATCGCGCCCGCGCACTTGGCCGGGAGCTGCTGCCGCAGGCAAACAGCCTCTGGGCCGCGCTCATCGACCCCCGCGGGCGGCTGCCGATCACCCATGACGTCTACCTCAAGCTCTGGGCGCTCGAGCGCCCGCACATCCCGGGTGACTTCATCCTCTTCGATGAGGCGCAGGACGCCAACCCCATCATGCTCGAGCTGGTCAGAAACCAGCAGCACGCCCAGCACATCTGGGTCGGCGACACCTTCCAGTCGATCTACCAGTGGCGCGGTGCGGTCAACGCCATGGCGGCGATCGCAACCGAGCACACCGCGCCACTGACCCAGTCGTTTCGCTTCGGCGAGGCGGTTGCCGGGCTTGCCAACGCCATCCTGAAGTCGATTGCCGGCGCCGAGGGCACGCTGCGCGGGACGCCGACGATCGACAGCCGCATCGCGCGCCTCGAGCGCCCGCGGGCGATCCTCTCGCGGACCAACCTCGGGGTGATCGGGCAGGTGCTCGACTGCCTCCAGGACAACCGCAAGCCGATGGTCGCCGGTGGCGTGCGCGAGCTCCTGCGCCTGCTTGAGAGCGCCGAGAAGCTGATGCACGGGGTCCCCGTGGTGAGCGGCGACCTGGCAGGCTTCCGCGACTGGGAGAGCCTGGTGGAGTACAGCGAGAGCGAGCTCGGACGCGATCTCCAGCCGCTGGTGAAGATGGTCGACGAGTACGGCGCGCGACTGCTCATCAAGCGCATCGAGCCCCTGGAGGGCCTGCCCGAGTCGCGGGCCGATCTCATCGTCTCCACGGCCCACAAGTCCAAGGGGCTTGAGTGGGACAGCGTGCTGCTCGACGCCGACTTCAAGGGCCATGACGAGGAGGCCGACCCGGCCGAGCTCACCGCCCGCGCGAACCTGCTCTATGTCGCGGCCACCCGCGGCATGCGCACCCTCGACATCAGCCTCTGTGAACCCGCCTGCGCGGCGATCGGCGTTGCCGGTGAATCACTGCCGCTGGCAACCCCCGAGGCCCGTCAGGCGAGCCAGGCCACGGGCGGCCAGGCGACGCCGCCGCAGGGAGCGCGCGGCGCAACCGCCGCCGCCGTCGACGCACTGCTCGGACAGGGCTAGGCGCCGCCGTCAGCGAGATGGTGGGCGGCGCGCAGGCCAAGCGCGGCAAAGGCCCGCTCGGTGGCGCAGACCATGGTCTCCAGTGCCGCCGCGTCGGCTGACGCCGGCAGCGTCAGGCGCTGGCCACCGGGCAATGCCCCACGCCAGGCGTCGAGCGCCGCACGGTAGAGGCGCTCCGGCTGCCAGGGGCGGGCGCGCAGGGTCGCGTCAGCGGGCAGAAAGGCGGCGCCCGCCGCCCGCGCCTCCTCGGCAAGATCCATCGGGCAGAGCCGATCGGCACTGACCGACACCTCGCAGACGTGCTCGCCGCGGCCCCGTATCAACTCAACAGGCACCGTGTAGAGCCAGGATCGCTCGTGCAGGGTCAGCAGAATGGCAGTGGACATGGGGGCACCTGACAGGTTGCTCTTGTTATTATTTCGTCTATTTAAAACCATTCCGTTTTGTGACGCAAGTCTCAATTTGGCCGACGCGCGCCGAGAATGGTTTTGCCTCTTTATTTTAGCTGGTATTATCCAGCGATGCACAAGCCGATGAAAACCATGCAGCGCGCCGCCCCGCTCGCCGCGGCAGCCCTCTGCCTGCTGGCGGTGGCGACTGCGTTCGCCCTGCAGGCGGCGCTTGGCCTTGAGCCCTGCCCGCTATGCATCCTGCAGCGCGCTGCCCTGCTGGCACTCGCACTTGGCTGCCTTGCGGCGGCCGCGGTGGCGCCACGTCACCCGCGCCTGGCGGCGGGCGCGGTGATCGCGCCGGCCGTGCTCGGGGGGGCGATGGCGCTTGAGCACCTGCGCATCGCGCTCGCAGGCGACGGCGCGGCGGGCTGCGCGGCACAACCCGCTACCTCGGCGCTGGCCGACTGGCTTGGCGCAACGCTTGGCAGCGTTTTCCTGGCAAGCGGGCAGTGCGCCGATGTCGATCGTCTCCTCGGCGTCCCCTACCCAGGCTGGGCGCTCCTTGTGCTGGTGGCAGTCCCGGTGCTGGTCTGCCCGCTGCTTGCCAGGGACTAGCACCCCGGCCGTTGGTTGCCACGGGCCAGCGGATGGTCTAGGCTTTCGGAAGTCTGGAAGTTAGGGGGCTTGTGCCCGTTGGCCGGTTGCGCGATGACGCGCGCAGCGTCTGGTCACGCGCGCACCGCCCCAGTCCGAACAGGAGAGCGTGGAGCGTCGCCGGTGCTGGCTGTGCTGCGATTGATGATGGCCTGTTGTGTTTCTCTCGCCGCTGCGGGTGGTGCAGGCGCGTCCGAGACCTCGCGCACGGAGGTCGTGATGATCGCACACCCCAGTGTGGTCGGCCCGATGAGTGTGGGCATGGCCCGGGCACTGTTCTCGATGCGCCAGCGCACCCTCCAGGACGGCACGCCGGTCAGCGTCTTCGTGCTGCCCGATGCCGCCGCCGAGCATGATCAGTTCGTCAAGGAGACACTGCGCGCACTCCCCTATCAGCTGCGAAGCGCCTGGGACCGCCAGGTGTTCTCAGGCTCCGGGCGCTCCCCGGTCACCGTTTCAAGTGAGCAGGAGATGCTCGCGCGCGTCGCGACGACGCGCGGGGCAATCGGTTATGTCAGACGAGAGCTTGTCGATGGGCAGGTCCAGATCATTGTCATCGAGTAGAGCCGCGGTTGCGGCGCTGGCGGCTGCCCTCTTCAGCGCACCGGGCATCGCCGGCGAGCGCCTGGAGTCGCTGCAGGTGAGCGGCTTCGTGAGCCAGGGGCTGGTCTACACCAATGAGAACAACCTCTACGGATCGAGCACAAGCGGCGGGGGCAGCACGCAGCTCACCGAGCTCGGCGTCAACGCCTCGGTGCGCCCGACCCCCCAGCTCCTGCTCTCGGCACAGGTGCTCAGCCGGCGCGCCGGCAGCGATGGCCGCGCCGCGCGCCCGGCGCTCGATCATGGTGTCGCTGACTACCAGCGCTCGCTTGCCACGGGCGGCACCGCCGGCGTCCAGCTCGGGCGCTTCAAGAACCCCTTCGGCCTCTACAACCAGACCCGGGACGTGCCCTTTACGCGGCCGGGCATCCTGCTCCCACAGTCGATCTACTTTGACCGCACCCGCTCGGTCGCACTCGCCGCCGATGGTGCTAGCGTCTACTGGGATGAGCGCGTTGGCCGGGGCGACCTGCGCTTGCAGATCGGTGCCGGCAGGCCGCAGACCGGCGAGGATCTCGCCGCCACACTGCGCCTCGACGATCAGCCCGGGTCACTGAACGCCAGGGACTCGATCATCGGCCAGCTGCGCTACGAGCACGATGGTGGGCGCATCGTCGCGGCGCTGAGCGCGGCGCGCGTTCGCATCGACTTCGACGGCGGCAGCGGCGGGCCGGGAGATGGCAAGACCGATTTTCGCCCGGTCATCCTCTCCTTGCAGTACAACAGCGAGGACTGGAGCCTCACCGGGGAATACGCGCTGCGCCCCTTCGAGGTCAGCGGCTTCGATCAGGCGCCGCGCAACTTCGATGTCACCGGCGAGAGCGGCTATGTGCAGTACGAGCGTCGCCTGGGCCCGGCATGGAGCGCCTTTGTGCGCTACGACGTGCTCTACACCGACCGCAGCGACCGCTCGGGCCGCGACTTCGAGGGCGCGGGCCAGGGGCCGGCGCACAGCCGCTTCGCCAAGGACCTGACCCTTGGGGTGCGCTGGCGCGTCCACCCCCAGGTGCTGCTCGCAGGCGAGGTGCATCGCGTCGACGGCACGGGCTGGCTGCCGCTCGCCGATAACGAGCCCGGCGAGATCGATCGGCGCTGGGATCTCTTCCTCCTCCAGGCCTCGCTTCGGTTCTGACCGGGGGTGACGGTGTCCGACACGTCCAGACAAACAGCGCAGGTCAGCCTCACATGGCGCGCGCTCACGCTGACAAGCCTGGTGCTGCTCGCCCTCGCCATTGTCATCAGCATGCTCGGCAATGCCAGCATGACCGCCCGCTTCGAGGCCCACCAGGAGGAGCTCTTCGAGCGCAAGACGCGCGAGATCGATCTTGCCCTGGGCCAGTCCTCCGCCGAGCTCCTGAACCTCGCGAGCGTGCTGGGGATTGCCGCGGTGGAGGTGCGCGGTCTGCTCGGCGGTAGCGAAGGCTACCGGTTGCTGCAGGCCGAGTGGCTCAGCATCGAGCTCTCGGCCGGCGTGGATACGATGCAGGTCCTGCTGCCATCGGGGCTGCCGCTCGGCCGCTGGGGCCCGGAGCCGTTGATCGGCAGGGACGCCGAGGGCGCGCTCCTCGCCGAGGTGCTGGGGGGCGAGCGGCCCGCGAGCGGCATCGTCTGCGCGGCCACATGCCGGCAGTACGTGGCGGCACCGGCCCTTGGCGGTGGGGAGATTGCCGCCATCGTCATCCTCGAGCGCGGACTGGCCGACATCGCAACCGACGTGGCGCAGATCAGCGGTGCGAATGTCGGGCTTTTTGTCGAAGGCGAGGTGCCCGAAGTGCCCCCGGAGATGGCGGACGGCTGGCCCATCGCCCGCCCGGTCCCGGCCTGGGGCGGACAGATGCCGATCCTCACGCGCGCCGAGGAGAGTTTCCCGCTGCTGATGGAGGCAAGCGCCCGGGCGCAGCGCGAGGCGCTGCGCGAGGAGCCAATGCGCCTTCGCGTTGACGGGCGCACCTACAGCATCGGCGCAGTCCCTGTCCCGGGCGGGACGGGTGGCGAGTTTATCCTGGTGCGCGATGTCACGGCCGGTGTCCGCGCCATCGGTGCCGACACCCGCGCCCTGCTCTATGCGACGATCGGCGGCTGGGCGGTCGCCGCGCTGATCCTGCTTGCGATTCTCTGGGGGCCGATGGCGCGCATCCGCCGCCTGGCGGACGCCCTGCCCGCGCTTGCCCTTGGCGAGTACACAAAGCTCCGCCGCGCGGTCGGCCCGGGCAGCGAGCGGCTGCGCGATGAGATCGACGTCCTCGATGGCGCCGCGCTCGATCTTGCCGCGCAGCTCGAGCACCTGGAGGGCGAGGTCGGGCGCCATGCCGATCAGCTCGAGACGCAGATGGCGGCGCTGCGCCGCGAGAAGGACTTCGCCTCGCGGCTGCTCGACACCGCGCGCGTGGTGATTCTCACCCAGGAGGCGAACGGGCGCATTGCCCGCATCAATCACTTTGGCGAAACGCTGGTGGGAGAGCCCGCGGAGTCGCTGGTCGGGCGATCGTTCTCGAGCGTGTTCCTGGGCGGCGATCCGGCCGCGAGCCGCAAGGCCGCCGATGCGCCAGCGATGGAGGAAGGGGTGTTCGGCGCCATCGACGGCGGGCCCGTCACCATTGCCTGGTATCACGCGAACCTCCACGACTCAGGCGACGGGGGGGCGGCGGTGGTGTCCGTGGGCCTCGATGTCACCGCGCGCAAGGGCGCCGAGCAGCACCTCGGCTGGCTCGCGAGCCACGACACCCTCACCGGGCTCTACAACCGACGCCAGCTCCAGGCCGGACTCGAGGCCGCCCTCGCCCGCGATGAGGGCGGCGCGGTGATCCACTTCGACCTCGACAGTTTTCGCGACGTCAACGACTCGAGCGGACACCACGCCGGGGACGAGCTGCTGCGGCTCATTGCCAGCACCCTGGAGCGCGAGTTCTCCGAGCGCGGCGTCCTGGCGCGGATGGGCGGGGATGAGTTCGCGCTACTTGTTGAGGGCGCCGACGAGTCGCAGGCGGTGGACTGTGCCGAGCGAATCACCCGCACCCTCGATGAGCTCGTTTTCGTCGATCAGGGCCGGCGCCATCGCATCCAGGCGAGCATCGGCATCGTCTGCTTCCCTCGCCACGGCGAGACCTGCCAGGAGCTTCTCGCCAATGCCGATCTCGCCATGTACCGCGCCAAGGAGGCGGGCAAGTCCTGGCACGTCCTGCTCGATGAGTCCGGGAGCGAGGCGAAGGCGGCCGTGCGCCAGCGCGTGTACTGGTCGGATGCGCTGCGCGAGGCCCTGCGCGAGGACCGCCTTGAGCTTCACGCCCAGCCGATCATGCACCTGGAGAGCGGGCGCATCGGCCACTTCGAGGTCCTGGTTCGGCTGCGCGACCAAACGGGCGTCCTGCACCCGCCGTCGAGCTTTATCCCCGTCGCCGAGCGCAGCGGCCAGATCAGCCAGATCGACCTGCACGTGCTCGCCGCCGCGCTGCGCGAGATCGGCGACGAGGGACGGCGCAGCGCACCGGTCAGCCTGGCGGTCAATCTCTCCGCGCAGACCCTGCGCGACGACGACTTCGTGGCCGAGCTTGCCGAGCGGCTGCGCGAGAGCGGCGCCGACCCGGCGCGACTGACGCTTGAGATCACCGAGACGGTGGCCGTCACCGACTTCGCGGCCACCCGGCGGGTGATGGAGGCTGTCAGCGCGCTCGGCTGTCAGTTCGCGCTGGACGACTTCGGGGTCGGCTTCAGCAGCTTCCACTACCTCGCACAACTCCCCGCCGCGCTGATCAAGATCGACGGCTCGTTCATCCGCGGGCTCGCGGCGAGCCGCGAGCGCCAGGCGATCGTGAGCGCCATCAGCGCGATCGCCCAGGGCTTTGACAAGCGCACGGTTGCCGAATTCGTGGAGACCGAGGCGGACGCCGCGGTGCTGCGGGCAATGGGCATTGATTACGCCCAGGGCGACTTTGTCGGCAAGCCCCTGCCGATCGCCGAGGCGCTGTCGATGGATGAGCTCAGTCTGCGGCGGCGCCCGCCGCGACCGCGCAATGCCCTGCCCTAGCCGGGCGGCGAGCTAACGGCCGGGACCGCTCTCCGCGGCCGGTACCGCCCGCTGCCTGGTGCGGGAGAGCCCGAGGCGCTCAAGCACGCCGAGCGTGCGCGCAGTGCGCTCGGCACCATCGGCCGTGTCATTCAATGCCGCCGTCGAGAGACCCACCACATGGTCGCGCTCGCGCTGCCAGGCGCGCAGCAGCCGGCCCTCGATCATCTCCTCGACATCGAGTGCGCTGCTGCGGTAGTGCGCGTGATCCACCGTGTTGCTGACCTCGATCAGGGCGCTGTCCTCGGAGAGGCGCATGTAGCGCGGCGCACGCCCATCATCCACCATGCTCCTGAACCGCGCCGCCGCCTCATAGGGCAGAGAGCCAAGATGCACGCGCAGCGTGCAGGTCATCGGAGAGGGCTCGTCCGCCGCCGCCGGGTCGCGCGCCTCCCAGCGCGCCGAGCAGGCGCGCAGGATCTGCGCGTCGCTAACGGCACTGATCTGCCGGGCGAGGGCGAGCGGCGGCAGGTGATCCGCCGAACCGGTGTGTGCTGCATAACTCGTGGTGCGTCCCTGCGCCATCGGGTCAGACCTCCTGTCTTTTTTATTTCCATTCTATAACAAAAGACAGGCGACGGGGGGATGTCGTGGTCCTGCTAGGGCGAGTCACCCGCAACGGCCGCCGCGTAGCGGGCCAGCACATGCGACTCAAGCGCGTCCTCGAGGCCGGTGAAGTAGACGAGCTCGCCCGCATCATCGAGCTCGAGGAGCGGCGTCCAGCGCCCCTGCGCCCACTGCTTCACGCGAAGCCTGGCGCTGCCAAGCGTTGCACTCACGTCGATGTGCTGGTCACGGTAGCACCGCTCCCGGCTGTCACTGATGTCGCACTGCTCGCCGCCCGCCAGCAGTGCCAGGCGGTGGGCGCAGAGAATAAAGGGGATCACCATGATCGTGGCTGCTCTGTCCGGGTGGTCGGGGCCATGAATTCGGCTATAATAACATAGAAATAAAATGTCACCAGAGGGGGATGAGGATGGCAGGCGGGGGAATCATGCAACTGCGCCGCGAACTGCTGAGCGCGGAGGATCGCGCGGCAATCGATGGCGGGCGACTCTCCGCCTCGCACTACCGCGAACTCCTTGTTCGTGGGGCGCTTCGCGCAGGCACCCGGCAACGCCCGCCAGGCGCCGGCGCGCCAGAGGCGAGCAGCCCCGTCGCGCAGCCACCGGCCGCGCAGAAGCAGCCGGGCGCGGAAGGCGTGAAGCCGCGTCCCTCGAAGATGGGCAACCGCAAGACCACCATCAACGGCCAGGTGTTTGACTCCGGCTGGGAGGCCGAGCGCTACCTCCAGCTCAGGGCCGACGAGGCAAGCGGGCTCATCACCGACCTGCGCACCCAGGTCGCCTTTGCGATCATCATCAACGACATGCATGTCTGTGACTACGTCTGCGACTTCGCATACCTGGACGCCGACGGCGAGGCGGTGGTCGAGGATGCAAAGGGCTACCTGACGCCGATGTACCGGCTTAAAAAGAAGCTCATGCGCGCCGTTCACGGCATCGAGATCCGCGAGTCCTACAGGCCGAAAAAGACGCCACGATCGGGACGTCCGCCACGCAAGCGGCGCTGAGCAGACTCGTGGTATAATTCAAGAAAAAAGAAAGGAGCCAGTGATGGCCGCACAGACCCTTGCCAAGCATCGCGTCACGCTCACGGAGGCCATGGAGTATGCCGTGGCGATGGAGGTGATGATGAGCGACCCCATCGCCCACAAGGAGGAGATCGAGGCCTTCATCACGCGCGCCCGAAAGGCGCTGCGCCTCGCCGACAAGCCGCTCGTCGAGCAGCGCCATGCGCTTGATCGCGCCTTTGCGACACCAACGCTGCTGCCACTCGTCTCCCGCGCCGCCCCATCGGTGCACGAGGCCACCATGGCGCTCCTCGAGAGCGCGCCGGTGGAGTGCGCCGTCATCTATGCCGACCTGCCGGAGGCGGTCGCCACGCACCCGGCGATTCGCCGGGCGCTGCGCGCCGAGGCCGCCTTCGAGTCGCTGAACGGCCCGAGCAACGGCGGGCTCGCCATTCGCGCCAACATCGCCCGCGCGGGCATCATTCGCGCGGCGAGCGCCGAGCACCCCGCACAGGCGGTGAGCGACGTACTGCTCGCCTCCCACTCGCTCATGCCCCAGGAGCAGTGTGACAACCGCCTGCTCGCCGCTGGCGGCTTCGTCCAGTCGATGGTAAGCGAGGGCTGCGGGATCGAGGCGATCGGCATCGCCCATCACCGCTGGCGCGGTGCCGTTGACTGTCACCTTGAGGCGATCGGCTACAGCCCCAGGGCCATTCGCGAGCAAAACAGGCGGGAGCTGAAGGCGCATCGCCGCCTCGGTGAGCGCCTGGCCGGCAAGGCCGTCAAGCTGAGCGGCTTCGCCGCAGCCGGCGCGCTCGCCTGCGTCGGACTCGCCGCCTGGGTGAGCGGGGCGTCCGTGCAGGATGTGGCTGCAATCAGTGGCGAGCTCCGCGAGGTCGCCGCGCAACAGATCGCCACCCATGTGCCGAACTTCGTCGAGGGCCTTGATAACTTCCTGTCGGCGGGCGAAGCGGCCTACGACGGTGCGACCACGCGGGCACGGGAGCGCCTTGAGATGAGCCCGGGCGGGCTGCGCGCACTCGACTTCATCGAGGGCGCCAACCAGGCCCGCCGGGCCATCGGCGCGGCCATCGGCGACGCCGCACGGGCAACGCAGGCCGCGCTCACCTACAGCCCGGAGCATGAGACCCGGGCGGAGAGCGTGCTGAAACAGCTCACCGCCGGCATCCTCACAACCGCCGCCGGCGCCAAGCTCCTCACCCCGGGCTTTCGCCGCGCAAGGGCCCTGCTGACCGGGATGGTCGAGCGCGCCGAGCGCCGCCAGGCCCGTGTCGCCGCGCGCTGCCTTGCCGAGGATGGCGAGCACCGGCCGTAATGAACTGCCTGCGCAAGCACCGGTGACCTGCCGCCGGTGCTTGCGCCCTGCCCTTAGTTGACCGCGGCCTTGAGCCCCGCGCCGGCCTTGAAGGTGGGCTGCTTGCTCGCGGCAATCTTGATGCTCTCCCCGGTGCGCGGATTGCGCCCCTCGCGCGCGGCGCGCTCGGTGACCCGGAAGGTGCCGAAGCCGACCAGGGTGACGTCATCACCCTTGGCAAGCGTCCTGGTGACCGCATCGGTGAGCGCGTCGAGCGCACGCCCGGCCTCCGCCTGGCTCATGCCAGCGGACTCAGCAATGGAACTGATCAGTTCGGACTTGTTCATGGTCGGTGTATCCTCGCGGTTGGCTCGATCCAGGCTAGACGGTAGCCACAGCCGCGCGGCGACACAAGTGCCAATTGCCGAGCGGCGGGCGGATCAGTTGCCGGAAAGCCCCATCCCGAGGGCGAGGATGCCCCCTGCCAGCAGCGCGCCGACCACGCACCACTGGCGCAGCAGCCGGGCGTGCAGGGCGCGGCGGTGGCGCTCGACATCCGCCGCCCGCGGGCGGCGCAGGAAGGCGATCTCGGGACGTTCGGGGTCGACCAGCACCCGCAGCCGCTGGCCGGGGGCAAGGCGGTAGACCAGCTCGGCACAGGCATCGGTCATGAACGGCGAGACGGCGCGGCCGACATAGGCCACCCCGTCAACCTCGTAGCGGTAGCGGATCAGCACGCCATGGTGGTGCGCCATCTCATCGAGCGCCTCACGATGCGCTGCCTGTGCTGCGGCAAGCGCCGCCTCCTCGTCGATCTCGCCGTGATAGGCGATGTCCGGGAGCAGCGTCGCCGCAGCAGGCCGCTCGCAGTTGATGCCAAGCTCAAGCACCACGCCCCGAACCTGGCGCCAGCCCGGCATCGCCTCGGCGCGGGCGAGGAGCTCCACGATCAGCGCTTCGACCCGCGCGCCACTCTCGCGGATGCCGGCGGCAAGCCCGCCGGCGAGAAGAAAGACCAGCACCGCGGCAAACACAAGCTCCGCTACCATGCGAGCACCCCGGGGAGGACCAGCAGGTAGCCGGCGAAGACGAGCAAAAGGCCGGCCACGCGCAGGTACTCACCGCGCAGGCTGTGCGCGCCTGGCGCGAGTGCGCAGCCGACGTGCGGGCGCCCTGGGTCGACATGGACGACCACGCTGCGCGCACCCTCGAGGCTTCGCAGGAAGTTGCGTGCAGCGACATTGGGGCGCGCATGCAGGCTCAGTCGATCGATACCAAAGGCCCGCCCGTCGCGCTTGAAGTAGGCGTAGAAGTCGGTTTCCACACGACGGCGCAGGACGAGCCGCAGGAGCGACACGCTCTCAACCCGGGCATAGCGAAGCTCCGCCTCGACGGCCTCCCAGCCCTTCGCCTCGGCGAGCGCGCGATCCAGCGCGATCAAGGCGCGAAACGCACTGACCAGGCGATAGAGGAGAAAGGCGCCAAAGGCGAACACGATTGCCGTTGTCATGGTGGCCAGTATACCCCAGCGGCTTCCGTTATTGAATATTTTTGTGTATATTAATTACCAAAGAACAATAACAAGAACCGGATGATCAGGGATGAACAGCAGGCCATTGACGGCCGGTGCCGCGCGGCGGGCGCTCGAGTGCTATGCGGCGGTTGCAGGCGCATCGGGAAGCGAGGTGACGCGACACGGACTGCGGATCCGCGCGGCGCTCTCCGGGCTTCGGGGCCGGCGGCTGCCGCGCGCCGAGCTCGCAGCCCTCATCAATGCGATGGAGTCGGCCTGCGAGGGCGTCGAGCCCGCCGCCTTCACTCGCCGGGGCGATGCGCTCACCATCGAGTTGATCGCGCCACGCGAGAGGCTACTCGCAATCGCCGCTCGACTGGAGTCGCTCGCCAGGCTCTACCCCAGCGGGCTCCTTGTCTTTTCCCACTACGCCCTGCCCGCCCCCAGAATCCACTAGCGCTGCTTGCCTGCCCGGCGCACCGGCAGCTATGCTGAGGGCCCTCCCAGCGGCGAGAGCAGGCCATGTCAGCGGAAGTAGCCCTTGGCGACGTGCTCCTTGCCTTCCGCCGCCTGGTTGAGGCCACCGGGCGGCTTACCGAGACGCTTATGGGGGAGCAGCGCCCTGCCTGGGTCTGCGAGGACGGCGCGGTGATCGAGGGGGCGGCGGCACGCGAGCATGCGTGCGCACTCTACGCCGCCTACTTCCATGCCGGCAGCGAGGATGGCCGCGAGACCCGGCGCGCCTACGGGATGCTCGGCGCCTCGGAGGCGGCGCTTGAGAGGGTGCGGCTGGTCAACGATGAGAAGACACGATTCGCCGCGGCCATGCGCGCCTATCAGCGTGCACGCGGATTGCGTCGCGCGCTGCGCGAGGCGATCGCAACGGAGATCGAGTCGAGTGCCCGCGGGTGGCTGCGCTGGAGCGGGCACAGCCGCCTGCACTTAAATCACATCTACCGCCACATCCACCGCTTCGATGCGCCCCCGCAGCAGGTTGGGTTCTCCTGGTATCGCGGCAGCAGCATCAAGCGCGTCACCGCGGCCGAGGCCGAGGATGCGCTCCTTCGCCTGGCCCGCAAGGGCGGTGGTCCACACATCGACGCCCAGCTTGCAACGCTTGGCGCGCTGCGCGCCGACACGCCGCTCGCCCGCGTCCAGCGGCTGCGCCCGGCGATCCGAGCGAACCTGACCTGGCAGGAGGCGGACGGCACCACCGTGAGCCGCACCGTGCGCGCGGCGCTGCCCTTTCTGGTGCGCTGCGACAGGGGGAGTCCCCTGCCCCGCCACCCGGAGCAGGCGCTGCCCGCCGAGCCGCCCGGCAGCGAGGCCCGGCTGGTGCGCTCTGACCGGATCATCGACCCCGAGCCACTGCTGCCAAGCCTGCGCGTTCATGCCTACCAGCGGCGTGCCTGAAGCGGCAAAAGCTGGCAGTGTGGCCCAAAACCGCTATACTCCCCGGCGGGACTTGAGCCGCGTCGCTCCAAGACGCACTAACAACCAAAAAGATAAGGAAGCGTTCGGTGAAGGAGGACACCATCACTGACGAATTGCTATTGCGCGAGACACCTGAAGCAATGGATGACACAGAGGAGCTGGTTGCAATCGGCGAGAGCACGACCTGGAACGGGGTCTACGGGTCGGCAGGTAGTCTTGAGATCGCAAAAACCTACCGGGCCAATGGCTTCAGAACGGGGATGCTTGTCACCCGCAACGACCGCCAGGCTGAGAACGCGATCGGCGAGCTGCGTCTTTTCCTTGGCGCCGACTGTCCAGAGCTCTACTACATCCCTGACACCGAGACCCTGCCCTACGACCAGGAGTCGCCACACCCCGGGCTGATTTCCGATCGCTCAAGCACGCTCTACCACCTCAGTCAGGCCGCGCAGGCCGGACGGCCGATCATCATCATTGCTTCGATCTCCAACCTGATGCGTCGCATCGCCGGGCGAGAGCACTGGATCGACAGCGGCATTCGCCTGGCGCTCGGCGAGGCCCTGAGCCCCCAGGCGCTGACCGATGGTCTGCTTGAGCGCGGCTACCGGCGGGTCAGCGTGGTCGAGGAGATTGGCGAGTTTGCCGTGCGCCCCCAGGGCGTGATCGACGCCTGGCCGGTTGGCCCGGACAGCCCGGTGCGCGTGCGTGTCAGCGACGGGCATGTGCGTGCCATCGACAGCCTCAATATCGACACGCAGCGCGCCGCGGCCGATGACAAGGGGACGCTCGTATTTCTCCCGGCGCGTGAAATGCCGGTCACCGCGGCCGCCATCGAGCGCTTCAGAAACGCCTGGCGCCGGCGCTTTACCCGCACCATGGGCGATGAGACCTATGATGCGATCGCCGGCGGCGCGATACCAAGCGGCATCGAGTACTACCTGCCCTTTTTCACCGAAACGGCGACCCTGCTCGACTTCCTGCCCGACGACGGCCAGCTCTTCCTCGCCGAGGGCGCGATCAGCGAGAGCCATGCGCATTGGCGCAGTGTGGGCGAGCGCTACATCGACCTCACCAGCCACGGCGCTCGCCAGCTCCTCCGCCCCGAGGAGCTCTGGGTCGAGCCCGGCGAGATCATCGCGGCCGTCAGGGCGCGCGAGAGCGTGATCATGACCGAGGCGGTGGCCGGACCCGGCGCCGAGGGCGCGCGCGTCGACGTCGGCAGCCTGCCGACCGAGATGACCCGCCAGGAGAACCTGCGCGCCGCCATTGCGGCACTCCGCCCCTGGTTCTCCATGGCGGAGCGGATCTTCTTCGTGATGCGCTCAGAAGCCCGCCGCCAGCAGATGGATATCCTCTGCAAGATGCTCCGCCAGAAAGCCGAATGGGTGAATGGCTGGGATGACTTCATGGATGGCAGCATGCGCGTTGGCATCGGCATTGGCGCGATGGAGGCAGGCTTTTACCTGCCGCGGCAGGGGCTTCTGGTGATGACCGAGAAGGAGATCTTCGGGCAGCCGATCTACCAGAAGGACGCCGATCGCAGCGAGGGCCAGGCCGCCATCGGCGACGACCAGCTCGACATGCTCTCCCCCGGCGACCCGATCGTGCACGTCCAGAACGGAGTCGGGCGGCTTGATACCATCGAGCCGCTCACCTTCGGCGGTGTTGAGCGCGACTTCCTGACCATTGCCTACGACGCGGAAACGCGGGTCTTCGTCAAGATGGAGGATCTTGACCTGGTGATGCCCTACGCGGGCACCAACAGCGAAATGGCGCCATTCGATGCGGCGAAGAGCAAGCGCTGGATCAAGGGACTGGCCGAGGCGCAGAAGCACGTGCGCGAGATCGCCCGGGACCTCATCCGCCTCGATGAGCGCAGGCGCGCAACACCGGGCATTGCCTTCGATGAGCCGGGCGGTGAGTACGAGCGCTTCGCCAATGAGTTCCCGTTCCAGGAAACCCGCGACCAGGCCCAGGCGATCAGCGACATCATCGACGACATGATTGCGCCAACGCCCATGGACCGCGTGGTCTGCGGGGATGTTGGTTTCGGCAAGACCGAGGTGGCCATGCGGGCGGCGTTCGTCGCCGCGGCGAGCGGCTACCAGGTCGCGGTGATGGTGCCGACCACCCTGCTTGCCTCGCAGCACTTCGAGTCCTTCCGCCGGCGCTTCGCCTCCTTTGAGTATCGGATCGAGCTGCTGGCGCGCAGTGACGAGCGCAGTGCCGACCGGCACATCGTGCGCGCGGCCAATGCGGGCGAGGTGGATATTCTGATCGGCACGCACCGGTTGCTGCAGGGCGATATCAGCCTTCCCCGCCTGGGGCTTCTGGTGGTCGACGAGGAGCACCGCTTCGGCGTCCAGCAGAAGGCACGACTGCGCGAGCTGCGCGGCGAGGTCGATGCGCTGGCGCTCACGGCAACACCCATCCCGCGCACCCTCTCGCTCGCCATGCATGGCATTCGCGATCTCTCCATCATTGCCACACCGCCGGCGAAGCGCCTGTCAATCCGCACAACCGCACAGCGCTGGTCGGCAACGCTTGTGAGCGAGGCGGTCTCCCGTGAGCGCCAGCGCGAGGGCCAGGTCTTCTATGTCCACAACCGTGTGGAGAGCATCGACGCGGTGGCAGAGGAGCTCACGAGGCTACTCCCGGACGCCGACATCCGCATTGCCCACGGCAAGATGGCCGAGGCCGAGCTCGAGGCGGTCATGAGCGCCTTCTATCGCCACGAGTTCGACGTTCTGCTCTGTACCACCATCATCGAGACCGGGATCGACATTCCCAATGCGAACACCATCATCATCGACCAGGCGGAGAACTTCGGCCTCGCGCAGCTCCATCAGCTGCGTGGCCGCGTCGGGCGCTCCCACCGCCAGGCCTACGCCTACATGCTCACCCGTGCGGATGCCCTGAGCGAGACGGCCGAGCGGCGACTGCGGGCACTGAGCGAGGCCACCAAGCTTGGCCAGGGCTACATGCTCGCCGCCCATGACCTTGAGATTCGCGGCGCCGGGGAGCTCCTCGGCGAGGAGCAGAGCGGGAGCATTCAGGCGATCGGCTTCCAGCTCTACATGCGGCTGCTTGAGCGCGCCATCGAGGCGCTGAAGGCCGGCGAGGAGATCGATGAGGGGCTGTCCCTGACCAATGCCGCCACCATCGAGATCGGACTCGGGGGGCACATCCCCCCGGAGCTGATCGACGAGCCCGGGCTTCGCCTTGGCTACTACAAGCGCCTGGTCTCGGTGGCGGACCGGGATGAGGTCGATCGCCTGGCTGAGGAGATCGCTGATCGCTTCGGCGAGCCACCGAAGGCACTCCAGGCGCTACTTCGCATCAGCAACCTGCGTGCCGCGCTGCGCCGGGCAGGCGTGCACAAGGTGATCGCCGATGACGGGGCGGTGACCCTCGACTTCCGCTCATTCCGAAGCGTGCGCCTTGCCACCTTGTTCACGATGATCGAGCGCGACGAAACCCTCGCGATCAGCGACGACGGCCGCCAGGTGATCCTCTCCGCGGCCGAGGGCCCCGACCTGGCAGAGCACATCATCGACTTCTGCGAGGCCATCACGGCCGCCTAGCGCCCCGGCAACGCGCCCAAAAGCGCGTCCAAAAGCACGCGGATGGCGGCGCTGGTGGCGCGCCCAGTGCGCACGCAAGCGACTGCACACCCGGGAGGAGGCCGCCTCGCCGAGCGACTCAAGCGCGGCTGTGAGCACGGTGTCAGAGACCGCCTCCCAGCCGGCGAGCTCTGCCGGATAGAGCGCTGTGCGGTTGGCCGCGGCGAGCAGCATGCCGCCGATCCTTGCCGTGTAGCGTATTGCAGGGCGCTGGTCCTGTTGCATCGGGGGCTCCATCGTCGGGACGCACATTATTTTATATTCTTTTTATTAATATTTGAAGCCCAGAGACAGGCATCGGACGTCACCGTCGGTTGACGTGTGGCTTTCATAACAGTATAATTATTTAAACCATGAGGAGCCACCATGCGACAATCACCCACCGCGCGGCCCGTGGCCGCCAGCTGCTTTGAGGTCACCGCAGCTGCCGGATCCGGCCTGTTCTTCATCCACGAGGCCGCCAGGCGCCTTGTCTTTGCCACGCCCCACGCCCAGGGTGACATCACCCTGGATGGCGAATGCCTCGACGCGGCGCTTAGATGCCTCGATCGGGACACGCTCCTTGAAATACTCCATGGCGAGCCCGACGCGCTCGACTACGAGCAGACTCTTGCCTTCTACGAGAGACAGATCGAGGACGCACTCAATGACGACCCGGAGTGGGGCTTCACACCCGTGCAAGCGCGCCTTGCCCGCGTGCTGATCGCCCACTGGCGCGGCGAGCGCTTCGAGAGCGCCGAGGACTTCCAGCAGCGCGGCTGGCGCCGCCTTGCCACGACACTCTTCGACATGACGCGCTTCGACGGCCTCAGCGCCACGGCCGCCGACATCGAGCGAATCGAGGAGGTGTTCTCACGGCCGGTTGCCGTCAGCACCTACCCCCATGAGATACTCGCGTTCTGGGAGGACTACTGGCAGCCCTTCCTGCGCCACTACCTGCGCCGGGACACGCTCATGCTGGTCAGCAACGCCTAGAGCGGCGAGGTTGACGAAAACATTAAATAATGCTATATTATTTATAGGTCGGTGACTGCAGGGACGCAGGCTCGTGTCGACACCGGCTGCACGCAATCAGGCCACGACGGAGGGGGGAGACAACCGGGAGAGACCATGCGGACCCACACACTCGGCTGGCTGAAGGCCGCCGCCGGCATGCTCGGCGCCATGGCGCTTGTTGCAGGCGCGCAGGCGACACTGAGCGCAGGCGCGGCAACCGACGGCTCAATCGCCATGCTGCTCGCCTCGCCGCTGCTGCTGCTTGCCGCCGCGGCACTCTACGCGCACCTGGTCAGCGCGCCGCTGCGTGTCAGGCGAGCCCCCCTGGTTCGCTGGCATCGGCGCGCCCTTGTTGGCTGCGCGCAGGTCCCGGTTGCGCTGACCGCGAGCGCCATCGGACTCACCCTGGTGATCCTGCCCGGCATGATCGCCGCAGCGCTCGCCGAGGCCGGTGTGCCCGGCCCGGGCGTGCTCGCGATCATGGCCTGCACGGCAGCGGCAAGTGTGATGACGCTGACACTGCGTGGCGCCTCACCCGCCACCACCGCACGCACATGAGCGCTGCAACCGCCGCGGTGCTGCGACTGGACTGCCCTGCCCTGGTCAGGCGGCTGCTCGCGGGCGCATCCCCGATGCTCGCCGGTGGCGTCTGCGAGGTGCACATCAGTGATGCGGCACTTGCCGGTGATCGACGTCTTGTCGAGCACGTCCTCGGCCCGCTCGCGAGACAGGGCTTTCGTATCGTATTTGATCGATTGCGGATCGTGCGCGCCGATTCACCCGAGGCACTCTCGCGGCGGCTTGCCTGGCAGCGCGAGCGGGGTGATCAGGCGGGGATCACCGCGGTGCTCTGCCCGCGCGCGGTCTGCCGGGAGCGGCAGCTGGTCGAGCAGGCGCGAGGCGCCGGGCTTGCGATCGTCGAGTCCCGCGAGCCTTGCCTTTCCGGGCGCCGTCACTGACAATAGTTGGTATCCAATTAAACAACGCTTCGCCGCGGATGCGGCGATGACAGCCAGGAGAGCATCATGGGATTTTCTGCACTGACCCGACCCCTTGCCTTGGCGGCAGCCTTCGCCCTCTTCCTCGTGGCAGCACCGGCAGTCGCTGACGGTGACGAGGCGCTGGTGCTCTATAACTTCATCACCGAGGAGCAGGTGCTGATCAGCGACCCCGCAGCCCTTAGCCTCGATGAGGGTGCGGCCTTCGTACCGCAACTCCCGGAGACACTGGCACTCTATCAGCTGCACGCCGAGCAGACCGGCAATGCGGTGGTGGCCGCCTACAAGACCTACCAGGACTTCATGGAAGCGCTCGCCCAGTAGGGGGAGCGACGCGGGAACTAGGTGCGGCGCAGAAAACGGCTTTTCTTCTCGCGGCGCACGCGACCGCGGCAATCCGGGCAGTACTTCGGCGCGCAACCGCCCTTCTCTACGGCGACGAATACCCGGGCGCAGCGGCCATCGGCGCAGCGTCGCTGCACGCCGGCGTTGGCGATGCGCGCAGCCGCATCATCATCGATATCGGCAATGCGAACCCGCGGGTCCTCCGCCCGGGTCAGCCCGGTTTTCTTCTCGCTGTCCGGGCTCGCGAACTCGTAGCGGGCCTTGCCGCCGCGCCGCCAGGCGACTGTGAGCTCGGGGGTCTTGACGTCTGCCTCGGTGCTGGCCGCGTAGGCAACCTTCTGTTGTGACATGCCGGATCTCCATTGAATGATGGATTTATTATACTTTCAATATAAAGACAAGTCAAGCAATCTGACACTGGCCTTGCAGGGCCAGTCTGGTACTATATAAAACTCAAACTAAAGAGAGGTCGCCATGCTCCGCAGAAAGAACAACAAGAACAGCAAGCAGGCTCGCGCCATGGTGCGAATCACCAACGAGGCCATCGCGCTTCGCGACGAGATCCTTGCCCTCGATGGTGGTGAGCGCGCACAGGTGATGGCGCTCTGCGCCTACACCTACAAACAGCTCTTTGGCCGCCACGCGCAGATCCGCAACGTCTTCCTGGCTCCGGAGTCTGCGCCGCGCCGGCTGATCGAGGCCACCGCGAGCGGCATCGACCAGGTCTCAAGGAAAAATGGCCGGCCGCTCAAGCTGGTCGCAGACGGCCAGGGCAATGCCGGGGCCGTGCTGCCGGCCTTCGTCGCCGCCCACGTGCGACGCCTTGGACTCGCGCTGAAGGCCTGGCGGCTGTTGGTGGAGAGCGGCCTTGCGATTGACGCACGCGCGCCCGTTCGGGAGGCCTGGAGCGCCCTCGCCCAGGACGAGCCGGCGCTGCTCGCCGCCTTTGCCGCACTGCGGGCGATCGAGGCGGAGAACGCGGCATTGGCCGCAGAACCCGAGCGCGCGCCCACGGTTTTCAGCAAGCTCGAGGACAGTGACTGGCTGTCGCTTTGCGCGACGCTGCCGCTCGCTGGAGAGGCAGCCGAAAGCAGCTCGGCCGCCTGAGGCCTGCGCAAAAGGACGCGCACCGCTCGGAGGCGGTGCGCGTTTGTCGTGCCGTGTGCTCTCAAGGGGCAGCGTCACCCGCCGCCCCGCACGCCCTACTCCGTTGCGATCGCCTCGATGGCCGCCGAGAGGGCCGCGGCATCCTGAAGCCCCCCAAGCCCGCGCATGGCACCGCTGCGGTTGTTGACGATCACGGTGGTCGGCGTACCGCGAACACCAATCGCCCGTCCCGCCGCGACATCGCTCTCAACCTGGCGCACACTCGCCGGGTCCTCCATGCACGCCGTCAGTGACGGGCGATCGGCGCCGGCGAGATCAGCGATGGCGAAGAGCGAGCGCGACGGGCCGCGGCCACCGCCCCGGCTCTCATCGAACATCCGCTCAAGAAACACAAAGTACGCCTCCTCCCCCGCGGTTTCGCCGACGCAGTAGGCGGCAACATGCTGGCGCTTGGCGCGCTCGCCGAAGCCTGGCAGCGGGAAGTGCCGGTGGGCGAGGTTGGCAACGCCCCCCAGGCCATCGACCGCCTGCTCCGGAATGCCCGCGTAGCGCTGACAGACGGGGCACTCGATGTCGCTGAAGACATGCACGGTGACCGCGGCCCGGCGCGGCCCGTGGAGTGGCACGCCACGCGTGCTGCGCACCCACTCGGCGCCCTCCTCGGCCGTCATCACCACACTGCCCGCGCCCTCGGGGAGGCGCTCGGCGCCAGCGCCGATCGAGCCGAAGAGCTGCAGGGCGCCGACGAGTGCGAGCATCGAGCCCACCACCGTGACACCGGTAAAGAGCATGCGCTGCCCGGGCGTTTGCTTGCGTCGCTTGCCCATCAGACCCCCTCCCCAGTGGACAGCCCGCGAAGCCGCGCGATATGCGCCCGGAAATGCTCCGCGACGGGCATCGGGGCGAGCGCACTGTCAGCGATGCTGGCAAGATGGGACTCGAGCCGCGCAACCGCCTGGTCGACTTCGCCAAGCGACTCCGCCAGGTGCGCGTAGGCATCCAGCACCTCTGGCGCCGTCTCGGGCGCTTCAAGCATCGGTGCGATCGCCGCGAAGGCCCCCGCCGTGTCCCCGGCACGGAAGCGCTCACCGGCGAGCTGTGCGGCAATGCGCGCACTCCCGGGGTGGGCGGCCTGGGCGCGCGTCAGCATCTCGAGCGCCTCCGCGCGCGCACCGCGAAGCGAAAGCAGGCGGGCAAGACCGGCAATCGCCGACTCGGCAACCGGATCGATCGCAAGCACCTGGTGGAAGCGCGTCTCCGCCTCACCCATGCGCCCGGCGGCAAGCGCGAGGCTTGCGAGGTTCATGTAGGCGGGGGTGAGCGCCGGGTCGCAGTCGACAGCCCGCATGTAGGCTGCGCGCGCCGCGTCAAGCCCACCCTCGCCCCGCGCCAGCGTGCCAAGGTTCACCCAGGCCTTCGCCTGCACCGTCGGATCAGCGTCGCCCGTTGCGCGCTCGAAGGCGGCCCTTGCCTGCACAAGATCACCCTCCCGGAGGTGTGCGATGCCGGCCTCGAGCGCACGCCCGCCCGCCGCAGCCTCCGCTGTCACCGCCACTCGCCCATCAGCGGCGCGCCGCCAGCCAAATAGTCCCATGATGCCTCCATTGATATTTTGATTTCGGTTTATTTAATCATGCCGGCCGGCGATTCGCCAGTTTTATATCCGTTATTTAAATTACAGGCAAGCTCTGGTAGACTGCCCGCTAGACCATGGTAGGTTGGCGATCTCGCCAGCCAGAACCGGAGAGCGACATTGCTGCTGCCACTGATCCGATCGCTGTTGCGCAAGAAGACCCTGAGAAAGCTGACCGTGCAGGCACGACGCGTGCGAAGCCTCGCCGACACCCACAGCTTCAGGGACGGTTCGACCGCGCGCTTTCAAGCCATGCGCGCCGGCGAGGCTGCCCCCGATGCGCTTGCCGCACTCGCCTGCGCCGTTGTTGCAGCGGAGCGGTATCATGGCTTCCGGCTTCATTCGCCGCAGATCCTCGCCGCGCTCTGCATGCTTGAGAACAACATCGTCGAGATGGTCACCGGCGAGGGCAAGACGGTTGTCGCGACCATCGCCGCCGCAACCCGGGCCGCACTTGGCGAGCGCGTGCATGTCGCAACGGCCAATGACTATCTGGCCGAGCGCGATGCCCGCGAGGCCGCCGGCGTGCTCACCCCGCTTGGCCTTGGCGTTGGCTCCATCATTGCGGACTCCCCGGGCGATGCCCGCCGCGCGGCCTACCGGATGCCGGTGGTCTACGGCACTGTGCAGCAGTTCGGCTTCGACTATCTGCGCGACAACCTCGCCTACCGCGCCGAGGACCAGGTGAGTCCCGGTGGCGAGCGCGCCTCGCTCATCGTCGATGAGGCCGACGCGGTGCTCCTCGATGAGGCGGTGACGCCGCTCATCATCTCCCAGGAGTTCGACTCGGAGATCGACGTGCTCGAGGGCATCGACGGCCTCGCCCGCGGGCTTCGCGTGCAGGTGGTCGAGCGCACCCGCGAGGAGGGGCTGATCGGGGACGACGCGGTTGACGCCGTCGCCATCGAGGAGACCAAGCGCGTCGTGATGCGCTCCGGCGCCTATGCCGCGCTTGAGCGCCGGGCGCTCGCCGAAGGCAGCATCATCTCCCGTGACGCGCTCTACCAGCCCGGCAATCTCCACCTGGTGCGCGCACTGGAGAACGCGATCGCCGCGCGCAGCATCTACCGCGTGGGTCGCGACTACGTGATCGAGGACGATCGCGTGGTGATCATCGACCCGCGCACCGGGCGCCCGACGCCGGATCGCTCCTGGAGCGAGGGGGTGCACCAGGCGGTGGAGGTCGCGAGCGGTGCGGCGCGAAGCCGCGAGGCCGGGACACTTGCCCGGGTGCGGGTGATGGACTTCGTCGGGCTCTACCAGCGCGTTGGCGGGATGAGCGGCACGGCCATGACCGCCGCTGAGAGCTTCGAGCGGGTCTACGGCCTGCCGGTGGTGGCGGTGCCGACAGCCCGTCCGGTGCAGCGCGCCGACGAGCCCGACCGGATCTACCTCGGTGATGCCGCACGCCTGCGTGCGGTCTGTGACGATGTCAGCGGGTGCATTGCGCGCGGCCAGCCGGTACTCCTTGGCGCTGCCAGCATCGAGGCCTCGGAGGCGCTCTCCCGGGCGCTCAGCGCGCGCGGCATCGCCCACAACCTCCTCAATGCCAACTACCACCGCGAGGAGTCGCGGATCGTTGCCGAGGCCGGCAGACCGGCGCAGGTGACCGTGGCAACCGCCATGGCCGGGCGCGGAACGGATATCCTGCTCGGTGGCAGCCTCGCCGACGGCGACCAGGAGGCCCACCTGCGGCGGCGCGAGGCGGTGCTCGCCGCAGGTGGGCTTCGCGTGATCGGTGTCGGGAGACACCGCTCGCGGCGCATCGACGAGCAGCTGCGCGGGCGATCGGGCCGCCAGGGCGACCCGGGCTCAAGCGCCTTCTACCTGAGTCTCGACGACCCGCTGCTCGCCACGAGCCTCGCGCCGGCGGTGCGCGCCCTCGCCCGCCAGACCGGGCTTACCGAGGACCAGCACCTCTCATCCGGCCTCATCGGCGGGCGCATCCGCGCGCTGCAGGCGAGCTACGCCCGGGATGAGGCGGACAGCCTCCTCGACCCGCTCGGCTTCGAGCGGGTGAGCGATCAGCAACGCCGCGCCTACTATGCCCTGCGCGGCGAGTGGCTCACGGCAGACGCCGCACTTGAGACGCTGAATACGGCTACGGTCGAGCTGATCGACGCGCTGATCGATCGCCACTGCCCGGCCGGCCATCTCCCGGAGCACTGGCGCCCACAGGCGCTCGCAAGCGAGATGCAGTCGACCCTTCGCATCACGCTCGAGCTGCCGGCGGACCCCGACGACATCGATCCGCAGGCACTGCGCATGCAGGCGCTCATGGCGCTCTCCGAGAGGCTCGACGCGGTGGCGCTGATCCAGCCCGGGTACACGCTTGTCGAGCCGGCGCGACAGATCCTCCTCTCCCAGGCCGACAACGCCTGGATGGGGCTTAACGACGCGATGGAGAGCCTCAAGCGGACCATCCCCTTCGCCTCGCTCTCGCAGAAGTCGCCGACGGTGATCTTCCAGCAGGAGGCCTTCGATCATTTCCGCGCCGCACTGAACGAGGCCCATGTGATCGCGGCAAGCATCTACTGCCGCTACCTGGCAAGCATTGTTGAGGCGGCGCAGGCTGAGAAGGAAGAGGCTGCTTAATTCGCCGGGGCTGTGGTAGCATATTATTAACAGAAAAATAAAGAGGTGTCCGCCATGCGCAGCCTGTTGTTTGCATCACTCGCCTTCGCCCTGACCGTGGCGGTGGCACTCGCCCCGGCGTCGACGGCGCTCGCCGGGCCATCGGGGAACTGCATGTCCGGCGCCCCCTCCTCGGGCCTTGAGATCGATGGCCAGTCGACCAACGATTGGGCACGCGACGGGATTCGCGGCGAGTCACTCTCCGGCACGCTCTCCGCCTGCATCGCGATGCTCGGCTTCCGCGGGCCCAGTGCGATTCTGGGCGACTGCGGCTGCCGCGAGGCGATTCGCGAGGAGTGCCGCTTCCGGGTCAGCAGCCGCGGACTGCTGGAGGCGCAACCAAGCGCCTGCCTGCCCTTCCACCCACGGCTTCGCTAAGGCCCGATTTGCCCGATGGAACGCCAGGCGCCGCCCTCTCAGGCGGCGTTCTGCGTGTGCCCGGCTGGCGGCTTGCGGGTATCGAGGGTGTAGGCCGCACGGCCCGTGGGGTCGATCTCGTAGGGATTGCCGATGGCCGGCGAGAAGGCGTGGATCGATGAGAGTATGAGGTTGCCCGCACTCTCCCCGTCGTAGATCTCCGCCACCCGGATCGCCACCTGGGAGGCGAGATAGCCCTTGGTGCGGCGAAGCTCGGTCAGGATGCTCTGCTGGTGCTCGCGATCGACGAAGGTCTTCACGATCTTCGGCGTCGCAGTGGCGCTGCGCGCAAGCTCATTGCCGTAGCGCTCGTTGCCGTGCTTTGCGCAGTTGATGCGCAGCATCGGGATGATCTCGACCACCACGTTGGCATCACGCCGCGCGGCGGCGAGTAGTCCCTTCGCCTGGTAGCGCAGGAAGTCGGCAAACACCTCGTCGAAGGACTTCACCCGGCGCTCGGCTGCGTGGTATTGCATGTCGATCTGGGTGGAGAGCTTCGAGTCGACCACCAGATCACGACGCACCCGGATCAGCGCACCGCCGTACATGCCACGCCGGGTGTAGTGCTCAAGCGGCCCGCGCAGGGCGCCCGCCAGCGCCTCGGGCGTGACCACCGGCAGGTAGAGTGACTCGTGCGGGCGGAGGATGACGCCGGTAAAGCGCTTGGTCTGTGCGCCAAGCACCTGGGCGCGCAGAGCGCTGATGCGCTCCTCCCCCTCGATCGGCGCGGGGTGGGTGCCGGCGTCGATCGCCTGGCGAATCCGGCACATCTCCTCGCTGGCAACGCTCGCCTCCTCATTGAGCCTCGAGAAGACGTTCATCTCGAGATAGCCGATCCCAATCGCCGGCATGGCATCCTCGGGGCCGGCGCGCAGCACACTCGCCCAGCGCCCGCCCCAGACGTTGTTGGCGCGGTCAATCTCAAAGACCTGCTCGATCAGGAGAATCCCGCAGGGGGCGTCCGGGCCGTTATCCGCCGAGGCCGCGCAGGGATTCTTCGCCCGCCGACCGCTCTGGGCGAACCGCGCCAGATCGGGCAGGGTCTTCGAGCTCGAATCGCGCACCGCCGCAGCCATCTCCTCGGTCGGCTGGAGGTGCACCCGGATCTCGCGCCCCTTGCGCGTCACGCCGTCAACAAAGCTACGCGCAGGATCACTCTCATCGAGGTGATAGGCGCGCGGGTAGAGCAGAAAGCCGCCTTTCGGCGTGGAAGAGCCTGGCTGCATGAGGATCACCCTATTAGTTTCATGTTTATTATATCAACAATCAGCAGGGATGACAAACTCTTTTGAAAACGCTATAATAATGATGATTCGGCGCCGAGGAGGCCCCATGTCGATCGAACTTGCCCACAACACCAGCGTCATGGACACGGTCCATGGCGCCATTGCGCTGCTCGATCACGAGAAGAGCGTGATCGACCACCCGCTCTTCCAGCGGCTGCGCCATATTGCCCAGAATGATGTGCTCTTCCTGGTCTTCCCCGGCGCGACGCACAGCCGCTTCGCCCACTCCATCGGCGTCATGCATGTGGCCCAGCGGATGTTCCACGCCATGCTCGATGCCGCGCGCTACGAGCGAAAGCGCCTGGGGCTTGGCGAGCCCGGGGATGCGGCGAGCGCAGGCGTTGCCTATCTCGCCTCGGTGTTGCGCCTGGCCGCACTGCTCCACGACACGGGCCATGGCGCCTTCTCCCACCAGATGGAGTCGGCACCCGCGATCCGTGCCATGATCGACGCCGAGGGCCAGTTCGAGCGGCTCTGGGCAGGGGTTGACGTTGGTGGCTTCTACAGCCAGGCACCCACCCACCTCGAGCACGAGCACTACTCCATCAGGAGCGCCCACGCCATCCTGAGCGAGCGCCTCCCTGCCGGCAGCGAGTCCATGGTCCAGGATGTGTTGAATGTCATGGAGACCACAGATGGCGGGCCGTCCGAGCGCTTTTGTGCCGCGGCGAGCGCGGCGTGGGGGCTGATTGCACCCGGCACCACGGCGCCAGAGGGCGCCGGCGCCCTGGTCATGGGCCTGCTCGGCGACATCATCTCCGGGGAGCTTGATGCGGACAAGGGCGACTACCTGCTCCGCGACAGTCGCTACACCGGTGTGGCCTACGGTCTCTACAGCCTTGATAATCTCGCCAACAACCTGCGCTTTGGCTATCAGGCGCAGGAGCAGTGGCTTGGCATCGCAGTCAACCGCAAGGGCCTCCCCGAGTTCGAGAACTTCGTGCTGGCCCGCTTCGGGATGTTCCGCCATGTCTATGCCCACAAGACGGCGATCGGCTTTGAGATCCTGCTGTTGCGGGCGATCAACGAGGTCATGGAGGACGCAAGTGCGGCGGCACAGCTCTCGGCCATGCTGAGCGACATCCGCCACTTCGCCTACCTGACGGATGCCTTCTTCTGGGAGCGCTTCCGGGCACGCGCGATGGTCGACCCAGTGAGTGCGAGCGCACGACTGCTCGCCCGCGACAAGCTCCCCTTCCTGGGTGGGGCGAACGCGCTCGATCTGGCCGCCAAGCGCAAGGCCGCGGCCGCGATCGCCGAGAGCACGGGCGTTCGCCTCGGTGACATCCAGTATCGCTGTAGCCTCGCGCGCTTTAGCGCCATCGGCGAAGACTACCGCGCGATCCGCGTGCTGGTAAAGGGGCCTGGCGGTGAGCGGGCCTACCGGCCGCTGGTCGCCGAGAGCGACTTCTTCGGGCGCTTTGAAAGTGTGGAGCGCACAAACTTCTACCTCGACCCACCGTCTGCCGCCTGAAGCCAAGGGCGCCGCTGACCATGCCAGCGACGCCCTGCCCTGCCCTGCCAGCGAATCAGAACTGGGATTGCTCATCGACGAGCTTCAGGAGCTCCTTCAGCGTCTGTGCAATCTCCTCCTGGGGGATTTTCTCCGGCACCGGCCCCGCCGGGTAGCGCAGTGACTCGCCGAGCGTCTCAAGCGTGCTGGCCGCCTCCTCGGCGCTCTCCTCGCGGCTTAGGCCCGCGCGCGCACCCGAGGCCTCGAGCTGGCTGCGGGGTGCGGCGTCGGCGCGCTCTGCGACGGTCAGCGGCCGACCCGCGCTTGCCTCGGCCTGGCGGAGCACGATTCCGGAGAGCAGCGCCTCGAACTCCTCCGCGCGCCTGGTGGCCTCAGGGCGCACCGAGCGCTCCGGTGCGTGCGCGTCCTCAAGGAGCACCATCTGGCGCTCATCAGCAAAGCGCTCGGCGCGAACCGGGTGCTCGGGCGCGGCATGCGGGCTCTCGCGGCCGGCGTCACCGGCCGCGCGCTTCTCTGCCCCGCGCTTCGCGCTGGCAGGTGAAGGCTTCGGCTCGATCCGCGCCGCCGGCGTCTCGGCGGGCTCGTCGGTGCGAAGCCCGGCAACCACCTCCGCCTCATAGTCCTCGATCTGCTCGCGCACCTCGGAGAGGCCCAGGGCGACCACCGCCGCCTCATGGCCACTCAGCCCCCGCTCACCCACCAGGGCAAGGTCCGCGAAGATTGTCTTCAGGCCAGGATCGAGCTGCGAGGGGCCGCGGGCCTCATCATCCGCATCCAGCGCGCCAAGCCCGCCTTTCTCGACCACCTGCTCAAAGCGCTTGAACGCCTCGTTGATCTGGTCGATGACGTGTTTTGGTACGTTCTCGATCTGGAGGAATTCGTTCAGCTTGATCTCCGGCACCTCGAAGGGGTCGGCGTAGAAGAGCTGGGCACGGCTGATGGTGTCGCCGTTGATCACATGCGCCTGACCAGGTTTCTGGCTGGTGAGATCGCGCAGATTGACGCGCTTCATGCTGTCAATCCGCGCGGTCTTCTGATCGGCGTAGAGCCCGGCGGCGCCCTTTGCCTCGTAGCCCGAGGTGAGGGTCGCCTTCGCCTCGCCACCGCGGGCCTGGGCGATGTCGAAGGTCTCCTTCGGATCCTCGAGCTTCATGAAGATCTTGATGTTGGTGTTCGCCTGCACGCTGGCGGCCTCCTCCTCGGAAGCGCGCTTGAAGGAGGGGTAGTCCTGCCCGGCAAAAACAACGCTCACCCCAAGCGAGCGGGCCTGCGCGGCAACAACGGCGAAGCCCTTCACCGCGTAATACCCATATTCGTCGAGGATAATTATAAAGGGTACTTTGGCGTTGCTCGGCTTTTGCTCGACCGCCTCGCGGCGGGTGCCTGCAACCGCGTTGCCAAGCGCCGGTGCGAGCGCCGAGCGCACGCCGGCGACAACCAGCTTGCCGAGCCCGGCAAGGGCGTCGGGATCCTTCTCGAGAGCCGGTAGCATCACGAAAAGCAGCCGGCGGTTAAACACCACGTCCTTGAAGTCGATCTCGCCGCGGCGAAAGCCGAAGATGTGACCGTAGGTGTCGGTGAGATCGGCCATGACCTCGGTCAGCTGCATCGCGAGGTAGCCGTGCTGCTCGTAGCACTTCTGCTGGAGCGCGCCCTGGGCGGCGTCGATCTCGCTGTAGCCGGGGAGCTCCGCCAGGTAGCCCTGGAGGGGCTTGAGTGCCGACTCGGGGAGGTCGTTTCGCAGCGCCAGCATGATGATCTTGTCGAGCGGGATATGGGCGCGAATCGTTGCGATGTCGAGCTCGAGCTCGCCGCGATCACGCAGCGTCGTCAGCGCCTTCAAGAGGCCGCCCAGCATGGCGCTCGCCCGCCCCTTCCACATCGCATCCCCGCCACCGGACTCACGCATGAGGCCGACCACGAGCGAGCGCAGCTGCTCGGCATTGCCGTAGGCGAAGGGGTTGTTCGAGTTGGTGATGCGGTTGGTGTCCTCGCCGGTCCCGGTGAGGTAGTTCATCACCAGCAGGTCGTCCTCCCGGCCAAGGCGCCGGCAGAGGCTGAAGGCGAGCCACCAGACCGTGTTGTCGCCCTTGCCGTCGACATAGATCGCGCCTGAGCCGATCAGCATCGCCTGGTAGAAGATGCCGAGCAGAAAGCGGGTCTTGCCGCTACCGGTCGAGCCGAAGACAAGCATGTGGGTGCGGGCGTCGTCGTTCGAGAACCACAGACCCGCATCGGTCTGCCGGTCGTTGCCGAAATACATGAGCCCATCGCCGCTCTGCGCAATCGGCCTGCGGAAGGGATAGGAGCGGTGCTTGCTCCAGGCATACCAGGCGAAGAGGATGCCGATGATGAAGAGCACATCGAACACCTGGACCGAAAAGACGAACGGCCAGAGCGTGACGATCACGCCGAGCATGATCAGGATGAAGCCACCGGTGTCGGCGACGAAATCATGGATGCGAAAGCGAAGCGGCCGCGTATCGCGCTGAATGAGCCCGGGATTGAGATCGGCGTTGTTCTGTACGCCATGCACCTGTTCGGCCGACATGATGAGATTCCTTTATTTTTATTGTTATTTTTAGTGCGCGCCTGCGTGTCAGGCCGCACTGCGCTCGGCGACCGGCATCTGGGGGCGGATCGAATTGATCAGCGCCTCAATGGCCGCATGCACCTCGGGTCTGTTGAGCGACCGGCCAATCAGCCGCTCGATCTCCCAGTGGGCAAACGCGCCACCGGCCTCCACAAACGGCGTCTTGCGCCCGACCGAGTGCAGGCAGTACCAGAGCGCTCGATCCTCACCCTTGAGCCAGGAGAACTCCACCGGCGCCACCACGCCTGACTTGCGCGCCTCATCGAGGAGGCTCATCAGCGCCGGGCGGACATAGCCGTGGGCAGCCATGACATCCTCGGCCACCACGCGCCGCCCGGCCTCCTTGACCGGATTTGAGCGGGCGATGGTCTTCAGGCTGCGGTCACTCAGCATCTTCTTCGTGAAGTCGATTGCCTGCTGGCGGTCGAGCGCCGCCCCAGCCTTGATCCGGCACTCCTTGCGGTGGCGCACCAGGGCTGTCGCCAGCGCATTCTTGACGGCGTTGAAGATCACCAGGCGGCCAGGGGAGAGATCCTCCGGGTCAATGCGCGTCCCGGCCGTTTTCTTCGCACCAACGAGTCCCGGGAGATGGGCACGGGCGTAGCGGCGCACCAGTCCCATCATCGCCCGGTCGGCGAGCTCCAGGCGCGGCACGAGCATCTCCGCGATCCGCCGCTCGGTACCCGAGAGCGCCGCGAAGCCGGCATAGCGCGCGCCGAGCTGGGTGGCGAAGGAGCGCTCGGCGAGATCCCAGTCGACATCGCCACTCTTGCCATCCCAGATCGGCTGGCGGTACTGCCTGCCCTTGGGCGATTTCGCCAGCGCCTCCAGGCCCATGGGCGGCGAGAGGGTCGCGAACTCGATCGGCCGCATGGCCGAGGCGTAGCGGACCGATTTCGGGTCATCGCGATCAAGATCAATATCAAGCGCCTCGGGATGATCGGCGGCGGCATCGCGCACGAACGGGTAGAGTGGCAGGTTGTGGCTGAGGAGCTCTTCCATGTTGAAGCGCTGGGTCACCGACTCGGTGGCGCGAAAGCGCTTGACGCCAAGCGCGACCAGCAGGAGCCCGGGCAGCCAGCTGAAATAGCGCGCGAAGTGATTGTCCATGGCGACCACGGTATCAGGCACAATATCCGTTGACGGCGTCGTCTTCAGAAAATCCACGGCCTCGCGGATCTCAAGACTGCCGTAGACAGGCACCCAGGCGGGAATCCAGCTCACCAGGGTGAACTCGGCAATCCGCAGGTATTTCCAGGCCGCCGCGACAAAGTGGAAGTTGTGCTGGAGCACCATGACCGCGATCATCAGGATGACCAGAACCATGATGAAAAAGACGTCGTTCGTGTTGTTGTCGCTGGAGCCGCCTGCCATGAGATCGCTCTCTTATTATTATTTTAGTGTTTATATAATATTCCGTTACCGGACGGAAATCCAGACCCGGATCAGCCCCCGTGCATGCGCCGCAGGACAGCCATGGGGTCCTCTGGCTCATCGCCCGCATCCTCGAAGTCCGGCGCCTCGATGACACGTGCGCCGGACGGCGTAACTATGGCGCCGGCGTCGTCAATGGCATCATCATCGGGGCGAAGCAGCACGCCTTCACCGCCCTCCCCTGCCCCATCCTCGTCATCCTCGCTCTCGGTTGGCGACGCCGCAGGGTTGGTGGGTGGCAGATCAGGCCTGCGCGGCGTCGGTGCCTGCGGTGGCGCTGTCCTTGCCGCGTGGGGTTCTGGCGCCGGCGGGCCGCCAGACAGGCTCCTCGAGGCGTCAAGCAGCGCCCCGAGCAGCAGCGGATCGGCAGCCTGGATCACCGCCTCCTGGGCGTTTCGGTTGCGCACCAGGGCGTTGTAGCCGGCCAACAGGAGCATCCGGTGGAGCTCCTGGCGGCGGCTGCGGCCGAGGTCGGCAAAGTAGTCGAGCAGATCCGCATCGAGCGGATTCTCGTCATAGAGGTTGACCGTCATGCGATGGCGCATCGCCCACCCTCCCCCGCCGGACGCCTCAGGCGCCCTGCGCGGCAAGAATGAACTCGGCGTACTTGGCCATGCCCCGGGCATTGGCGAATGACGGGTCGGTCCCGATCACCTGGTTCGGGAACCAGCCCTCGAGGTGGCGCTGGATGGCCACCACGGTGCCGCCGACAAAGATGACCTGCTCGAGGTCCGCGGCCCGGCCGAGGCGGCGCATGGTCTCGCTCCTGATGCGGTTGACGGCGACCTTGATGGCGCCCGCAGCGATCGCGCTCACATCCTGGTCCTTGCCCCACATCCGGATCCGCCCGTCGGTGAGCGCCCGGGCGAGCTCCTGGTCGTTGACCTCGACATCGTACTCCTCGCTGATCGCCTCGCGCAGGGCCTCGCGCACCGCGATCATGCCCACCTCAACCGTCGAGGAGCGCTCGGTGTCGAGCTGCCAGTCGCGGATGACCGCGATATCGGTGGTGCGACCGCCGATATCAACGATGCCGATGCGCTGTGCGACGAGCTCCTCGTTCACCTCGAGCTTGCCCGAGGCATTGCGCTGCATGACAAAGTCCATCCAGGCGGCGATGCCCTCGGAGACCACTTCATGGCGGGCGATGCGCGCAAGCGCCGTGCCGTCCTCGGCCACCACATCGTTCTCAAGCAGGTTCTGCTTCTTCTGCTTAATGAACGGCGTGTTGAGCGTGCCCTTGCGGTAGAATTTCTTGACCGGCAGACCGCTACAGAGGAAGAGCTCCGCGCCAGCCTCGACACCGGCCTCGCGCAGCGCATGGGTGACCACGGCACGGTTCATCGCGCTCAGCGGATAATCGTCGCTTGCCGTCGAGTCGGCGCGGTCGATATCCCGGCCCACCGTGTACTTCCCATCCCGGGTCTGGTACAGAAATACCGTCTTCTGCGCCGTGCCGCTAATGTCGATCCGGTTCAGCTCACCGGCGCGCGCACGCGAGGGCATCCGGAAGCTGGTGCCATCGCCAAGGACGATCTTCGTCTCATCGAAGCCGTCGTCCACGCCGGCAACGACCCACTGTTTCCTGGAAGTCATGAGGGGCTCCTGGTTGGTTCTTTATATTTTTAACTTTATTAATTATACGGTACTGTTCGCCCGGAGGGAAGCACCTTGCGCAGGTAAACCTCCCAAAGGCAGCCGCAAAGGCCAGGCGACACGAGCAACGCGCGGCCTGTGGATAACCCCTCATCCACGGGGCTGGTCAATCCAGCAGGCCAAGACGGACAACCATCAAACAGGCGCGGTCAACCACGGAAAGCCGGAGGGCAACCATCAAACACGCCGGTCACACGCCTAAACCACGCCTAAGATACTGACTAGGATAATGAAAAATGCGCCTATAAGGGATACTACAAATACAAAGTAAGTTTGTACACTGTGGATAGCGGGGATAACCGATCAAGCCATGGTGAGGGGACTGGCAAACGCCGTGATAAAGCAGTCTATCAGCAAAAGGACAACGGCAACAACGAGCCCCCGGATCTTGATATCCCGGCCTTTAGGGACCAACAGCCCAGGGCAAGAGCAAACGCCACGGCCATCCTCAAGGGATCACGGCAAGCAACACGCCCTACAGTCCGGGCCGACCTTCCATGGATGGGGCATCCATCAGACAGCGCCCCCGATGCGTGCAGTAACGAACATCCTGAGCTCGGGTTAAACGGGCTCCTGCCCCCCGGGGAGCAGGAATGCCATGCGCTAGGAGGGTGACACCCCCGTCTGGGAGGAGTAGCCGAGCACGTCCGCGGCCGCCGAACCTGTGATGAAGCGCGAACTGGCAAGCCATCAAGCCCTGTTCGGAGCAGAATGCGGTCGCTTCACGAAGAATTCCAAGCAGGCGCAATGACCAGAATCACTCGCAAACAGGGGTCTGATTAGCGCACTCACACCCCGGAACCCTGGATTTCACCAAAAAACGTGGACCCTGTCCCACACTATTGAACAACCTCCCAGCAGGTCATCCACACCCGGCAAGACACAAGGCCGGGCGAGCACGGCTTCGCATGAGGGTGAGTCACGACGGGATTGTTCATGGACGTGGACCTTATTCCACGATTTTGAACGACCCTCCCCTACTCCCGGCTACTCAGCACCCCCCAGGATGCCCGCAAACCCCCGCCAACCGGACTTTTTCGAGAGACGATGTCCTGCGCCGAGGGGTTGTTCATGAACGTGGACCTTATCCCACAATCCTGAACAACCCCGCATGCCTGATTCGCTCGTCGCCGAATCGACCGACAACGAGCGGGCATTCCATGGGTGCGCTAGCAGGCGATTGGGGGTTGTTCACAACGTGGACCGAATCCCACGATTCTGAACGACCCCCTGTCAGGCAACTGTTGGAAGGCGATGTGCGGGCTGCGGTTGTTCGTGGGCACCTGGCCCGATGGCCTTCAGGCCCCGGCTAGTCACCCCTCTCATCGCCGCGACTGTCGATATAGGCCTTATAGCTACGCGTCCCAAGGGTCTGGTGCTCCGGATCGGCCCAGATCACGTAGCGTTCAGGGGGCCCCCGCTCAATGAGGAAATAGTAGCCATTGATCAATGCCGCACCCTTGCTCGCGACGAAACGCTCACTGAAGAGCGTGCGCAACGACCGGTAGAACTCTCGCTGCGGCCTCTTCGGATCGGTTTCCGCATGCACGAATTCCCGGGAGAGCGTGCGCGGGCTGTGCCCATGCTGAATGAAGCGGCGACAGAAGGTGGAGAGCATGAGCGCGGTCGGATTGCGCTCGATCAACCACTCGCGCGTCATTGATGCCAGAAAGCGCCCGGAGGGGTCCTTGATTCGCCGCAGCAACTCCTCATCGAGCGAGATCCCCAGCCGCTCGGGAATGAAATGACGACCATCGTACTTCGATAGATCCGCGACCTTGGAAATAAAGCGAATACCGGTTCGCACGCGGATCATCCCATGGTAGAAGTTCTGGATTGACTCAGGGACGTGGGTGATGCGGAACTGCGTGGTCTCCCATCGCTCGATGCTGCCGAGGATGCTCCGCTTTGCCTTCCCCCCTCGCTCGCGCTCCTCGTACACATCACCAGCTCGGCGAAACAATTCAATAATCGAGTCGACGCGAATGAAAAACGGATTGACCGCTGGCGTCCCCGCCGCGATCTGGCGATGGACCAGCGTGATGATGGCAGCGAGAACACGCAGGTCGAGCGCCGTCACCGTGCGCAAACCCTGCTGGGGGCGTACCTCCACCTGCATGCGGTAAGGGCCAATATGGACGTTGGTGACGTAGCCCTGCTCCGCCAGTGCGCTCTTCGGTGAAGAGGGCAGCGCAGAGAACAGTCCCAGAATACTGAGCGCCTCCCCCTTGATGGAGAATTTCAACTCCTCGGGGATAAAGTCACCATCCGCTTTTCGGCTGAGGTCGAGGGGGCGCTGGGACTCGATGATCTCCCTGTCATGCTCCGTGACACTCCATCGCGCCGGAAACTGGCTGCTCGACTCGCCCTCCCCGTTGGTCAGGCCCTTGACGTTGCGCGGGTCACTGAACACGAACTCCGTGTGTTTCCCCTTGTGGGAGGCCCCGGCGTGCTTCTCGACCAGGCCGGACTTCAGCAAGGGGTTCAGCCGACGCAGAAGCGTCGATCGGGATATGTTGAGAATATCCACCAGGGAGACAAAATCCGTTCGCCTCTCCTTGTCGTCGGCGGCAAGCTGTGTCAGGGCGTCGAGCAGTGCATGAGACTGGGCGCTGATCACGTCAGCGGCGCGCAACTCATTGTATGCGTCCATGGCCTCGCCTGGGTCAGCCACAAAGGTGAACACTGGCGGCGAGCGCTGATCCATATCCGGCGGTGGCGGCAGGACACTGCTCATCTCCCCTCCGATGACGATTGATCAGCGTAGGCGCTTACCAGCTCCGCCATCTTCTCGGCGAGCTCATCGAGCCGATCCGCAGGAATGCGCTCGACGGTTTTGACGGGGATGCGCACGGTGACGCCGCGCGTCGTGCGCGCACACTCCATGGAGCGCTGCCCATCGGCCAGGTGGAAGACTTGCTTTTGAGGGGCAGAAACGGGCTTTGACGCCGCTGCGGGGGGTGTGTCGTTCGACGCCGGGGGCGTAGTGCCCGCCGCAGGCCATGGGCGCCCCCCGCGTAGGGCGAACACCGATTCACGCAACTGCTCCGGGGTGTGGATCGTCTTGTTGATTTCCGGGGCAAGCGCGACGATCTCGGCACGACAGTTTTCGGCAATGAGATCGACGATTTCGAGGCCCATCTTGGTGGCGATCTCGAAAGGGTTGCTGATCACATCGAGCACGTCATCCGGGATTGTCGCGAACTTGAGATAGCGCGAGATCGCGGCGGGGCTGGACCCAAGTGCCTTGCACGCCTCGTCCTGCGTTTTGAATATGCCGTCGGGGCCGATCGCCTTGCTGAGCGAGCGTGCGTTGGAGAGCGGCGAGGGGTTTTGGCGCTGCGTGTTCTCCTCGCGCATCAGTATGTAGGCCTCGCGATCATCAACATCACGAATCACGCAGTCTACTGCCTCCAGACCGGCCTTCTTGGCCGATGCCCAGCGCACCTTGCCGACCAAAAGCTCATAGTCGTGCTCACTGGTATCGTTCGGGGGCAGCGGGCGGACGATGATGTTGGCGAGCTGGCCATGCTCCTTCATCGAGGTCGCTAGTCGGTCCAGGTGCGTCATCTCGTTGTCATGGCGATCGGCGTAAGCCCAGGGCCGTATCTTGTTGGGGTCAATGGCTCTGCGCTGGTAAGCGCGACGCATTCCAGGCGGCGCCGGCGCCCTGCCCTGGCCCCGAAAGGCAAGCTCGGCGACACGCGACTCTGGAAGCTTCTCACCGGCCTTCTCCGCGCGCTTGAGCTCATCGATGGCGCGCTGCTGGAGTGGGACTCCCTTCTTCCTGCTCATGCCTCAATCCTCTGCTGCTCGACCGCATGGAGTTCTTCCTGCCAGAGCATGCGGATGTTTGTCAGTATTTCCTCGTTGACCGCATCGAACATGCGAATGGCGTTACGATGCGCCTCCATGGAGCCACGCACCTCGTCGATCTCATAGACGCTCAAAAGATCCGACGAGGCTTTGTGCACCTCGATTGTCTGGCGGACGTAATTGGCAAGAACGTAATTGCCGAACGTCTGTAACAGCATCTGGTGCGTGCGCCTCGCTTCAACGGAGTGGTCATGACGGTTGACCAGGATGCTCATCTTGCGAAGCGGGTGGTCCGGGTCATGTTGCATGACGGTCGCGAGCATCCGGAAGAACTGGACCGAGGAGGCCAAGTCAAACATGTGCGGGGTGAACGGCGCGATGATGTAGTCAGCGGACATGAAGGTGTTGAAGCAGAGCATCCCCATGCTCGGTGGCGTATCGATGACGATAATGTCGTAGTCATCGCGAACAACCTCAATCGCCTGGCGCAGGCGAAAGATGGCAGTCCCCATCGTCTCGTGGTTGTTCTCCTCTGCGATCGGCAGCATGAAGTCGGCGTTCTGGAGGTCCATCATGGCCGGCACCAGGGAGAGCTTGTGCCAGTAGGTTTCGCGGATCTTGTCCTGGATGGAGTAAGGGTCCTCCATGAGCGCATCGTAGATGGTGTCGTTCTCAACCAGGTGGAGATCGGGGACATAGCCGAAAACGCTGGTCGCCGAGGCCTGAGGGTCCATGTCCACCAGGAGCACACGGTAGCCCGCACGGGCGGCGTATTGAGCAAAGTACACACTGCAGGTGGACTTCCCTACGCCGCCCTTGAGGTTCGAAAATGAGACGCGTAGGGCACGGGAGCCTGCCGGGCGTGACACCTGAATGTTGAGGATCTTCCTGATACGGTCAGCGTCGGCTAGGCTGTAGACACGGCGGTTTAGTGCTCCGCTCTTGACGGTGCGGGGCGCTGGCAGCGTACCCGCTTTCTCAAGATTGCGAATATGCTGCGTGCTCACGCCAACGAGCTGGGACAACCGACTGATGCCGAATTCCGGGAGTGTTTTGCGATAGTTCGGCTCGGTCAACGCATTGAGGAGAAACTCATGGAGGTGGGCGCCGGAGGCGGAGAGATTAGCGAAGCTTTGATCGTCCATTGGGACTCCATTGTAGGCAGTTCTCGCGAGCAGTGTCGCTAAAAAGCATATTTATCAAGAAGTTCATGGGCTTTGCATGTTATCGGCTTATGAGAGTTTTTAATGCAAAGTGAGGGAAAACGCAAGTATTGCGGTAACACGAGCATACTGTGGCCACAGGGGTTTTTATAGGTAACAGTAAATAACTGAGGAAAAAGCTTTTTACAGGAATGAATCAGGAAGTTTCTGGCACTGCATTGGCTCTCGCCAACGCCCAATACGCTGACCCCCCTCCCCTACTATTCTGTTCCCCAGCGGACCTGTCTCCTACACCGCGGGCCGCGCCGGATTGCGCCCCCACCCCGCGCGCCGGTAGCGTATGCGGAGGATCGGCATACGCTGTTGAGACTGGCAGGATTGGCCGGATGCCATAGCGTGGAACAGGCGACGCCGAAACTCTACGTCCGCCTGGTGTCGGCGTATCACGCGGCAGCTTCCACAGTGGAAGCTGCCGTATTCATGCAGCTGACTGATCGCCCTCAAGCCGTCTCGCGGCAATGACAAGAAGAGTCTTGGAAGGGGGTGGCGCGCGCCCCCGCTCTGCGCGCTTGATGCGATTGATATCATTTCTGGGGCGGGCCGCACTCCGCTGGGATTTCTGGCACAGGTGCTGCCACGCAGTCGCTGAACGCGTCCCTTAGTCTGGATGGACTGAGCTGGCGACCCCGCCCTCCTCCGCGCCGGGTTCGCAGTGAGGCGGCGAGGCTGTTGGTTAACGTCCTGGTTTGCCTCTGCGCGGCCACCGGCTCACCGGTTTGATGGCTGGGCACCTTCCACCGTGGAAGCTGCCACCGCGGCGAAACTCGATGCGTGCACCTCCGTCAAAGCGGCCTATTCCGACAATTAGCACCCCTGGGCGTCAGCGTCTAACGGCAGCCATACATGCCCTTTGGTCGAGACATCGGGGCCAATACCAGTGCGCGATGGTGGTGACGCCGAGAGGCGCGGGCTGGCGATTGCACATCTTCCACTGTGGAAGGTGCAGCAGTCTGGATGCCGTCCGGCGGCCGATACAGGGCGTGCCGTTGCTCGTGGCGGCCGGTGCGGGCCAGGCAGCTTCCACAGTGGAAGCTGCCGGAACTGCAGGGGGCTTTGCGTGCCCTGTGACCTCCCGACCTCGGTGTGGCACGAGTGTGCACTTCGGCCGAAGTGCCCTATTCCACCAATCAGGCCCCATCGACTTCAGCGTCTGACCAAAGGCGCGCATGGCATTTCGCCGAGAGATCCCGGGCGATACCGGTGCCCTATGATGGTGACGCCGGGAGGCGCGGGCTGACGATCAGGCATCTTCCACCGTGGAATCTGACGGGGCTCGCGGGCCCCCTTGCACGCACTATCTGCCCCAGGGCCCGGTGAGGCGCGATTTGCTCGCCTCCGCTGCCGCGGCCTTTCCCGCCAACCCTATCTCCAAGTGGTGCAGGTTCCACGGGCAGTGGAGTGTGTTAGCTAGTCGGGCGGCTGACTTCGGCTTGTGCGATTGGGCGATGGCGGTGACGCCAGGAGTCCCGAGCACTGGCTCGCGTATCTTCCGCGGTGGAAGGTGCCGCAGTTTGGGCGCAGTCGAGCAGGAGATTGAGTGCATCCCGATTCTTGGCGGAGCAGAGTCGGTCCTGGCAACCTCCATCGTGGAAGTTGCCAGGACCCCACCTGGCCCCCGCCCATCGCCGTAACTCGGTTGAGGAGTTAGCCAGCGCGGGGGTGATGCCCGAACCATGGCTCGAACACCGCCAGCCCGATGGCAGAGACGCATACCACCTCAGGCAGAAAGCGCAGCGGTTGCCGATCCTGGTGCTTGCCTGCGCTGGCTTTCACGAGAGCTCTCCTGCCCTGAGGGGTCTGGGATCCAGCTCAACTGCCAGCTGCGCTGCGCCCTTCCACCCAGGGGTGTGCAGCGCAACGGATCGAAGACATCGATCGAGCGCTCGCCCCAGCACACTGGTCAGACGGGACCATGCTATCGCGCCCTGGCACCGCATCGGCTCGAGAACACCGTGCCTGTATGCCTGTGAGAGTCGGACTCTTGCTCGCTCACCCCTGCGCACGGCAACGGACCATCACCTGGAGATAGGGCGATGCGCCAGGAGCTCGCTTCGGCCGGACCCTGCGCCATGGCAGTGCGCTCTTACAGGGTCGCAAGAAACAGGCGAGCAGAACCCTGACAAGCGGGAAGCCAGGGTTTCGCATACGGCAGTGTCCCAAATCCATCGGTCCCGACGCTGCTCAGACGAGCCGGATCTCGTTTTAAAGAACGGGGGGAGGCGGGTCGCAAAGGGGGCGAAACACCGTCGATCGACCAGCGTCAGGTAAAGAGGCGTCGCGGCTTCAGCCCAAGGACTCAAGCCGAGTTTAGAGAGCAGGGCGTTGGCAGGTCTGCCCTGGGACGCATAAGGCGCCGAAGCTTATGCGAGAGTTTGCTGACCTGTGATCAGGACCGGTGCGTCCATGGACGAGCGCCAGCGCAAGGACATTCATGCCAGTTCATTTCATGACCCAAACAGCGCCGGCCGCTCGCACCTTCCACCGTGGAAGGTGCTTTACACCGTGCAGGCTGAGGCAGGTGAGGCCGCACCGTGTGGGTGTCAATTTCGGGCATTAGCGAGACTCATTAACCCCTGCCCAACGCGGCGACCTGATTCGTCGGCTGAGAGGCGGACGTCGAACACCCCCTGTCCGTTGAGTCCGGCGCGTTGGTAGGCCCCGCCAGGCGTCACGCCCGTGCCGGCCACGCTCAAGACATCAATGCGGCGAGGACCTTCCCCGAACGCGGCGGGAACAAGCTCCCGGGCGTGGCGGAGCGGAGAGATGATAGGCGTGGAGAGCGGCAGCATCGGTTGGCGGTGGCCGAGCCCAGACGGTCCAGCGGCGCAAAGCAGGCAGAGCGCACCGCAATCACCGACCTGATGACGGAGCCCGGTAGGCTCGGCGGTCGGGAAGAGGGCAGGGGCTCAATGCCCGGTGGCTTGTCGCGGGAGTCTCGAGAGCCGTGGACTTAAAGCATGTGCGGCGCCAGATGTCCTGCGTGGCTCACGCACGACCCTCCGCTTGTCGGGCACCCCACGGGGGGTGGCCGGCGGGCCCACCGATCCGCACGGCTTCAGGGCCGCCGGGGGTCTTCACCCGGTGTTAGCGCACCACGGGCTGCGTGGCCGGTCTCTTCGCCGGGATGTCGACCAGTCAAGCGATAGGACTGTATATATATACACTCTTTTATGTGTGCCGCATGAAGGCTGCGCGGCCCACGACGCGACGATGTCGGCCGCCTGTCCGGCTGGCAACCCTGCAGTAAAGACGAAGCGGCTCGCGCGCGCGTCATTCAGTACGGGCCCCGATCCACGGTCTCCATCATCCATTAGCCTCGTGTTGAGCTTACCGTCAGGGACTCGCAGAGCGTGAGGCCGGCCTCCGGACGGATCCCTGCCGATGCCCCCGACGAAAAGACCGCTGCCGGCGCGAAAAGACAACCATCACCGAACCCAACCGAGTTCAGGGCAGGTGCGCGACGCGGGCGACCGCCCGCGACGATGGCACCTCCCGGCAAGGACACTGGAACACCCGCTGGCACACATTATTTTTCCATTAATTACTGGGACATGCGACAGAATGCGGCTTGACATGTGCCAGCAAATGATGAATAAATGCCGGTAAGCCATTGAGGCTCCGAGCCTATTGCCCGGGGTGCGGATAGAAGGGGGACCCCCGCGTGTCGCTAAGAGGCCTGCTCCGCCGGCTCACCGAATTCGTGAAGCGCAGAAAGACAGAAAGGCGCGCACCGCTTCTCAACCACGAACCGATTGCGCTTCGCTACCGTGAGCTTGCTCTCGCGTTCCTCGACGCCCGTCCGCCGACCCAGTGGATGGATGACCCGAGCATCACGCCCCGCCTTGAGGCCCTGCGCGCGTGGCAGCATGCCTGCGGCGTGGACGATGAGACGGTCATCGGTGAGGACTTTTCCGCAGGCTATGCCGATCGTCGCGCCGCATTCAGCGAGAGGCTTCATGCTGCGGGACACAACCATGCCGCCATCGCGGCGGCGCTCGAGCATATCGACGGCTGGCGGCGTCTCGCGGTTGCATTAGCGCTTCGGGCGTCGATCACCCTATACAATGACTCCGAGGCAGATCATTCGGATCGAAATAGGCCGCCTGCCCATGCCGAGCCCGATGCCGAGGGCCCCGACGGGGGGGCGCAGACGCAGTCCGAGGACGTGCGCTACTTCGCTGCACCGTCAGCCCCCGAGTGCGACGGTCGCAGGCCACTCAAGGTGGAGGAGGGCGATTGCGCGGATGGTGATGCGGATGCTGGGAGCGCGTTGCTACCACCCTATGAGGGCCGGGCCGCCTACCGGCCGATCGATGTCAACTGCGCTTATCACAACGGTGCGCTCTATTATCCGGTGCAGACCCTGGTGGGGCGCCACATCGCTGACAAGAGCGGCGAGTCGTTTTTCGCTGAACAGGTCGAAACGGTGGTGATCCGAAGCGACCGCCAGGTGCTGACGGCCCGGACGTCCGAGGCCCCGGATGATGTCAACAGCGCACAGCACGTTCTGCGCCTCTCCGATGGCACACTGATCGACAGGATGCCAAAGGCGAATAGCCACGGCACCTGGGAGTGGGATGCGATCAACGACTACCTGGCGGGGCGGCCGCCGTCGATGGATCTGGGCGAGATCGCCGGGGAGATCGTCGAGCACCTGCGCTCCCGGGTGTGGCTCCCGCACGACTCCGACTACTGGCTCCTGACCGCAACCGCGCTCCTTACCTACGGGCAGAGCGTCTTCGATGCCGTCCCGCTGATCCAGCTGCAGGGGCCGGCCGGGACCGGCAAGTCGGAGCTCAGCACCGCACTCTCGGAGGTCTCGGCCAACGCGGTGATGATCGGCCAGACCACGCCGGCCACCATCATCCGCATCATTGATGAGTCCGGGGGGCTTGTAGTCATCGACGACCTCGAGTCGATCGCACAGCGCGGTGGCGGCAAGACGCGGGGGAACTTCTCGGAGATGGTCCAGGTGCTCAAGGTCAGCTACAAACGCAGCACCGCCTGCAAGGTGGTGACCGACAGCCGCACCATGCGGCCCGTGACGATGAATTTCTTCGGCGTGAAGATCATCTCGAACACCGGCACCGGCACCGATCCGATTCTTGGCACCCGGATGCTCAGCATCAACACGCGCCGTGCACCGCTGACCGCGCTGGCAGACTTCCACGGCCGCGAGAAACTCCCGCCCGAGGCCCTGCGGCGGGTCAGGAATGACGCCCACAGCTGGGTGTTCGCTAACGTGCCGCGGATGCGCGAGGCCTACCTCGAGCTGGTCGCCGACAAGACCAACCGCGAGGACGAGATCGCAGCCCCGCTGCGAGTGCTGGCGCGACTCAGTGGCCGCCAGGACTTCATTGACGGCGTCGACACCGCGCTCGAGCGCCAGCGCGCCACGCCGATCGAGAAGCTCGAGCCCGCGACCGTGCTCTCCCAGGCGCTTGAGAACTTGATTGCCGCGGGCTACCGCCAGTCGAGCACCTCGCACCTCGCGCTTGAGATGCGGCGCCTGATCGATGAGGACAACGTCGGTCTGCCACTCGGTGAGGCGATGCCGCACTGGCTTCGCTCCGAGGCAATCGGACGACACCTCCGGCAGTACGGGCTTGCGGAGGAGGGCGCAGCCGAGCGTGTCCGACTCCATGGCGCCCACCTGCGTCTTTTCACGATCAACCGCGACTACCGGCGCACCGTGCTCCAGGCGATCGGCGCCGACCCGGATGCCAGGGCGGAGAGAAACCCGGTGGATTTTTGTACAAGCTGCGAGCGCTGCCCCTATGCGGCACTCGACTGCGAGATCCAGGAGCGGCGAGGTGCTGCCGGGCAACAGCCCAGGGCGCGCCTGGCGGCGAGCGCCTAGCGCAGACGCGAGAGCGGTGCCGCGGCTGACTCGTCGTTGCAGGCCGGGGCAGTGTTGGTGGCGGATGCATGCGCGCGCACCAGCCGATCCCAGCTTGCCGTGCACTGCGCGACAAGGATCCGCCGCAGGTGGGCGCGGAATCCCATGTGATAGGACGAGCGCTGGAGCAGGGAGACACGCTTTCCGAGGAGGAGGTTCATCTCCTGGCGCGCCCTGACGACGGTGTTGAAGGCGCGCTTCTCGCGGTTCGCAAGAGCCTGGTTACCCGGCTCGGCGAGCATGTCGGCGCGGGTCTCGAGCGCGAGGTTCTGCGCGTCCTGAAGATAGTCCCAGTGATGGCGCGCCTCCTCGGTGACGTCGATGAGGTCGTCTCGGGCCTGTGCGCCGAGGAGCGCGCCGCGATGGGCGCGCTCAAGGATATCCGTATCGAGCCCGGCAAGCGCAATGCGATGGAAGCGCCGCGCATCGTCATCCAGGCGGTGAAAACGCACCACCTCCTTGGCATGGCGACGAAGCGCTCTTGCGTTCAGCAATTCGCCGCGAAGACGCGAGATCGCAACGCTCTCGATTGCTGCATCAGCCGCGGCCTGATCGCGCGCTTCCGCGAGCGCGCGGCCGATCGACTCATCGTGCGCCAGCGCGTCGCGCAGGCACTCCTCGGCCTGCGAAAGCGCGGTAATGTCGACCAGGCGATGCAGCATCAGATACGTCCCTACACAGAAGGGCAGCGTGCGTCGCCCTTGTGACATTATTTAATAACCATTATAATAAAGATAACAGGTGGGGGCAAGCAGAATGATCGACGGGACCACGCTCGACATCGATGAGCAGCCGGGTGTCTTTCACGTGATGCCGCGGCCCGTGCCGGTGCTCGCCGAGGTGGGCGCGCACCGGGTGACGATTCGGCGGATCTTCGCCCCGGAGGACTGGCAACGCCAGGCGCCCGGTGTGCCAATCCGGCTCCCGAGTGTGCCGGATGGCGAGCCACTTGCGATCAACCGCGGGCTCTTCGATGCCCTCTACGTGCCGCTTGGCGAGACCCGGGCAGGGGAGGGCGGTGTCTATTGCCGGGCAAGGCGGGCCATGGCGGCTGTTGAGCTCTCCGGGTGCGCCACCATCGAGGAGCCGGAGAGCGGGCAACTCTCCCGGGCGCTGCCGGGAGACTTCCTGGTCAGGACCGAATCGGGTGTCAATCGCCTGGTTCGTCGCGAGCACTTTCCCCGTGATTTCATCCCGGCCGCCGAGGGCCTCGCTGCGCTGTCCTTCGTCGCTCAGGAGGAGCCCGGCGCAGAACCTGTCCGGAGGCCCTGAGGGCCGCCTCGGAGTCCGCACAGAGAAAAGCCCCGGCGCGCAGTTGCGCAGCCGGGGCTTCTTGCGATCGCGGCCTGTCAGCCCATTAGGCGCAGAGCACATCCTCGGGCTCGATGCCGGCCTCGACCAGGCGTTGCGCCATCAGCGGCAGTGCTGCTGCCACCATCTGCCGGACCCGCTCGCGGGTCACGCCGATGACATCGGCGATCTCGGCAAGCGTCATCGGATCGCCACCGCCGAGGCCAAAGCGATAGACCACGGCTGTTCGCGTGCGATCATCAAGCCCGGCGAGCGCGATCTCGGCGACCCGACGCTGATCGGCACTGTCGAGCTCGAAGAGCACATCGGCGCCCTGATCCGCAATGGCATCCACCACCCGCTCGGCGGACCCCTCACCCAGGGGCACGTCAAGCGAGGACATGCACTCGGAGATCGCGAGCAGGTGTTCGGCCTGGCCGGCATCGACCCCCATCGCGGCCGCCACGTCGGCGGTCTTCACCGGGCCATCAGTGCCGCCCTGGAGTCGACGGCGGGTGTTGTTCGCCTTGGCCACCTGGCGCGCCGTGGTGCACGGCACGTGCACGGTGAGCGACTGGCGCTGGAGCGCGCGCTCGATCCGGTAGCGAATCCAGGAGACCGCGTAGGTCGAGAAGGCGAAGCCCGCCTCGGGATCGAAGAGCTCAGCGGCGCGCATCAACCCGAAATTCCCCTCGGAGACCAGGTCCATGTAGGGCAGCGGCGTGTGGCTGTAGTCCCTGGCAACCTTCATGACCAGGCGCAGGTTCGCCTCGAGGAACGCCTCGCGGGCGGCCGCATCGCCACCTTGCGCGCGGCGCACAAGCGCAAGCTGCTCCTCCCGGGAGAGGACATCGATGTTGCGGACCTGCTGACTGTAGAGCGCCTCGCTATCGAGGCTCTCGTGACGGGGCGCAGCCCCGGCAGCAACCGGGTCATTGTTGCTCGGCGTAACAGCCTTGTTGTTCATTGTCTCTACCTCTAGGTTCCATTCCCCGGTCCATCCGCTGAGTTGGGTTATCATTTAATATATACATAATGCAATTCTTTGTCAACTTATTTTGTATGATAAGTGTACAATGCTGGTTGCACTACGCCTGTTATGGCAACGCTTCCTGTATATTTTAGGATCAATAGGCTGGATCGGTGGCGGCCATAAAAAATATACGCTAAAATATATTTACAGTCGGGATTGAGTCGGGATGGGTGTGTCATGACAGAGCAGGCTGGCGACAAGCGCAAGGTGATCGCCGAGGTTTTCAACGTGCAGTTCGGGGTCGGCGGCGAGGTCAGTGACAGCTACGAGGCCGTGCGCTGCGAGGATGGGCGCTACAGGATCATGAACCGCGAGGGGAAAACCCGCCTGATGGCGCCGGGGGATGCGTTTGCCGATGGCAGCAAGCTTGAGGTGACACCCCTTGGCCATCTGCGCATGGGTGAGAGCATCGTCCTGGTGGGCGAGGCGCTACGCCGGGACTGGCGGGCGAGAAAGGTGCGCGATGGCTACCTGGTCATGCCGCCGCGCGGCGCGGGCAAGGCCTTCCGCGTCCAGGTCTCCGCGCAGAGCGAGGCGAGGGCGGAGCGTGTCAGCGCCGGGCGTGGGGAGATCCTGCGGCTACACCCGGGCGGGGAGGGTGTCGTCGTCGAGGAGCGCGAGCGCAAGACCCGCATGGTGGCGTTCACCGGCGATATCCCGTTCGCCTATCGTGACCCCATGACCCGGGATGATGCCACCTGCCATCTCGCCTACTTCGAGTGCGAGGAGGGGCCGGAGGCGGCAACGCGAAAAGAGGGGTTTGTGGGTCTCTTCTACCCGGCCGAGGGCCAGCGCCCTGCCATGTTCAAGGAGGTTGGCGCCGACGGCGTTGCGCTCACCACGGCACGGTTCTTCGCCGCCGACAACGGCCGGAGCATCTCCGCGTGGCTGCGCCCGGTCACAATCGCCCGCGAGGAGCTCGCCCTGCGCGCCGCCCGCGAGGCGCTCCACGCCGAGGTCGCCCGCCTTTCAAAGCGTGCCGAGAACACGGCTCTCAGTGAGGATGAGCGCCGCCGGGGTAACGAGGCCAAGCGCTCGGCCGCCGCCATCGATGAGCGGCTCGATGGCTACGGGCGACTCTTCTGGCAGCATGCGTTCTTCAACCTCGGCGAGGGACTGGAGTGCTTCCAGCGTCGCGAGCGCGGGCCTGCCCGGCGCCGGTCAGGGCAGTCAGAGGCGCTCGCGGCAAGCGCCTAGCCCTGGCGGTTTCGTTTCATGAAGGCGGCAAGTCCCGAGAGTTGCGCAGGCGCGCTCTCGGCTTGCGGGGTATCGGCCTCGGCAGGCGCGGTGAGGTCAGCTGCCTGCTTGTCGGGCGCCCCCTCACTCGGCGGCTGCCTCCCTGAATCAGTCTCCGAATCGGTCTCGGGGGAGGATCCGTGCAACCCCCCGGGGTCTTGCGACAACACGCCATGCGCATCGGCGTCCCGCCCCACTGACAAACCGTCCTCGCCGTCGCGCCCCGTCACGTTCGCATCAAGGCCGGCTTCGGCGGCGCCTGGCGCAGTCGCGGGTGGCGAGTCGTCGGCAACCGCAGCCTGCGCGAGCGCTTCAGGCTCGCCAGCATGCGGCGCCTGCGGGACGGACTCGGGCACGCCGTCGGCGCCCTGCGCCGTCGGCGCCCTGTCGGACGGGTCTCGCGCGGCATCCAGCAGCCAGGCGGCACGCGCGGGCGGCAGACCGCCGAGGCGCACCAGCGGGCGCTCGATCCAGTCCGCCGCACCGGGCGGCGAAAACGCCGGTTTCAGTGCATCAGCAGCACCCGGGAGCGTGAACCCCCCATCCCCGTCAAGCTGCCCCGGGCCACCGAGTGGCGGCGAGAGGGGGTAGAGGCGGTAGAGCTGCGTCACACCGGAGTCGGCATAGTGCTTGACCCGGATTGCGACGCGGCAGAGCTGCGGATCGCCGGCGGCGTCAAAGAAAGCGCGAGTCAGGCTCTGGTAGCGCGCGCTCGAGCCGAAGTAGCTGCCGCCCGCCGCACCGTGGTAGATCCGGGAGAGCGGGGTGACCAGGAGCTCCCCCTCGCGAGCGCGTGCCCAGACCGGGCGCTCCTCGGCCAGATGGGCGCGCACCCGTGCAGCACCCGACTCATAGCCGTTCGACCCCCGCGCAAAACGAACGAAGATTTCCGATGGTTCGCCGACACAGACCCCATCGGCGTTGATACAGCGGATCAGTGCGCCACCGGCAATGCCGGCGGCTGTGCGCGCCTCCATCAGAGCGGCAATGGCGGTCTCGGCGGCCTCCGGGGAGCCGCCGGGGAGACGCGCTGTCGCTTCCACGTGATAGACGATGGCCGGGTAGAGATAGCTCCGCGGATCACTCTCGAGCGCGGAGGCCGCGGCCGGGCTCAGTGCGCTACCGCCCGCGCGGGCGCGCGATGCGTCCCGGACCACCTCAAGGCGGCCCAGACCGAACACCGGATCCGGACTCTCGGCATCCTCGGCCAGCACAACGGCCCAGCGCGCCACGTAGTCCTGCACCCCGCGCCGCCCGGCCCCCTCGGGGATCGCCCGGGAGAAGAGCAGCACACCCTCGCGGCGCTCCGGCCCATTGTCCGCGGAAGCGAGACAGGCACTCTTCGCCCGCCGGTCGGTGCGGGCGAACTCCGCAATGCGTGGCGCCTTCGCCTCATCACGCAGGCTCTTCGCAATGCGAAGCTTCACGTTGACCTCGCGGCCATCCTGCGTCACGCCGCGAACGGAGTGCAGGTGCTCCTCGCCGCGACGATTGTACTCCCGCGGGTAGAGCACCAGATTGATGCCACCCTCATCAGAGCTCAAAGCCATCCTCCTCAAGGTCCATCAGCAGATCCTCACCGGCGCGCTCGGCGCGCTCGCCAAGCCCTGCGATCGCATCAAGATGCGGGCTGTTCTTCGAGCGCGGTGTCGAGAGCACGAACTTCTCGCTGGTGCGGTAGAGCGACTCGTCCGCCACGTCGACACCCGCCTCGTGGGCGCGGTGTTTCAGCAGCACGGTGTCAATGCTGCGGTACTGCCGACGGGCACCCCGCATGATGCCAAGATCCACTGTCCCCTCGACACTGAGAGGATCGATGCCGGCGCGCTGGAGGTCCTGCTCGATCAACGCTCCCAGCGTCTCCTCGATACCCTCGGCCCAGCGCTTGGACTTCCGCGTGGCCACGAGCTTGCGAAGGCGCTGCGCGAGCTTCTCATCCATCTCCTCCAGGCGCACCAGCGTGTTCGAGAAGCGTGGCTTCGGCAGCTCAAGGCGAAGCAGGTGGTCGTAGTAGTAGTGATCGCCAATCCGCTCGATCAGCGCGAGCTTCTCATCGGTCACCGCAAGCGAGCAGCGCTCGACACGCATCCGCGACCAGGAGAAGGGCGCGAGCGCCACATGGTCTGCCGGGATCCCCGCCTCGCGCAGGATCAGCGCATAGTGCAGGAGCTGCCCCTCGTAGAACTGCGGGATCTCGCTCATGTGGGCGCGCACACCCGACTCATCCGAGGGCGCCTTGAAATCGACGAGCCAGCGCTTGCCAAAGCGATCCAGATACAGACCGTCCGGCGAGCCCTGGAGCCAGGGCATGGCGAGGGTCTCCGGGGCGGCCGCCGCGCGCTCGGCGTGCCAGGCGCGCAGGCGCTCACGCCCCTCCGTGTCGGGGCGAAGGCCAAACTCGCGGTGGCCACGCAAAAAGGCCTGCTCGATCGGACCCTCGAAGACATTGCCGCGGATCATCTGGTGGCGATCCTCGGCGCCGTCCTCGCCGGCAGCAGGAGTGGGCAGCTCGATGAGAAGCTTCTGCGCGATCACCGCGCGATCATGCAGGACGTCGGCAAACGGTGTCACGCCACCCTGGTAGTTGGTAAAAAGCACACCCATGTCCGAGCCGCCGAATCCCGACAGACGCCGGACATGCCAGATCGCGCGCTCGCGGGTCACCGACTCGACATCGCCCTTGGCGAGCGCGAAGTCCAGATAGAGCTGCGCCTCGGGGCGTGCGACCTGCTCGATCAGTTCATCGGCATAGTCCGCCTTCCGCCGCGCCCACTCATCGGCCTTGACGCCGGGGACAGGCAGGTGGCGGACGCTCTTCTCAAGCGCCTTGAGGACAACACTCCGTGTCGAGATCGCGGCCATGGGAAACTCCTGTTATTATTTAAATTGAATTATATCATGCTGTCTGGACGGCATGCCACGCCGGTGTCTGTTGACGCCGGGAGGCGATCATAATATATTCACATCAAATTAACTCAGAGGGCCTCAACCCGATGACCAGTCCCTGTGCGCTCGACACCGCAGCGCTCCAGCAAAACCGCCACTACAAGGCACTGACACGCGCCGAGCGCGGCCTCTTCCGTGACCTGCTTGACCAGGTCTGGCAGCGCTGCGAGGCGGCGAGCGCGCCGAGCGACATCGCCGCGCTCGCCGCCTGGGTCGAGGAGGATCAGGCTGTGCTTGCTGCGCTCCTCGACAAGCTCTGTGCGCCGCGGGGCGGGCTCATCCAGCGACACCCGCACCCGCAGACCGGTGTGTTTGTCTACACATTCGCAGCGCTCATTGCCCCGGAGAAGTCCCTGCGCGAGACGCAGGCGCAGCTCGCCAGGCGCCATGCCCGGGGCGGGCAGCGGATCGAGCGGAGCACGCTTGCGCGGGTCAGTCAGCTGATTGGCGAGGAGCCCGAGATTCTCTACCTGCCGCCCGCTGAACGTGACTGCGCGCGCTACAGCGGCTGGCTGCCGACCAGCCGTTTTCACCAGAGCGGCGAGGCGATCCCGGTCAGCGGGGCGCTTGCACGCTCGCTTGGCGAGGAGTTCCCCGGGGTTTCGCTCGGCGTCGAGATGGATAATCTCTTCTCCTGGCTCAGCCGCAACCCCGAGCGTCGGCCGCCGGCTGGCGGCATGCCACGGCTCATCCGCAAGTGGCTGACGGTGGCAAGCGGTGGTGCTGCGGCGGGTGCGCCGAGCACCCAGGCCGTTGAGGCGCGTCTGCGTGAGCTCCTTGAGGCCGGCGAGCAGGGCGTGGCGCGCCAGGTGGCGAGCGCATGAGCGAGAACCCCCGTGCGGCCCTGATCGACGCCTTCACCGAGCTCAATCGCGACTTCGCCACCGAGTACCGCGGCCTCTGGTCGCGCGGCGGCGCCGAGGAGCAGGCCCTGATGCTCGCCGACTGGGTGCGCGAACTCGAGCGCGCCGAAGTCAGCGCCGCGGGACTGCGTGCGGCGCACGAGCGCGTGAAGGCGGATCCGGCCTACCGGAACTACCCGCCGAAGCGCCGCGCCTTCATCGATCTCGCACTCGAGATGCAGCGCGCACCACAGGGCGACACCGACATCCTTGAGGCGGTGGCCGCACTGCACCGGGGCTTTGGCTTTCGCTACGGTGCGCTCTGGCCGCGCCGCGAGCAATCCGAGGAGCAGGCCCGTGCGCAGTACTGGGCGGCGGCGCTCTCGGAGGCGGGCCTTGGCGCGAGCGACGTGCGCGCCGGCGAGGCAGCGCTCTCGAGCGCCGAGCCCTTCGCACAGCACCCGCCCACCATGGACCAGTTCACGGAGCACTGCCTCGCGGCGATCGACACCTGCGACGCCCCGGGCGTCAGCGCGGCCTTCCTGGCCGCGGCGAGCGCGCCCGGGACCTGCGCGATTCACCCGCTCGTCGCCGAGGCACGGCGCCGGGTCGGCGCCCACGAGCTTCGAACCCGTGCGTCGGATGCGCTGCGCGCCGAGTTCTCGCGGGTGTATCGGGAGCTACGCGCGGCCTACCGTCGGGGGAGTCTTGATCTCGAGGTGAGTGCGCCGGTGCAAGGCGCCGAGCCGGCGCCTGCGGTGGCCGATCGGGAGAGCCTGGTGCGCACGCTCGATACCCTGATCGAACGCTACCGCGGCTAGCGCCGGGGAGAGCGCCTCAGGCCGCCATGGCCTGAAGCCGGCTGATCGCCGCGCTCTCGATCTGGCGCACCCGCTCGGCACTCACCCCAAGACGAAGCGCGATACCCTCCCGGGGCTCGGCGCGCGGGCAGAGCCAGCGCAGCTGCACCACCTCACGCTCCCGCGCCGAGAGCGCTGCAAGGCAGCGGGTGAGAAAGGCCCTGCGGTCACGGCGCTGCGTCTCCCGCTCAAGGCACGCCTCGGGCCCGCCGGCGGGGCAGGCAAGCACGGCCACGGCGCCCGGGGTGTCGGCATCGGGCTCCTCGGCGATCTGCTGTCTGGTCGAGCGCAGCATCCGCACGACATGCCAGACATCGCCTGGCGACACGCCAAGGTAGCGGGCGACGCGCTCGGCGTCGGCCCCGGAGAGGCGGGCGAGATCCGGGCAGAGCTTGCGAATGTTGTTCAGCACCTTGCGCTGCGCACGGGTCTCGGCGATCCGCACGACCTCCTGGTTGGCGTTCACATAGTCATTGAGCGCCCGGCGCACAAAGGCCCTGGCATAGCCCGCCAGACTGCCCTTGCTCTCGTCATAGCCGCGCAGCGCCTCCATGACGGCAAGCCAGGCCTCCTGCACCAGGTCCTCGGCGGGCACGTCGTGATGGGAAAAGGGCTCGATCCACTCCCGGAAGAAGCGCAACAGGCCGCGCAGGGCAGTCACCGTGGGGTCGTTGCTGCTCTCGGCGAGCGCCTCGAAGTCCTGCCGATAGGCATGGATGACACTATTGATGGACGCGCCCAAGGCTCTCTCCAGGGTCTGGCGAAGGGTGGGTAACAGCAGCGATGATATAGTTTCACATATATAAATTCAAGCAGAAAAAGAGGATGACAGGAGCGCTGACCGAATATATACTTGCTATTCTAAATCGAAAACAGATTTCCAACCGACCACCTGGAGAAGCACATGAGCTGGCTGAAGAACCTGTCCGTCTATCAGTTTGACGGCGCTGGCGTGAGCGCCGACGTCCTGGCCGAGGGCCTTGCCGAACACCCGTTTGCCCCTTGTGCGCCGACCGAGGCCGAGCGCTCGGGCTGGGTCGCGCCGCTTGGCGGGGAGGGGCAGTTGGTTCATGAGCTTCAGGCCGCGATGCTCTTCTCCCTGCAGACCGAGAAGAAGGTGGTGCCGGCTGGCGTGATCCGCGAGCGGATGAACGAGCTGGTGCGCGAGATCCAGGAGCAGCAGCCCGGGCGCAAGATCGACAAGAGCCTGAAGGAGGATCTCCAGCAGCGGATTCTCGACGAACTGCTGCCGCGGGCCTTCCCCCAGATAAGCCGCATGCGCGGCTACATCGACACGCGCCTTGGGCTGCTGCTGGTCGAGACCACCAGCGCCAACAAGGCCGATGCCTTCGTCGAGCAGCTGCGCGGTGCGCTGCGCAAGACCGAACACAATCTTTCATTCGTGCGCTTCAACCACGAACCCCGGGAGATCATCTCCAACTGGATGCGCAACAACGACCTGCCCGAGGCGTTCGAGGCCGGCATGAAGTGCGTGCTGAAGGACGGCGATGGGACCGGCAGCATCAACTACAAGGGCCAGGAGCTCAACAACGACGAGCAGCTGCGGCAGTACCTGGCCGACTACAAGTACATCAGCGAGCTTGAGCTGAGCCACCAGGACAACGTGACCTTCACCCTGACCGAGAAAATGGTCCTGAAGGGCATCAAGCCGATCGGCCTGGTCAGCGACAACATCAAGGCGATCGATCACGACGACGAGATCAGTCGCCAGGACGCCGAGTTCGCGCTGCATATCGGTGCGGTGCGCGAGCTCTTCCCGGCGCTCGCGCTCGCCTTCGGTGGCGAGGTGCGAAACCAGGCTGCGGGTGACTGAGCCTGTGACGAGAGGCGCCGACAAGACGCCGCCGGGGGCTCGCGTGTGGGTGCGCGTACTCGGGCCGCGCGAGCCGGCCAGGCTGCCGCGCGGCGGCCTGGTGGTCGACCTCGGGGCGCATGCAGCCGGGCTCTACGCCGCACTGCGCCCGGAATCGATCGGCCCCGTGCGGCTTGACGGCGGTCGGCAGGCGGCAACACTCGCCTGCGCGATGCGCTACCTCCGCCTCTACCCCCGCCTTGCCGATGCCAGGGGCGGCCCGGGGCCGCGCTACTGGCACTGGGCCGGCCACGGGCTTCTCGGGCGCGGCGACGCGCCGCTGGCGCCCTGGGAGCGCGAGGAGGAGCCGATGGGCTGCGTCTGGCACGGCGAGGTGATGAGCCTTGTCGATACCACGCGCCATGTCTTTCTGCCGCGCTACTGCGAGGGCGTCGCACGTCTGCCCGCCCTCGACGGACTCAGGCGGGCCGCGTCCGCAGGCAGGCCGATTGCCATTCGCACCAGCACCGCCGAGGCCAGAAGCCTTGCCGGCCCTGGTGGCTGGCAGGCGGTGGCAGAAGGGCGGGCACCGATCGGTACGGCCTTTGCCCTTGGCATGCTGCTCACCCTGGGGGATAGCCCCGCACTCGATCAGCTCGAGCACGGTGCGGGTCTGCTCCTCCAGCACGCGGCAGCCCCCCAACAACCAACCCTAGACCTCTAACGCGGAGAGACCGCCATGATGCCCCGAATCCTGACCGCCCTGACACTGAGCCTCGCCCTTGCCAGCGCCACCGCTCTTGCCGGTGGCGCCGATGTCGAGCCGCAGTTCTATCAGCCCGACATGTCAGAGCAACTCGTCAATGCACTGAACAATGTGGAGTGGCAGACCAGGCGCCTCGAGCGCCGCGTCGAGCGAACGCCCCTTGAGGAGCGCAAGGCCTGGGTGCGCGCCGCGAATGGCCTCGCTTCCGAGCGCCTGCCCGCCGCCCACCTCGAGCAGCTCGAGCGCTGGGTCGAGCGCTGGAGTGCGCAGATCTACCCAAGCCTCGCCGGGCGTTTTGATCGGGAGGCGGCAGTCGATGCGGCCCGCATCTACCAGCACCACGACCTGATCGAGCATGAGCGGATCAATATCGGCGAGAGCACCTTCGCAGAGCGCGAGAGCCTGCACCGGCTGATCGTCAAGGAAGGCGCACCGAATCCCGATCTCGCGGGCACCCTTGGCCGGAGCATTGAGCGCATGCGCCTTGGCGAGGCGCCGATCGGGCGCGACGGCAAGCCACTCGAGCTCTGCCGGATCAGCCGCTTTGAAAACGCGGCCTACCTCGAGATGACGAGCAGCGAGGCGCACCTCCTGACCCGCGAGCTGGCCGCGTTCGAGACACTTGATAGCGCCTGTCTGCGCGGCGAGACGCAGTCCCGGTACTGGCAGAGCCGCCGCGGCGACTTCGTCGGCCCCCGCGGACACCACCGCCGACCGGACTGATCTTATTTTATTTTGACAAAATTAATAAAACTGGCTATCATGGGGGTATTGGAGGAACCCCCTGATGGCTGAGAACATGCAGCAGTTTTCCATTGGTGATGTGATCACGCAGGTGAGTCGCGATGGCCTGCTCGTCGACTACTACGTCGAGGAGGTCATCTCGCCGACCCGCGTCAAGGTCTATGTCTATGACGGCAATGGCGAGCTGACACAGCGCTGGCGCTATCTCGGCTACGAGGAGCTGCTGCGCTGCCGTCTGAACGCGGTGGCAACACGGCTTCTGCGCGCGCAGCGGCGCACCGACCCGGCGCGCGTCCAGGACGTCGCCCACCGCGGTCCGCGCCCGCGGCGCTTCAGCAAGGCCTCGATTCTGGAGGCCTTCGAGCGCCATGCCCGCTGATAGCACCGACCTTGAGCTTGCAGAGCGCGTGGCGGCCGACATCCGTCGCGCGCTTCGCCGTGTGGCCGCGAAGCACGGGCTGCACTGCCCGGAGACCCCGGTGGTGAGCAACGCCCTTGGAATCATGGCCAACGTGACACTGCTGCGCGAGGAGCCCGACCGGGTCTATGCGACGCTCTACAGGGAGCGCGCCCGCGCACTGGGGCTTGAGGACGCCTGGCTTGGCGCCGGGTTCTTCAACCCGCACAGCGGACGGGACCTGGTGGTTGTGGGGCTTGACCCGGATGGCGGCGAGCAGTGTGTGCGCGTTCGTGATGCCGAGGGCAATGACCTTCACCTGCACCCGGGTGTCGTGCGCCGCCTCATCGCCGACGCCGGCGGCGACCCCCGGAACACCTCGCCCTAGAGACAGGCCAGAGACAGGCCAGAGACAGGCCAGAGACAGGCCAGAGACAGGTTAGAGACAGGCTAGAGGCCGGCAGGCCCCTCGGGGCCGCCCGGTTCCTCGTCCCGGTTTGCTGCCCGCGCCCTTGCCCGCCGCGCCTGGATCTGGCGAAGCAGCGCGCCGGAGCGCTCGGTCGACTCGCTGATCACACGCTGGCGGTGGGCCGCAAACGGATGGACTCTCGCACCCTTGTCGCTCATGCCGGCCCCTCGCTGGTGGCGACAGCGCGCTCGACGCGGCGGGCGAGGAGTGGCGCGCAGCGCTCGAGCACAGGCTCGATCACCGCCGCCGCGACCCGCTCGGGCGAGCGCGAGGCGTCCACCACCAGGTGGCGTGCGGGATCCTCGCTCGCCTGGCGCAGGTAGTCGGCGCGTACCCGCTCGAAGAAGTCCATGCGCTCGGACTCAAGCCGATCGAGTGCGCCACGCCCGCGCGCCCGCGCCATGCCGATCGCCGGGTCGATGTCGAAGACCACCGTCAGCGCCGGCGTGACACCCCCCTGGAAGTGCTCGGCGAGCAGCGCAATCCGCTCCCGCGAGAGGCCGCGCCCGGCCCCCTGGTAGGCAAAGGTCGAGCTCGTGAAGCGATCACACAGCACCACCGCACCCCGGGCCAGCGCCGGGCGAATGACGTTCGCCACATGCTGCGCGCGGGAGGCGAACATGAGCAGGAGCTCGGCCTGGGGGTCGAGCACCTCGTCACGGATCGACAGCGCAAGGCCGCGAATCTCCTCGGCAAGCGCCGTGCCGCCGGGCTCCCGGGTGCGCACCACCGTGTGCCCCTCGGCACGCAGCGCCGCCTCGAGTGCGTTCATCGCGGTGGTCTTGCCCGCGCCCTCGCCGCCATCGGCCACAATCAGCATGCCTTCTCTCACCATGTCGCTCTCCGTTGGTTCGCTCATGAAGGGGACGGGTCGGCGGATGCCGCCCGCGCTCCCGTTGTCGGTGCCGGCGCCGCGCGCAGCCAGCTCTCGACGCGCAGCCGGTGCTCCGGGCGTGCCAGGTTGAAGACCGGCACGCCGCAGGCGTCGGCCAGGTTGACCGCGATCCCCGTGCCACCGGTCACCCCGAGCCGGTAGTCCGCGCGCGTGCACGCACCATCGGGCGTCCAGCAGATGAGAAAGCGCGACGGGGTGGCAAGATCAGCGCCGAGCACCTGGAAGGCGTTGCGCGCGTGGAGGCGCAGTGTCGAGGGCTTGCGTCTCACGGACTCCGGGTAGATATCCGGGCGGCTCACGAGCGCCACGGCGGCGTCCCATCGCGCTTGCTCGGCAACCACGATCGGGACTGCGATCGTCCCGCCGGTTGGGTTGAAGCGTGGCCAGGGGAGGTAGATCTCGCAGCGCTCACCGGCGCCGGCGGCAAAGGCGCTGTCGGAGCCCGCTGCCGCGCCTGAGCGAAGCACCCAGTTGCGCCCGGCAAGCCGCTCCGCGATGCGCTGCATGAGCGCGGCAACATCGGGGGGGACAGCCCGCGCACCCACGCCGGTGTAGTGCCCGCTGATCGGACGCGCGCCCGGCGGCCCTGGTAGCACGCCCGCCATCAGAAAAGCCCCCCGGGGCCATCATCGGCCTGGACCCGAACGGCCTTTGCGCTCTGGTGTTCGCGCACCAGGCGAAGCAGATCCGCACCAAAAAGGCGAATGCGCGCCGCACTGAGGCCGGCGGCCAGCAGGGCCTGCTCCTCTGTCGGCTCGGCACTCGCGAGGCGCTCGACCAGGGCGTTTGGCAGCACCATCAGCTCGGGCTTGTCGGCCTGACGGGCGAGTCTCGCGCGAAGCTCGAGGATGGCGTCGCGCAGGGCGACACTCCTGCCTGCCGAGGGCGCCTTCGGGCGCGCCGGGGCGTTGGCACGACCGGAGCTCGGCTCATCGGGCGCCGCCTCAATGGCTGCCGCGGCCGCATGGGCCTTGTCCGTCAGGCAAAGTCGCGGGCTCTCCGAGGAGCCGGGGGAGAGAAACCCCTCGCGCTCCAGGCGATTGAGGAGGTGGCGCATGTCGCTCTCGCTGTAGTGGGCGAGAGCGGCGAAGTCCGGATGCGCATCGAGCCCCTGGCGGCGGGTGCGGGCATCGCGGTGGCCGCAGAGCAGCTCGCCAAGACGGCCACGGCTCAGGCGCTCGCGGTTGTCCCGCACCAGGCGGTAGGCGGCGAGGAAGGCGGGCGTGTCGATATCCCCGTGCAGGCGGTTACGCGAGAGATCCCGCGCCAGGCAGCGATCGCAGTTGCCGCACTCCTCGCGCGCCGGCTCCTCGCCGAAGTGGCGCAGGATGTTGCGGGTGCGGCAGAGCGAGGTGGTGGCCAGGCGCTCCATGGCAGCCAGGTTGTCGAAGGCCAGGCGGCGACGCTCGGCCAGATGGTCGAGGGAGACCGCGCGCTCGCGCTCCCCCAGCACCACGCTGCTGCCCTGGCCTGCCGTATAGCCCTCGAGCTCGACCGCGCCCTGGTCGGCGAGGATGCGCAGCGCCGACTCGGCGTGGGCAGGCTGCATGGGCTCGGCCGACATGTCGGCGAGCTCCCGGAAGGTGACCGCCACCGGCAGGTCGTCGGTGATCGCGGCAATCGTCTGGCGCACCGACTCCACCACCTCCGCCCTGGGGTAGGCGGCATCGATGAAGAACTCGTGCAGGCGGCGGTCGCGCCTGGTGTAGAGCACGTAGGAGACCGCGGGCGCGTCATCGCGCCCGGCGCGACCGGCCTCCTGGTAGTAGGACTCGATGGTGCCGGGCATCTGGTAGTGGATGACGTTGCGGATATCGGGCTTGTCGATACCCATGCCAAAGGCCGTGGTGGCGATCATGAGCCGTGCGTCGTTCAGGAGAAAGCGCTCCTGCTCGCGGTGCTTGATCGCCGAGGGGAGGCGGCCGTGGTAGCGCGCCGCATCATCGCGCGTCTTCGACAGCCGCTCGTAGATCTCCTCGACGGCACGCACGGTCGAGGCGTAAACCAGGGTCGGCTCCTCGGCGTGTCGTGCGAGGAGCTCATCGAGGGCGGCGTCCTTGTCGGCAACCGCCTTGAAGGAGAGGCGAAGATTCTCCCGGGCAAAGCTGCTGGTGATCTCGGCGGGATCCTGCATGCGAAGCTCGGAGACGATGTCGGCTCTCACCACCGGCGTTGCCGTTGCGGTCAGCGCGATGCGCGGCAGGCGGCTGCCGCGATGGGACTCGATCTCCGCAAACGCCTCGGCGAGGCGTGTGTAGGCGGTGCGAAAGTCATGCCCCCACATGGAGACGCAGTGCGCCTCGTCGACGGCGACAAAGCTGATATCGAGACTGCCCATGAGGCGGCGGAAATCCGCGCGGAGCAGCCTCTCGGGTGCGACATAGAAAAGCTTGAACGCGCCGCGCTGAAGACCCTGGATCGCCGAGAGCGCCTCCTCCGGCGCGAGCCCGGAGTGCAGCGCCTGGGCAGGGACGCCGAGCGCCTGGAGCCGGTCCACCTGGTCCTTCATGAGCGAGATCAGCGGTGAGACCACGATCGCCGTGCCGGGCAGGGCGAGCGCTGGAACCTGGTAGCAGAGCGACTTGCCGCCACCGGTGCGCATCAGCGCGAGCACATCACGCCCGGCCATCACCGGCTCGATCACATCGGCCTGGGCGCCGCGGAAGTGCTGGTAGCCAAACACATCGCGCAGCACCTGCACTGGCCGTGGACCCTTCGCCATCATCGTCTCTCCATCCCGGTTTCTGTATTTATATTTTAACTTATTATTGGAAATCCGGAAAGCGGACCGACCCGGCTTGCCGCTTTTATTAGTTTTATGTATATTAAAACAATGACCGGCCGGGTAGCCCGCTGCCGGCATGACCGTCCGGAGAGAGTGATGATGCAACAGACGCAAAGCGTGGTAATCCCAATCGACGCGCACCGCCGCTCATCGGAGTTGCGGGAGCTGCTGGCGACGATCGAGTCGGCCAACTGGACCCTGCGCGTGCAGGCCGTGCTCCAGGCCGCCGGCCATGCCCTTGGCGAGAGCGCGGCTGAGCGCGAGACCCCGGTCTCCATCGGCTCGCTGGCGAGTGCCGTTGGCTTTGAGACCATGGGCGAGTTTGTCAGCAACACCGAGTCGGGCCTGGGCCTTGACTGGGAGAGCTGGGCGACTGACGTCCAGGCGCTGAAGGCGAAGTACGCGTTCGGGCTGCACGGCGAGAGCGCTGCGGAGATCATCCGCGAGGTCACCCGGGTCACCGATGCGCTTGGCCGCAAGCCAGGCAGCGCCTCGGAGTTCCACCTGGTGCGCGATCGACTGCGTGAGCGCGAGAGTGCAGAGCGCACCGCGGCGCTGCGCGCCGAGCTTGAGCGCACCGCCGAGCACAACGGCGAGCTGGTCGAGTCGCTGCATGCCAGAAGCGCCGAGGCGCGGGAGTATGAGAGTCGCGCCATCGCCCTGGAGGCCGAGCTCGAGGCGCAGCTCGCGGAGCTCGAGCGGCGCATGGAGGAAGCGCGTGCTGCCCGTGCCAATGCCATCAGTGAGGCGCTGGCCGATCAGAAGCAGGAACTCCTCACCCACTTTGAGGCCGAGCTCGAGCGCGAGCGCCTGGAGGCGCACGCCCGTGCCGAGGGGATCCGCGCGGAGATGCGCGTGCTCCACGAGGCCGAGCGGGGCAAGGGCGGCGTTGACCTGGCGGAGCACAAGCGGCTGCGTGCCGAGGTGGCGCGGATGCGCAAGTCCGCCGAGCAGCTCGCCCGGGTGCGCAAGCAGCTCGAAAAGGCCCGCGCCGATATCAAGGCGCTGCGGGCGAGCGAGAAGGCGCTGAAGTCCGAGGTGCGCACATTAAAGCGCGCCAACGAGCGCGTCGGCAAGAGCATCCTGCGGGTGCGCGAGGAGGCCAACGGCCGCATTCGCCGCCAGAATGCGGTGATCCTCGAGCAGCGCTCGACCATCCAGCGGCTGGCCACCGAGCGCAACATCGCCCTGGTGACGGCCTGCGTAACGGTGTTGATGCTGACCGTGGGGGCGATCGTGGTGAAGGGCGTCCTCTAGGCGGCGCCTGTGGTGGCACGACAAGGGGCGCCGGTCAATCGCGGGCGCTCTTTCTTCATTTGGAGCCGACCGGGTGGGCGGCTAGATGTCGAGCGCTGCACTTGCCTCGGCGAGCAGTGACGGATCGACGCTTAGCGCAGGACCGGCGCGGCCCCCTTCCCGTGGCGGTGCGGCTGCGGCTGTGCCCGTCTGAGTCTCGCTCAGCGCGGCCTGGGTGGCCGCGAGCATCTCCGGGCAGCGCTCGATGTCGGCGAACGCACGCTGGAGCTGGGCCTGGAGTCCTGTCATGCGATGGAAGCTGCGGTCATTGGCAAGCCCGCGGCGAAGCGCGTTCATGTCGCCCACCATGTAGAGCTGCCCCTTGGCGCGGGTCATCGCGGTGTAGACCAGCCGCGGGGTGAGCATGTTGACGTGCGAGCCGCTCACCGCGAACACCACCCCCTGGTACTCCGAGCCCTGGGACTTGTGGGTGGTGATCGCGTAGGCAAGGCGCATGGTGTCGAAGTCCGGTGCGCTCAGTGCGAGGTCCCGGCCGTGGAAGCTCGCCACGACCTGCCTGCCGCCGCCCGCCACCGTGACGATCCGCCCGATATCCCCGTTGGCGATACCAAGGCGCTTGTCGTTACGCGTCTGCATGATGCGGTCCCCGACCCGGAACTCGGTCCGGTAGTGACGGAACCACTGGCCCTGGCGGCGGGGGTTCACCTGGTCGCGCAGCCGCAGGTTCAGCGCATCGACGCCGGCGGGGGTGCGCTTCTGGGGCGTGATCACCTGGCAGTCGGCAAGCGCCATGCCGTGCTCGCCGATCAGCGTCCGGGTGAGTGTCTCCTCGCAGTAGCGGGCGATGCGCTGATCGTCCTCGGCGTGGATCCAGTGAAAGTCGCCACCGTGCTCGCCGACAAGCGGCATCTCGCCGCGGTTCACGCGATGGGCGTTGGCAACAATCTGGCTGTCGAGGCCCTGGCGCTGCACCTGGGTCAGTGCGGCAACCGGCACCACCCCTGAGCCGATCAGATCGGCAAGCACCGCACCCGCGGAGACCGAGGGCAGCTGGTCGCGGTCACCAACCAGGATCAGCCTGGCGTGATCGGGCAGCGCCTCGAGCAGGCGGTAGCAGAGCTCGGCGTCGACCATGGAGAACTCGTCCACGGCGAGCACATCGACCTCAAGCGGGTTGCCCGCGTGGCGGCGAAAGCCCGCCTCGGGGCAGTACTCGAGGAGCGAGTGGATCGTCCGCGCCTCCCGCCCGGTCGACTCGTTCATGCGCTGCGCGGCCTTGCCCGTGGGTGCTGCGAGCGCGATGCGAAGGCCGGGGAAGGCGCGCTCTGACTGATTCAGCATGGAGCGCAGCACCGTGGTCTTTCCAACACCTGGGCCACCGGTCATCACCGCGACCTTCTGCTGGAGGGAGAGATTTACAGCGGCGCGCTGCTCGCCGGAGAGAAAGTGATCCTCGGGCCCGGGGACGAAGCGATCCCGCGGTGCTGGCGCCCGCGCCAGGCGGGCGAGGTGGAGGGCGATACCCTGCTCGACCTTGGCTGCGTGCGGCGCGGCGAAGAGACTGCGCGCCTCACTGTCCTGGACGCGGCAAAGCTCGCCGGCACCAATCGCCTCCTCGAGCACATCGCGGATGCGCGCCGGCGGCAGCGAGAGCTCGGCCTCGAGCTTGCGCAGCAGGCCGCGCTCGGGCAGTGCGGTGTGTCCGGCGTCAGCCCCCTTGCGAAAGGCGTGCTCCAGGGCCTGGGCGATGCGCTGATCGGAGTCCGCGGCCACGCCCAGGCTCTGGGCAAGGGCGTCGGCGCTCGACCAGGGGCAGCCGGAGACGCCAAGGACATCAAAGGGGCTCGCCGAGAGGTGTGGGCGGGTGCGCGCGCCAAAGACCTGCACCACATGATCACGGTGGCGCGCGTCAAGGCCGTGCTCGCCAAGAAAGAAGTAGTCGTCCTCGACGTCACGAAAGCGGGCCAGGTCATCCGCGATATAGGCCATCTTGCGTGGCTCAAGACCTGCCACCGAGGCGACATCGGCGGGGCGGGTCTCGATCGCCTCGAAGACCTTGTAGCCAAAGGCCTTCCAGAGCCGCTCGGCGACCTCCCGGCTGATGCCCGGGAAGAAGCTCGAGCGCAGGATCTCGCGGGTGTGCTGGCGCTTCGGGGTCGGGTAGGCGCGCGCGGCGCGAAGCTGCAGGCCCTTTTGCGGGTGGCGGTGGAGGGCGCCACGCACGGTCAGTCGCTGCCCGGCCTGGATGGCATCGGCGCCACCAGGCGCCTCGATCACACCGGTCGGGCAGTAGACCGCCACCACGCCATCGCGATCGACCGCCGCCGCCGGCAACGCCTCGCGCCCGAAGGCCTTCAGGCGCAACAGCGAGAAGCCCGGGCCCGCGAAGGCGCGCAGCACCACCCCATCAATGCGCAGATCGCGCGCTTCGCCGCCAGCAGCCATTCGACACCTCATGAGACCATTGGCCTTATTGTAATTATTTTTTCAATAATTATCAAGACAGGCGCGGCCACCGCATTGACCGGACAGCCCTGATCTGATATAATTTACTATCAATCAATTTTCCCTTTATTTTGTTGTGGTAAAATTATTTTAACTGCTCAAGGCCCTGGAGAGTGACCCATGACGGGAATCCGACCCATTGCGCAGCGCGAGGCCAAGGTTTCGACGCGCGTCCATGACAACCCGCTGGTTGACACCATCCTGCGCAATCGCGGCGTCGAGCGCCTTGAGGAGGTCCACTACGGGCTTGCCGGCCTGCTGCCCCCCGAGCAGCTGCTCGGCATGGATCGCGCCGTGGAGGTGATTCTCAGGCACATCGATGCCGGTTCGAACATCATGATCCTTGGCGACTTCGACTGCGATGGCGCCACCGCCACGGCGACCATGGTGGAGGGACTGGAGATGCTCGGGCGGCGCCCGGAGTACTTCGTGCAACGCCGCGAGCTTGGCTACGGGCTCTCGCCGGGTGTCGTCGAGCTGATGATCGAGGAGGGGCATCGCCCGGATCTCATCATCACCGTCGACAACGGCATCAGCAGCGTCGATGGGGCGAAGGCGGTGAAGGCGCTGCCCTGGGGCTGTGATCTTGTCATCACCGACCACCACCTGCCGCCAAAGGGCGAGCTGCCGCCGGCGGACGCCATCGTCAACCCGAGTCAGGCCGGCTGCCCCTTCCCGAGCAAGGCGCTCTGTGGCTGCGGTGTCGCCTTCTACGTGATTGCCGCACTGCGCACCCGCATGCGCGAGCTCGGCCGTTTCAAGGACCGTACCGAGCCGCGGCTCTCGCGGCTGCTCGACCTGGTGGGGCTTGCCACCGTCGCCGACATGGTGCCGCTTGATCGCAACAACCGCATCCTGGTCGCCGGCGCGCTTGAGATGATCAACGCCGGCAATGTCCGCCCGGGCATCCGGGCGCTGCTCGAGGTCGGCAAGCGGAGTATCGGCAAGATCCGCGCCGCGGACTTCGGCTTTGCCGTTGGCCCCAGACTCAATGCAGCCGGGCGTCTTGACAGCATGGTGCTTGGCATCGAGGCGCTGCTCGAGAGTGATCCGGAGCGCGCCGCCGAGCGCGCCCTTGCCCTCGATGAGACCAATCGCCGGCGCCGCGAGATCGAGGGGGAGATGATTGGTGACGCCCGCGACATCCTCGCCGACAGGGACCCGGATGACCGGGTGATCGTTGTCTACAATCCCGATTTTCACGAGGGCGTGGTGGGGCTTGTCGCCTCGCGCCTGAAGGAGCGCTACAACCTGCCGGTCTTCGCCTTCACCGATACCAGCGCGACCCGCGAGGCGCGTGTCGTGGTGGCAAGCGAGAGCGCGAGCGAGGCCGAGCGCGCGGCGGCAAGGGCCGTGCTCGATGAGGCCGAGATCAAGGGTTCGGCGCGCTCCATCCCAGGCCTCCACCTCAAGCACTTCATGGACCGCCTGCAGGTGGAAAACCCGGGCGTGTTGCAGAAATTCGGCGGCCACGCCGGTGCGGCCGGCTGCACGCTGAAGCACAAGGACCTGGAGCGCTTCCGCGCGGCCGCACGCGAGACCGCGGAGCGCGAGATCGACCCGAAGATCCTCGAGGGGGTGATCGAGGTCGACGCCGTGAACCCGCCGGCGGAGACCCTGACCATCGAGACTGCAAAACTGCTCGGCGCACTCGGCCCCTGGGGGCAGGGATTCGAGGAGCCGCGCTTTGCCGGTGAGTTCGAGGTGGTGGACTATCGGGTGCTGAAGGAGGTTCACCTGAAACTCCACCTGCGTCCCGCTGGCGGTGGTCGCACGCTCGAGGCGATCGCCTTCAACGTGGTCGACAAGGGGGAGCTGCCGTTTCGTGGGCGCGTGGAGCTCGTCTTCCGTCTCGACGTCAACGAGTGGAACGGCCGCGAGAGCCTCCAGCTCATGGTCGAGCACCTGCAGGACCGTGAATACCTGCTCGAGCGCGCCGCAGCCGAGCCCGTGTCCGATGAGCCGCCCGGGCCACTGGTTATCGAGGGGGTCAACCGCAAGACCGCCAAGGGCCAGGACCCGGCGGACACCAGGCCCCCAGCCGATCGCGCTGCGGGCAAGAAAGGCGCCCCGGGCGTCGCCGCGGTGGCGGTGACCACCACCAACAACAACGCGCTCTTCTAGGCGCCAGGGAGATAAAGACAATGACAGCACTGATCGTCACTCTCACGGGCCCGAGCTGCTCGGGCAAGTCCCACGTCGCCGAGATTCTCTCCTCGCGCCATGGCTTTGGCGAGGTGACCAGCACTACCACCCGCGACGCCCGACCCAATGAGGTCAACGGCCAGCACTACCACTTCGTGACGCCCGAGCAGTTCCAGGCGGCCGTGGACGCCGGCGAGATGCTCGAGCACATCGGCTTCAACGGCCAGCACTACGGCGCGACCCGCGAGGCGTTCTCGACGCAGTTTGCGCGCGGCCGGCCGGTCGCCATCGTGGTCGAGCCAAACGGCGCGGTGCAGGTCAAGCGCAACGCCGAAGCCCTTGGCTGGCAGTGCATCACCGTTTTCATCGACTGCCCGGTCGAGCTTGCCTTCCGTCGCCACGCCGAGCGCTACGCGCTGGAGCGCGCGCATGACCAGGTGAAGGCGGCCGGGAGCTGCGCGAAGCGCCTGGTGCAGGCTGCAAGCATCGAGCGCGACTGGCGCATTGCCGCCGACTACGATCATGTCTTCGGCGCCTCGCAGACGCCTGCCGATGCCGACCACATCGTCGCCCGGATTCTCGAGGCCGCAGAGCGCGTCATCGCGCAACCCGCGGCCTCGTCCTCCGCGCACCGCCTGCGCGAGCCCCTGGCCCTCGGTCACCGCGACGCCGCCCATCTCGAGGCCCGCTTTGTCGAGGCACTGCAGGGGCTTCGTGGTGATGACCACCACGCCCATGCCAGGGCGCTGCTCGCCGTTGCCGAACCGGTGCTCGCCGAGCGCCTCGCCGCCCACTACTCGACGGCGATCTGATTTCCGCTAGACTCTTCGCCCGGGCGCAATGGTGCGCCCGGATCATCCTGGACCAGACAACTATGGCAGCACTGCATCTGATCGACATCGAGGCGAGCAGCCTCTCCGATCGCTCCTACCCCATCGAGGTCGGCTACCAGATCGACGGCGAGGCGCCAGTCGCCTGCCTGGTCAACCCGGAGCTCTGCGAGGACTGGGACGACTGGGATGCGCAGAGTGAGCAGATCCACGGCATCCCGCGCGAGCGCCTGGCGCGCGAGGGCCGCGATCCATTGCTCGTTGCCCGCGCGCTAAACCGTGCGCTTTCCGGGCTCACCGTCTACAGCGACGCCCGGGACTATGACCACTTCTGGCTGGAGCGGCTCTTCGAGCAGACGCCCTACACCATGGACTTCGAGGTGGGCTGCCTGCGGCAGTACATCAAGCGGGCCGGGGGAGCGCAGGCGCTCGCCCTCTTCGAGGCCATGGAGGCCGGCGATGACAGGCGCCACCGCGCCGCCGAGGACGTGATCGACATTCGCGCACTCACCCGCGCCGTGCTCGCCGGGGAATAAACCCGGGCGCCCGTCCCGCTGCCCGTGATAAAATAAACATTAAAATAATAAGAAGGGGCGATGGACATGCTCACGGACTGGCGGGAGGCGCTCGAGCAGACACTCGATTGCCTGGGAGATGTGATCGAGCCGGGCCGGCCTGGCTCGACGCGGCGGATCGTGCTGATCGGCAGCATGGCGATGGCCGCACACGGCCTGCCGGAGGTACCCGGCGACGTGGATCTCTTCATCCCCGGTATCGAGGGGCCGAGGGCGGCGGCGCTCGCCGAGCGGCTTCGCCGCGCCCTCAACGCCGCAGGGCGCCGTGACATCGATTTCGACCTCGCCCCCGATGACTACTGCTACGGCCCGCTTCGGGTGCCGGATGCCGGCAGTGAGCCAGGCAGCATGCTGGTCGCCGCCATCCACCGCGGTGGCGAGGCGCTCGAGGTCCGCGCTCCCGCCCTGCCAACCCTGCTCTGCCGGCTCCTGGTGCTCCTGCGCGACAAGGATCATGCGCGCATCGAGCGCCTGAGCGCGGTGGTCGGGCTCGATGCGCTGATCGAGCGCTACAATGCCATCGCCGCGGCCAACCCCCCCGAGGCGGTCGGCTTCTACACGCCGGACTTCATCGCCGAGAGCCTGCTGGTCTATGCCAGCGACGAGGCGGCCTATCGTGCCGGTCTCAAGACCTGGATGGGCGCGCTCGCGCTCGATCCGGTCAGCATGATCGAGGTGGCCGCGGCCTTCGACACCATCCCGGCGGAGACCATGGACTGGTCGGTGGACGCGGCGCAGCCACAGCAAGAAAACCGCGCAGGCGCCGGAGGCCCCGGGGGACCTGACTTCTGATAACGGGTCGGCGCGAGCGCGCCGGCCTGTTATCAGGCAGCGCCCGCGCGCTCGGCCGTGCGGCCGCGACGCGCCGACCAGGCAAAGCCGAGGGCCTCGAGCGCCTGGCAGCGCTCCGGGCTGAGGAGCCCCTTGCTGCGCGCCGTGCGCTGCGCACTCACCCAGATACCAAGCGAGGGGTTTGTCTTTCTCGGCACGTTGCAGTGGCCGTGCTTTTGGCGATAGACTTCGAGCTCACGGAGCTTGCGCGCCCAGCGCCTGTCGAGGCGCTGCTGCGGGTTCCAGTCGACGCCAAGGCGCTCGAGCAGCACCCGGCGGCCATCGCGCAGCACGCCCTGTCGGTACATCACGCGCTGCGCGGAGAGCCAGGGCCCCAGGCCCCGGACCAGCTGCGAGATGTTGGGATTCCCATGGGTCGCCACATGGGCGCGCAGCTCAAGGTAGCGCCGCTCCCACTTCTCCCACTGCGCACCGTGCGCACTCCAGTCGACACCGAGCGCCTCGAGCGCCGCCGTGGTCTCGGCATCGAGCGTACCGGCGGCCTTTCTCGCGCGCTGCTCGGCGAGCCAGCGACGCAGGCGCTTCGCGTCGGCATCATCGGGCCAGACGTAACTGTGTCCATTCGCCGCGTGGTGGCGGCGCAGGGAATCGAGCATATCCATGTGCATGATCCTTCCTGACGGATTCTTATTATTTTAAATAGTATAAAACATTCCCTGGCAAAAAGGGAAGATTGAAGGCATGATTGCCCGGGCGCGCCGCCCCGGGGCGGGCGGCGGCGCGTCAACGGGCCCTGCTCAGGCGCTGAGCGAGAGGGTGTCAGGCAGCGGATTGGCCGTGTACTGCCAGCGGTGGCTATCGAGGGCGCTTGTCCGTGCCCGGGCGAGTGACTTCTCCCATTCGACCTGGTAGCGCTCCCGTGCGCGCCCGGTGACGGGCAGGATGCCGGCGGCGCAGAGGCGCCCGTCGATAATGTCGAGTGTTGCGACAAGCCGCGGCGGGCGTAGCCACTCCGGAGAGCTCTTGGCGACGTGATCAAGCGCGTTCCTGTAGATGAACTCGGCGAGCGCCGGGAGATCGAGTCGGCCGGGGGTGCGCCTGTGCTCATCGGCAAGCACACGGGTTGCGAAGTTCGCGATCCGCGTCTCCTTGCTGTCCTTCGCGAAGGCGGCCAGCGCCTCGCTGTGGCGCTCACGAAGCGCCCCATAGTCATACTCGGCGTAGAGTGCGGCGAGCGCATCAGTGAGCGGTGGCTCCTCGCCTGGCTGGTCGAGCAGCCACTCGCCATCGCGCTCGGCGACAATGGCGCTGTCGACGGCGTCCTGGATCAGGGCACTGATCGACGGGTCCAGGGTCTCGTGGCCGGCCTTCACCAGCGCGGTCTCGATTAGCTCCGGGAGCTCCTCGGCGGTGTTGCCGTCAAGGGCGCTGCGCGAGGAGAACTCGAGGCTTGCGCGGAAGATGAACTCCACCACGCGGTGGAAGTTCATGGCCGGGCCAAAGCGGTTCGCCTCGCGCTGCGTGACACTGAGCGCGAAGCCATGGCGGGAGTCGCTGTCGCGAAGCGCGCTCAGCGCATCGGCATGATAGGCGAGGTAGTCCTGGTAGCGCATCGCCGAGAAGACCCGCGAGCGCTCGGAGGCCTTGCGCAGTGCGCCGGTGTAGTCGCGCACCAGGGCATCCCCGGGCAGCGGCTCGCCGGCGCGGGGCGCACGCGCGGCACTCGCCATGGCGGCCGCCTTGGCCGGGTCAAAGCCGTGATCGCGGCCAATGGCGTGGATGGCCTCGAGCGTGATGGGGCGACCCTTGTTCAGCTCCCAGTGCGGCCGAATGCCTGCATCCGGCGCGATGCTCGGGAAGTAGTAGAGCCGCGAGCGGTTCTTGCACTGCGTGTCGACCTCCACCGCGGCTGCCAGGCAGTCGAAGGCCTGGCGCCAGTCGTCGGCACTGATCGGCGCCTCGGGGCGCAGCAGCATGCGGAACTTGTGGGGCGTGGCCTGGGAGTAGCTGTGCGTTGAGTGCACGATGTAGTCGAAGTCCGCGAACACCTCGCGGGCGACATCGATCGCACCCGGCTTGTCCAGGTCGAGCACGATCATGGTGATCGCCTCGACATTCTCGTCATTGCGGTACTGCGGCTCGTCGGTGCGCTCGATGACCTCGCGCAGCGTCTCGAAGACGGCGCGATCGGTGACGTCGAGTGTTGTGGCGACCGGGCCCACCAGGCGGCGGGCGTTTTCTGCCAGGCTCATGTGCCCCTGCATCTGATCGGCCGCGTAGGTGCGGCGGATGACGTCGGCGACCTGGCGCTCGAAGTACTCCTTGGGGTGGGTCTGGAGCAGCTCCCTGATCGCCTCGATGACCTTCGGGGCCCCCCGCTTCTCGCGCACCACGTGGCCGAGTGCGAAGCGCAGGTTGCTCGCCTTGGCGCGCGCGGCGTTGGGTGTCAGCCGGGTGCGCTGCCATGCCGAGGGGTCCTTGAGGATCGCAGGCACATAGGCCCGCCCGTCCTTGTTGGCCGACACCTCGTGCTTTGAGAACCACTGGATGAGATCGTCCCACGCGTAGCCGTCAGGGTTCGCGTCGGCGGCAAGCATGTCCGTATCCAGGCGGTTGGCAATTTCAAGCAGCCGAATGGGCGCGGCAGTGTACTCTGGCATCGATTGTTCCTCCATGGCCCCAGTATACCAATTCCTTATTTAGTTTCGTAAAAATATTTACCGCTAGCGGACTGGCGGCAACCTTGGGTGACGTCGCCGGGAGGCGATCGGCAGCGTGGCCCGCAGGTGCGCGGCAGCAACGGCAAGGCGCTCGCGCTCGAGCGGAGCGATGCCGGCGGCGAGACGCAGCATGCAGGCGGGTGGCGCACCGTCGCGGGCGTTGAAAAGGTGGGTCAGTAGCCGCAGGCGCGCGCGAGCGGCCTCGGCACCCTCCCCGGCTGGCTGCACGCAGGCCAGTGCCAGCAGCCGCTGGTCGGCAAGCGGCCAGCGCCGAAGCGGCGTCGCCTGGTTGATGTGTCCAATGACCCTGTCGATCGCCGCGATCCGCATGTCCACTCCGCGTTGACTTTTTTAATAATACTCCGTATATTAAATGAACACAACCGGCCGGAGGCAGTCAGCAATGGGCGAGGCCCTAGTCAGCGTGGTGGTTGGCGTCACGGTGTTCGTGGTGGCGCTGAACCTGCTTGTCGTGCTCCATGAGCTTGGCCACTTTGCGGCCGCCCGGGCCTTTGGCGTGCGCGTGCTCGCCTTCCGGGTCTGCTTCGGCCGCGCGCTGATTGGCTTTCGCGACCGCCACGGCACACACTTCGGCCTCGGCTGGCTGCCGCTTGGCGGCTTCATCCAGATGGCCCGTGACCCCGAGCGGCTGAGCGAGCAGGAGGCCGCAAGGCAGGGGAGCGACATCCCGCTCGCCGAGACCTTTGATGGCATCGCCGCCTGGAAGCGCATCGTGATTGCACTGGCAGGCCCGGCCGCCAACGGGCTCATCGCCGTCGCGCTTTTCTTCGCCGTGGAAGTCCAGGATGTGGTCTTCGTGCCGGCGATCATCGGCGAGGTCGAGGTCGGTGGGCCCGGCGCGGCGGCGGGGCTCTCTCCGGGCCAGCAGGTCACCCACGTCAACGGCCACCCGGTGGTCCACTGGGGCCATGTCGCCGAGCGGGTCGTGCGGGACATTCGCGGCGGCAGTGTCGAGCTTGCCCTGGTCGATGGCGGCGGTGCGCGCACGACCGCGCGCCTCGGTGGCGAGAGCTATGGGGTGGCGCGTGACTCGCGCTGGATCTTCGCCGATGGCGGCTTCCGCCCGGCTGCGGTCGACACGATTCCACTGGAGCGCCTGGTGATCCGGGAGCCGGGCGCGATCGAGGCGCTCTCAGCAGCCATCACGCGCACACGCGATGCCAGCGCCCTGGTGTTCTCCGTGCTGGTCTCGCTCGTCAGTGCCGACATCCCGACCAGCGCCGTCGCCTCGCCGGTCGGCGTCGCGGAGATCTCCCTTGAGGTGCTCACCATGGGCTGGATGCCCTATGTCGCGTTCATCGCGATCTTCAGCGTCAACCTCATGGTCTTCAACCTGCTGCCAATCCCCGGGCTTGACGGTGGGCACGTGGTGATTGCCGCCGCGGAGAGTGCGGCGCGCAGGCGCCTTCGCCCGCGCACCGAATCTCTCGTGATCGGCAGTGGCTTCGTACTTCTTATTGGCGTCGCGGTGCTCGCGATCGCCCAGGACATCTGGTTCCTCATCTAGGAGATTGGCATGGGCACAGGCAAGGCAGGGCAGCAGGATGTGATTCTCGACGTCGATGATGTCGTCGTCGACCTCGGGGCTTCGATCTACCGCACACTAAACGCGATGACCGGCAAGCGCCTGGGTCCCGAGCATGTGACCGACTACTACGCGTTGGCCGCGATCTATGGGCTTTCCAATGACGAGATGCTCGAGGCGCTTCGCCACGAACGGCTGCTCGAGGAGGCGGCTCCGATGCCAGGCGCGCTCAAGGCCATCGAGGCCCTGCGCGCGGGCGGCAACCGCGTGCACCTTTGCACCGCACGGGGCTTTCACCCCCGCGGCGAGGCGATTACCCGTGAGTGGCTGGAGGCCTACCGGGTGCGCGTCGACGGGCTGATGGTCGTCCCCTGGGGCGAGCGGAAGTCAACGACCTACCGCGCCGCCGGCCGACAGTTTTCGCTCATCGTCGATGACAACGACCACCACATCGATGACGCCCGCGAGAGTGGGGTGGTCGAGCGCGTGGCGTTAATCGACATGCCCTACAACCGCCACCGCCACGAATACCGCCACGGGCGCGAGCGCTTTGCCTCGCTCGCCGAAGTGGCCGACGCCTACCTGGCGCGCATCGGCGTCGTCGAGCCCACCCCGGCCATCGATATCGCCGGTGTCTCGCCGTGAGCGGCCGCCTGTCGAGCACAAAAACCACGGCCTTCGCGGAGAGGGCAACCCATGGGCCTGCGCGCGGCGCAGGACACGATCAAATCACAATGGAGGCACGATTCGAATGAGTGAAACGACGCAAGGCACAAAGGGGAAGGGCAGCTTCTTCATCAGCATCTTCTGCCTGCTGCTCATGGCAGGCGCGGTCGGCATCGCCGCGTGGGCCCTGTGGGGCTTCATTGGCAACCAGATCGATGCCAGGCTCCTGGCTGCGAGCGCCAAGGCCAACGCGCCGGCGGTCAGCCTCTCGCTTGGCAGCGAGAGTCGCGGCGAGGAACTCGATAGCGGGGCCCGTGAGGCGATCGCGAAGCGCCTTGCCGCGCACTGGCCAGGGCTCACGGTGCATGAGGCGCGCACCAGCCCCTTCGAGGGGTTCGTGCGGGTGAAGACCCCGGAGGGCGTGCTCTATGTCCACGAGGAGGCGCCCTTTGCCTTCGCGGGCGATCTCATCGACACAGAAGCCGGTCGCAACGTGAGTGCCGTGGTGCGCTCAATCGAGCAGGCCGAGGCCGCGATCAACGAAGCCGCACGCTCACCCTTCGCCGCCAGCGCGGACGCCGCGGTGGCCGGGTCGCAGCCACAGCGCGCCGGGATTGCACCCCAGGCCCGTGCGCTTGTCCCCGAGCGCGCCCTGGGTGATGAGCGTGCCCAGGCTGTCCAGGGCGAGATGGACGCTGCTGCGCTGAGCGCCTTTCGCGAGGAGCTGATCGAGCGGGTCCGCCGCAACACCGGCGGTCCCGGTGGCGGCAACCAGATCGCGCAGGCGCAGCCCGGCGTGCCGACAGCCGAGCCCGAGGTCGTCGACCCCGCCAGCGTGCCGGATGCGGACATCAGCAGCGTCACGGGCACGGATGGTAGCAGCGATAGCTCTGGCGTGGTGGTGGGCTCCTGGTACGTGCAGACCTCACGCGACGCCCCGCGGATCCCGAAGGTCGGCTTCGACGCCGAGGGCAGCCGCGTCTCCGCCGGCGTGCAGCGCGCACGGGCCCGGGAGATGGTCGCGGCAGTGCCGCACAACTGGACGGTGAACTACGAGGCCCGCGGCGAGGAGCGTGCCGAGATCCTGGTCTTCACCGACTACACCTGCCCGTTCTGCCAGCGCCTGCATAACGACATCGAGGGGCTGCAGGCGGCCGGCGTCACCGTGCGCTACCTCTTCTACCCGCGCATCCTCGCCCGTGGCCCCGGCCCGCGCGCCGATGATCAGGTCGAGCAGTGGGGCAATGTCTGGTGCGCGCGTGACCAGCAACTCGCGCTCGACACGGTGAAGGCCTCGGGCTTCGCCCCGCAGAGCGATTGCGCCAACCTGCCAGAGGGCATGGAGCGAAGCGCGAACCCGGTCTACGAGCACTACCTGCTTGGCAACATCTTCGATGTGCAGGGCACGCCGACGATCGTCACCCGCGAGGGCGATATCGTGGTCGGCTATGCCGACATGCGAAGCCTGTTGCGGGCGATCGGGCTCTAGGGCCTGGAAGCCCTGTGTGAGCGCCCGGCTCCAGCTTCTGGGGCCGGGCGCTTTTGTTGCCTGGCAGAGCGCTGCGGGCTAGTCTTGGGGAGTCGCCGTGGGACGGAGCGTGTCGGGAGCAGGGGAGTCAGGGCAATGGCAGGTCAGGACGACAGGGCGCGTGGATTCAGGGTCATCGTCAGCAGCGAGGAGATGCGGCGGATCAGCCACAGGCAGCAGGCCGAGCGCGCGCGCGACGGGGAGATTGCGGTGTACGGCACGCCGGATGAACGGCGGGCGCTGCGGGCGAGAAACAGCTGCGGGACGGCCCTCCCGTTTGATTCAAAGCTCGACCTGTGAGGGCGCAGTGATGGTGGGCGTTGGAATCCTTCGCTAAGCCACCGCGCCCTGTTCCGGCGAGGGTGCGTTGGCTTAGCGAAGGAGCGCAGCTACACGCTTGATCCGCGACTCGCCCTGCCATCGACCCCGGGGCGGCTGACGGCCCGCCCGGCCAGGGTAGGCCAGGGTAGGCCAGGATAGGCCAGGGTAGGCGAGGGCACTCAGGGCGAGGGCCAGCCCGGCGTACTCTCCGAGGACTGGCTGATGCGCGCCATCAGCCGCTCATGGGCGTCACGCTCCGCACCGCTTGCCCGGATCACCGGCAAGGCGGCCTCGCTCGGGCGCACCAGGGGGGTTGGCGCAAGACGGCTTGCGAAGCGCTCGCGCCCTGCGTTCGGGGAGAGCGCGACCCGCCGCTCCTCACCGGTCATCCGGATGAAGACCTCGGCGAGGAGCTCGCAGTCGAGCAGCGCGCCGTGGAACTCACGCCCACTGGTGTCAACACTGTAGTGCAGGCAGAGCGCGTTCAGGTTGTTCTGCTTGCCCGGGCGGCAGACGTTGGCGTAGCGCAGCGAGTCAAAGACGCCATCGACATAGTCATCGATCTTGCCGTAACGCTCCTCACCGAGAATCTTGTTGCAGCGGGCAAGCTCCGCGTTCAGGAAGCTGACATCAAAGCTCGCGTTGTGGGCGACCAGCGTGGTCCCGGAGACAAAGGCGAGGAAATCGTCGACCACGTCGACAAAGCGCCTGCCCTCCGAGAGACGGATGACATCGCCCAGGCGAAGCCCGTGGACATCGACCGCAGACTGCGGGATCTCGCGCTCCGGGTGGGTGTACTGCTGGTAGTGCGTCCGCGCCTCGGCCGGGCTCGCCCGGCCCTGGGGCAGCTTGACCACGCCAAGCTCGATGATCCGGTCGGCCTCATCGCCACTGCCAGGCCGTGGTGCCGCCAGAAAACCGGTGGTTTCCGTATCCAGAATCGAAATCGGTCGATTGAAGTCCATGGCCGTCCCCGTGCGAGTAAGTCTTTATTATATCATCAATGAAATAGGGCGGTCGCGGCTACAGCGCCAGGTTGCCAAAGCGCGAGTACTCGCCGGCGAAGCGCGTGCGCACCGTGCCGATCGGGCCGTTACGCTGCTTGGCGACAATCAGCTCGGCGATGTTCTTGTCGCGCGTATCCGGGTGGTAGACCTCGTCGCGGTAGACGAACATGATGAGATCGGCGTCCTGCTCGATGCTGCCCGAGTCGCGCAGATCCGAGGCGACGGGGCGCTTGTCGGGACGCTGCTCGAGGCTTCGGTTGAGCTGCGAGAGCGCGAGGACCGGGGCGTTTAGCTCCCGCCCGAGGTTCTTCAGGCCCCGGGAGATCTCGCTCACCCGGTCGTTGGTGTTGTTCGCCGTGCGCGAGCCGCTCATGAGCTGGAGGTAGTCGACCACCACCAGGTCCACGGGCTCGATGTTGTGCTCGCGGTGGGCGCTCGCCGAGAGCGCATCCAGGGTCAGCCCCGGGCGGTCATCGATGCGGATATTGAAGTTGGCGAGCTTCTCGGTCGCCTCGGCAAGGCGCGCCTCCTCGAGCTGCGAGAGCTTGCCGGAGCGAAGCCGCTGGACGTTGATCTCGCCAACCGAGGCATAGGAGCGCTGGAGGAGCGAGCTTGCCGGCATCTCCATGCTGAAGATGAGCGCGCGGTTGCCGAGCGCGCAGGCATGCTCGACGATGTTGATGGCAAGCGCCGTCTTGCCCATGGACGGGCGCCCGGCGAGGATCACCAGGTCCTGGCGCTGGAGCCCGAGGGTGAGGCGGTCAAAGTCGTCAATGCCGGTGGAAAGCCCGGTGATGCTGTCGCCCCGCTCGGTGCGCTCGCGCAGATCCTGGAGATAGGGCGGGAGGAGATCACGATAGCTCCGGGCATGGCCGCCACCGCGGGTGCCGGCGCGCACCACCGACTCGCTCTGTGCACGCACCCGCCCGAGGAGCTCATCGGCGCCGGGCACCTGCGGGTCGGCAGCGCTTCGAATGAGCGCCTGGCCAAGGGCGGCGACATCGCGCCGCGCGGTGTAGTCGCGCAGCAGCCGCACATGGCCGTCCACCGCATCACTGGCCGAGGCCTGTGCGAGCAGCCCGGAGACGTACTCGGGATTGACCTCGCTTCGCAGCGCGTCCGCCACCGACAGGGGGTCGCTTGGCGCCCCCTCGCCACGACGGGTCTTGATCGCCGAGAAAAGCGTGCGGTGTTCCGGCACATGGAAGTCCCCGGCATCCAGGGCGCCGGCGATGCGGGCGGTGTCGCCAGGGGCTGCCAGCAGGCGGCCGAGCACGGCCTGTTCGGCCACCAGGGAGTAGAGCGCATTGGGATCAATCTGCATGATGTCCTCGCTGTGAGAGGACTAATATAATTAAGGATGTATAAAACGTCAACCGGCGATGGGTTTTGGCGTGAAAAAATAGTATAATAATGAAATCAGAGCAGAGGGTGAGTCGATGCCAGCCAGTCAGTTCGTGCACCTCGGGGTGCATACCGAGTATTCCCTGTCAGATTCGCTGGTGCGCATTCCCGCGCTCCTTGAGGCGGTGCGCGAGCGGGGCATGGCCGCGGTGGCCATGACCGACGCCGCCAACCTCTTCGCCATGGTGCGCTTCTACAGGCAGGCGATCAAGGCCGGAGTGAAGCCGATTGTCGGCGCCGAGATCGATCTCACCGGTGCGAGCGGCAACGGCATGCTGACGCTGCTCTGCCAGAACATGCAGGGCTACCGCAACCTCACGCGGCTCATCTCCCAGGGGTACACCGAGGGTCGGGCGAGCGATGACGCGCTGCCGCTCTACAACGAGGAGTGGCTCGACACCCACGGGGCGGGGCTGATCGCGCTCTCCGGCGGGCGGCGCGGGCAGATTGGCCGGGCGCTTCTTGGCGGCGAAACGGCACTCGCCGCCGAGCTTGCCCGCGCCTTCGCGCTGCGCTTCCCGGGGCGCTTCTACATCGAGCTCCAGCGCACCGGCCACCCCAAGGACGAGCGCTACAACCAGGGCGCACTTGAGCTTGCCTATGCCTGCGAGCTGCCGGTGGTGGCGACCAACGCGGTGCGCTTCCTCGACCCCGGCGACTACGCCACCCACGAGGTGCGTGAGTCGATCGCCGCCGGCACGCCGGTCGCCCGCTTGCAGGTCGAGGAGACGGCGCGAAGCACGCCGCACCAGTCGCTCAAGACGCCCCGGGAGATGGCGGAGCTCTTCAGCGACGTCCCCGAGGCGATTGCCAACACGCTCGCGATCGCCGAGCGCTGCTCGCTTGATATCGAGTTCGGCGCCAACTACCTGCCGCAGTTCCCCGTGCCCGCCGGCATGGACGAGGCAGGCTTTCTCGCCGAGAGCGCGCGCCAGGGCCTGGAGGCGCGGCTTGATCTCCTCTATGAGCGCAACGCTGCTGACTTCCATGAGACCCGCAAGGCCTATGACGAGCGCCTCGCCTATGAGCTTGGCGTCATCAACGACATGGGCTTCCCGGGCTACTTCCTGATCGTCGCCGACTTCATCCAGTGGGCGAAGGACAACGGCGTGCCGGTCGGCCCTGGGCGTGGCTCCGGCGCGGGCTCGCTGGTCGCCTACTCGCTCAATATCACCGACCTTGATCCGCTGCGCTACGATCTGCTCTTCGAGCGGTTTCTCAACCCCGAGCGGATCTCGATGCCCGATTTCGACGTCGACTTCTGCATGGAGGGCCGCGATCGGGTGATTCGCTACGTCGCCGAGAAGTACGGCCAGAAGGCGGTCAGCCAGATCATCACCTTTGGCACCATGGCGGCACGCATGGTGGTGCGCGACGTGGCCCGCTCGCTTGGCCACCCCTACATGTTCGGCGACCGTGTCGCGAAGCTCATTCCCGATGAGCTTGGCATCTCGCTCGAGCGGGCGATGGAGACCGCGCCCGAGCTCGCCCACCTCTACGAGGTCGATGGCGACGTCCGCGAGGTGATCGATCACGCCCGCAAGCTCGAGGGACTGACCCGCCAGGTCGGCAAGCATGCCGGTGGCGTGCTGATCGCCCCCGGCGAGCTGACCGACCACACGCCGCTCTACTGTGATGCAGACGGCAGCGGGCTCCTCTCGCAGTTCGACAAGGACGATGTCGAGACTGCGGGGCTTGTGAAGTTCGACTTCCTCGGGCTTCGCAACCTCACCATCATCAAGTGGGCGCTCGATGCGATCAACGCAAACCGCAAGGCGAGCGGCGAGGCGGCGCTCGATATCCTCACCATCGACATGGAGGACCCGGAGACCTTCGCGCTCCTCAAGCGCCAGGAGACCATCGCCGTCTTCCAGCTCGAGAGCCAGGGCATGCGCAATCTCATCAAGCGCCTGCAGCCGGATACGTTCGAGGACATCATCGCCCTGGTGGCACTCTTCCGCCCCGGCCCGCTCCAGTCGGGCATGGTCGATGACTTCATCAACCGCAAGAAGGGGCTTGCCGAGATCGCCTACCCCCACCCGCTGCTCGAGCCGATCCTCGCCAACACCTACGGCGTGTTCGTCTACCAGGAGCAGGTGATGCAGTGCGCGCAGACGCTCGCCGGCTACACCCTCGGCCAGGCCGACAACCTGCGAAAGGCGATGGGCAAGAAGATCGCCTCCGAGATGGAGAAGCAGCGCTCGAAGTTCATCGACGGCGCGGTTGGCAATGGGATCGAGCGCGACACGGCCACACGGATCTTCGAGCTGATGGAGAAGTTCGCGGCCTACGGCTTCAACAAGTCGCACTCCGCCGCCTATGCGCTGATAGCCTGCCAGACCGCGTTTCTCAAGGCACACTACCCGGCCGAGTACATGGCCGCCGTGCTCTCCTCGGAGGTCGCGCACATTGAGAAGCTGGTGGGCTTTCTCGACGAGACCCGCGGCATGGGCCTTGCCATCCGCCCGCCCTGCGTGAACCGCTCCGGCGCCTATTTCCGGGCGCTCGACGGCACCGACATTCTCTACGGGCTTGAGGCGGTGAAGGGGATCGGCGAGAAGGCGGTGGCGCGGATCATCGGCGAGCGCGAGAGGGGCGGACCCTACCGGGATCTCTTCGACTTCTGCCTGCGCTGCAACCCGAACAAACGCGAGCTCGAGGCGGCGATTCGCGCCGGCGCGCTCGATGCCTTCGGCCAGGAGCGCTCGGTGCTGCTTGCTTCCTATCCCGAGATCCAGGCGGCGGCGAGAAAGCAGGCGAAAAGCGCCCCGGCGAGCCAGGATCTCTTCGGCGACGCGCCACCGGGAAGCGTGGTGCGCTACCGCGAGGCCGCGCCGCTTACCATCGAGGAGCGTCTTGCAGGCGAGCGCGCCTCGCTTGGCGTTTTCCTGAGCGGACACCCCATCGACAGCCACCGCGCCGAACTCTCGCAGATCATCACCGGCAGCATCGCCGAGTGCCTGGGCCGAAGCCTCGATGGCGACGCCGCCGCCTCGCGCCAGTCCCGCCCGGTGAAGGTCGCCGGCATCATCACCGATCTGCGGGTGCTGAACGCCAAGGGCGGCAAGCGCGCGGTGATCACCCTCGATGATGGCAGCGCGCGCACCGAGGTGAGCGTCTTCCAGAATACCTTTGCCGAGTATGGGCACCTGATCGCCCAGGATGCGATTGTTGTCGTCGACGGGGCACTGCGCTACAACCGCCGCCGCGAGGCGATGGAGATCTCGGCAAGCCGCCTGCTCGACATCAATGGCCTGCGCGAGCAGCTGAACTGCCGCCTGACCCTTGAGATCGACAGCAGGACGATCGGCCCGGGCGTGCTCCAGGACCTGAAGGGATTGCTGCTCGCCCATGAGCGGGGCAACTCGCCGATCGAGGTGAACTACCACCGCGCCGATGGGGCGCTGCGCCTCATGCTCGGCGATGACTACAACACCGCCATCTCCGAGCCGCTGCTGCGCGACCTGCGCGATCTCCTCGGCACGGATGCCGTCACCCTCGACTACGGCACTGAGGCCCCCGAGCGGCCGGCACCAAAGGCCGCCGCCGCGGCGAGCCGCGAGGAGGCCGCTGCCGAGGGCGAGCGAACCCGCGCCGATCGCCACGCGCGGATCAGCCGGTTGCTCGACGAGGCGGCAGCAGCGCTCGGCGTCTAGCGCACTATTCCATTGGCTATTAATTTTCTGTATATTAATAGCCAACAGGAACTCTGCCGGATAATAACAACAAGATGGCCGATGCCGATATCGTATCGCTCAATCGCGACTTTCTGATGATCGCCCGCGAGATCTGCCAGCGCCTCCCCGATGAGGCGCCCTGGCGGCTTGGCCTTGCCGAGGAGATGGTGGGCGTGGTGGCCGAGATGAGCCGGGAGATGATCGCCGAGATCGCGCAGAGCGCGGTGCCGGTGTTCGCGCTTCGCCTCGACGCGCAACTCCTTGGGCGGGTGCGCGCGGCAAGACCGCGGCGCTCCGCCCTGATCGCCTATCCGCGCAAGGGGGCGCTGCATGACGCCTGAGCATGAGGGCCTGGTGGAGCGTTCGCGGCGGATCGGTCTTTGTGCCGAGCTCTGTCGCATGGGTGCGCGCTCGGCGGTGGCCGCCGATCTACTCGGGTTGCCGCGGCGCCTTGCCATCCAGGTCTACCGCGAGGTGACCGGAGCGGCCGGCCCGCCGCGCGGGCGAACACCGCAGTCGCTCGAGTGGTTCTTTGAGTCCCACCGCCGTCGCGCCCAGGCAAGCCATCTCGCGCTTTTCATCGATGCCGCGAGGACTGCGCTCATCCCGGGCGAGCGGCTGCTCGCCGCCTACCGGAGCTATCGCGCGCTGCACCCGGGGTCTGTCATTGATATCAATCGCGCCGCGGCCCTGCTCGAGGGGCTTTCGCGCGGTGGCGTGATGCTTGGCAGCTGCGAGGCTTGCGCGGCGCGCGTGATCAGCACCGGAGAGCCCCGTGTCTACGGCGCGGAGTGCCCGTTTTGCCGCGGCGAGGGCGGCGAGCACCAGACAGCGAACGCGAGGCTGCCGCAGGCGGCGAGCGCATGACCATGGAGAGAGAGGTGGGTAACGTGACAACGACAACAACAGGCCCGGCCCCGCGCCTGGCGCTCGGCCTGGCGCTCGCGCTTGCCGCGACACTGGCCGTCGGCAGCGCGGAGGCGCGCGGCAACCCCTTCGAGCGACCGGCACCGGTGGTGGTCGAGCCCAAGCCGATTGAGCGCGACCTCGAGATCCTCGATGAGCCGCCGGCGATCGACGCGGACGACGAGGAGGCTTTTGATGAGCCGCGTCTGCCCGATGCACTCACGGCCGAGCAGCATGCGCGGGTGCTTGCCGCCGCGCGCTTCATTGGAACAACAACAATCAACCAGGAGCTAGTCGATGTCTTCCATTTTCAGCCGAAAGCCTGCTACCTCGTGGAGGCTGCGGAGCAGTTTGTCGCTAGTCGCTGCCTGCGCCTTGTTCGCAACTGGCTGCGCGACCCTGCCGAGTAGCTTTCCGGATGGCGCCGGCGAGGAAGCCGTCGCCGGCGCGATCGATGACTGGGCACTGACCCCGGCGCTGGTGAGCGAGCGGCTCGGCACGCCGCTGGTCGTCACCGCGCCCGAGGCGCTGCCGCGGCGCTTTGCCGAGCAGTACATCGAGCTCTCGCTCAATCGCGGCTCGACGCTGGCCGACTTCACCTACTCGCTTGGCCTGATGGGGATCCCCACCATGGTCAACGACAACGCGCTCGCCGATCGCGGCGTGTGGGTCCCGCACTACGCGGGCTCGGTGGGCAAGCTCCTTGATGCGATCTCGAGCTCGCTTGATATCGCCTTCACCTGGCGCGACGGGATTCTCTCGATCGAGGAGCGCTCGCGCTACGTGGTGAAAGTACCCCAGGAGGCGGAGATCATGAGCGCGGTCGCATCCGAGCTCGCCTCGCTTGGCGCCCATAACATCGTCACCTCCCGGGGCTCTGGCACCGTGGCCTTCCAGGTCAACAAGGGCGATGAGGCGATGGTGCTCGACTACCTCAAGCGCGTGGCCGGCAACGCTGCCACCGTGAGCCTGCAGGTGGCGGTGGTCTCCGTGCAGCTAAACCGCGAGACCCGACGGGGCTTTGACTGGAGTGCGATGGGTGCGAGCTATACCCGCGGTGGTCCGGTCAACTTCGGTGGTGGCAACGGTGGCAACGGCGGCAACACCCCGGGGGCGGAGATCGGGGACGGCACCGGTGAGATCCTCGCACTGGCTGCCAACACCACCGCCGAGTCCGCGGGGGCTGCGGCGAGCACGCTCGGCGCCAAGCTCTCCGGCAGCGGCATTGAGCTCCTGGTGCGCGGCGGCGAGTTCAGCCTGAACGGACTGCTCTCGACGCTTAGCACCTATGGCAATGCGCAGACGACACAGAATCTTGTGCTGAAGACGCTCTCCGGCTCTCCGGTTCGCATCCGTAGCGGCAACGAGGTGCCCTATGTCGATAACGTCGGTGTGACCTCCAATGAGAACACGAGCCTTGGCAGCGCCTCGACGAAGACCGCGCGCGAGGGGCTCACCATTGAGATGACGCCGATCTACGACGCGGAGACGGGCCTTGTCACCATCGACATGGACATGGAGCTGAACTCCATCCTCGCCTTCGTCGAGCTCCAGGCCGGCAACCAGATCGGCACGCTCACCCAGCCGAATATCCAGGAGCAGTCGTTCAACGACATCGCCCAGATCCGTGCCGGGGAGACGGTCGTGGTGGGCGGCATCGCCTATGACCAGGTGAGCGACAACCGCAACACACTCGGCGGGCTTGAGCGCCTGCCGCTTGGCCATCGTGCCGACCGCGTCGAGCGGCGGGCCCTTTTCATTGTCGTGCGACCCACGGTGAGACAGTATGAATTCGACTGAGAAGACCCCCGTTCGCATCGTCGTCGACTTCCTGCCGGGTGTCGCGCCGAAGGATGCCGAGAGCTTTGCCCGCGGCTTTATCCGCCGCCATGGCTACTCGATCAGCCGCGCGGCCTACCGGGTGACGCGCTACCCCGGCGGCTGCGCCTACGAGATCCACGAGGGCGGTGCGCAGCGCGCGCTGCTGCCCGGGATCCTGAAGCACCTTGAGCTCGCCGAGGAAGTGCACGTGGTGACCGGCACCCGGGTGCTGCGGGTGCAAAAGACCCGTTCCGGCTACCAGGCGCTGCTGCTCCCGGAGGGGCAGGCGGCGGAGTGCATGCCGATCAAGCCGGGGCCGCGCCTGAAGCCCTACCAGAATCTTCACGTCGGGCTCATCAACTTCGCCGCCGCGCTGCTCAGTGTCAGCATCATCGCCTTCGGCGCAACGCTCGGCGCGTTCGTGCTGCTTGGCAACGCGGAGCAGCACCAGGTGGTGGACGGCACGGCGCAGAAGGTGACGCAGCTGCCGATCGAGCGCTTCCCGGCGATGCGCGAAGGCTACTTCGTCGAGGAGCATCGCTTCCGGGGCGGGCGCTGGGAGCAGCCTGTCTACGTGCAGCCCGAGGAGGCGGTGATTGCCGAAGTCCTTGAGACTGTCGGCGATGAGGTGCGCTCGGCCCTTGATGAGGCGGTCACTGCCGGGGTGGTCGATGCACCGGGCGTGCGCGAGTCGCGCCCTGGCAGCCGGACACAGGCGCGCGCCGAGACGCAGTCAGCCGGCACCGGGGATCGCGGCGATGGCAATGCCGAGCCCGAGGAGATGCTCCCGGCGCACCTGCGCGTTGCCCGCTCGCAGATCCTCGGTGGCGCACGGGCGCTGACCCGGGCCATCCAGCGTCATGAGAGTGAGGGTGGGGAGGCGCTCAGCGCCGGTGCCGACCTGCGTGAGCTTGTCAGCGCCCGGGCGATCGCGGCACTGCCGGGCGTGCCCCGCAGCGTTGTGGCGAGTGGCGGGCAGTGGACGCTCGGCGAGGATGGCGCACTTCTTCTGCCGATCACCGAGCGCGCGCTCTGCCAGGCGCTTGCCATCGAGGGCGGGGCGGCGCGCATTGGTGAGCGGGTGGCTGCCAACCGCACGCTGCAATGTATCCAGCGCCAGGGGGAGACGGTCTTCACGGTGCGCTATCACGAGGCGGGCGGGGCGTAGGGCCCCGCCGGCACGGACTCTGGGAGAACAACGATCATGAAGGGTACGAATCTACTGGCGGCACTACTGATGCTGCTTGCCGCAACCGCCTGCCTGGGGGCAACCGGCTACCTGGTGGCGCAGACCCACGAGCAGGCAATCGGGGTGGTCGAGGGCCGGCTTTCCTCGCCGGATACGGCTGCGGCCTGCGCACGTGCGGCAAGCGCGCTTGGCTTTGAGGTGCTGCGACGGGGTGCCGAGGTGGAGATTGCACAGCGCCGCCTGGCTGCGCCTGAGCGACAGTATGCGCAGGCCTCCGCTGTCATCCTTGCCTGCACCGACTACGCGCTTGAGGGCTTCTGCGCCGGCGAGGGCTGTGGCGAGCATCAGCTGAACCTGGTGCTCCGCCGCGCAAACTAGGCGCAGGGCTGTGCACTGTCTGCGAGCCAGGGCCTCCCTGGCTCGCACTTTTTTGGGGCACCAGCCTGTCAGGCGCAGGCAAAAATCAGTGCCGAACGCCATGAAAAAGACACGCCAGGCGGAATAAAGACAAAATTGATGTTTATTTAATGTTGAGGGGAAGGCCCCAGGGCCCTAGACTAAACCTGTCGATCAACGACACCAATCGCATAAAACAATAAGGAGAAATGCGACCATGTTTAACCTGATCATCACCGTGATTTCCATCGCCCTCGTGGCAGCCCTGGCCCTCGCCTCCATCTACTACGGCGGCGACGCGCTGTCCCGTGGTTCCGCCAAGGCCACCGCTGCCACCCTGATCAACCAGGGCCAGCAGCTGAACGGCGCCACCATCATGGACGCCCAGGACAACGGCGGCGTGAAGCGCGAGATCAGCCAAGTGGTTACCGCTGGCTACCTGTCTGCCCCCCCGGCCGTGCCCGGCAGCGTGAACGCCGATTCCGGATGGGCCGTGGCTGACCTGACCGTTGGTGGCGCGGAAGTTTCCAACTTCGTCGTGGTCGGCAACAACGCCGAAGTCTGCCTCGAGATGGAAAAGGAAGCCGGTCGTGAAGACGGCGACAGCGTTGTCGCAGACCTGCCAACCACCAGCCAGGGTGGCACCTTCGGCTGCTTCGAGTCCGCACCTGGTGGGAGCGAAGATGCCGCTGAGCACACCTTCTACTACGTGCGCTAAGACAGGCCGAAGCTGAAGGACCTACAGGCCGGGGCGCATGCCCCGGCTTGTCTTTTCAGGGTTTTCGTATAAAATAAACGACATAATAATAACAAGCTACGGAGTGCCGCCATGATCACCCGCATCGATCGCATCCGCCGTGCCCTGCACGTGCTCGACTACGTCCTGGCAGCCGCCGTCATCATCTACGGCATGGCAAGCGGCAGCGCGCTTGCCTTCGCGCTCGGTGTCGCAGGCCTGGGGCTTGCCTACATGCGCCCTGCCAATGGGGTTGAGGCGCTGATCCGCCGCCGCCTTGGCGCCCGGTAGCGCGCCGCCATGGGCCAGCTCTTCCTCGTCCTCGTCTCGATCTCGCTCTCGGCCGCGCTGATGCTCTCGACGATCAGCTACCTGAACCCGGGTGCGGGCTACGCATCAAAATGGGCCGACCGCATGGAGCCTGGCGTGATGCGCCTTCGCGACGGGTTCAGCGACTATGTCGATGCCACCGGCTTCGCGCCGGCCGCCCACGCCGACTTCATCCCCGAGTACACCTTCCTGCCGCCAACGCCGCAGGGACTCACCTGGGGCTTTGGCAGCGCGCATGGCGGCTACTACAGCTGCGCGAGCGGCACGGCGTCCGAGCCGATCGTGCGCGCGCTCGTCATCCTCGAGCGCCGCCAGTCGCCCGGCTCCTTCATCCTCAACGACAGCTGCGGGGAGCGCACCGCGTCACTCCCCGCACCCGGCTCCAACGGCCAGACGGCACTCGCCGTCACCGTCTGGCTGACCGGCTACAGCGAGTAGATACAGCATGAGAAACGCAACAGCGCTTGAGAACTTCCTTACCGAGAGCGGCATGGTCTCAGAGGACGTGCTCGCCGCCGCCCGCGCCGAGCAGGAGGTGACCCGCGAGGATCTCGGCAGCATCCTCATTCGAAACGGCTTTATCCGCCAGCAGGACTACGTCCAGGCCGTGCTCGCACGAAGCCCGGACCAGATCGTCGATGAGCAGGTCTTTGTCTCCACCATCCCCAATCACGCGCTGATCGACACGCGCACCATGGTGGTCGCCGAGACCGAGGACGATCTCTACATCGCAACGCTCTCGCCGGAGGCCGTGGTGCGCGAGGTGCTTGGCGAGTTCGACTCACGCCCCCTGCACTTCGTGCCGCTCGTCTCGAGCAAGCTCGATCAGTACCTGGCCGACCTCGATCGGGTGCGCGAGGGCGACGAGGAGTCGCTGCTTGACCGCATCGTGCGCATGGCGCTGACCGGCGGGGTCTCCGACATCCACATCAACCCGCGCGATCGCTCCTACTCGATCCTCTTCCGCCATCTTGGCGTGCGCCGCATTGTCCATGAGGGCAATCTTGATGAGTACCACACGCTCTCGGCGCGCATCAAGGATCGCTCACACATGGATCTCTCCGAGCGCCGCCGCCCCCAGGACGGGGGCTTTCAGATCGAGTACAAGCGCAAGATGGTCGACATGCGCGTTGCCACCGTGCCGGTGGTCGACGGCGAGGAGATCATCATCCGGCTGCTCGACCCCGACGCGGTGAACCCCCGCCTTGATAACCTCGGCATCACCAATATCGCCGAGTGGCGCCGCGGCTTTACCCGCGCCGACGGGCTCTGCCTGATCTGCGGGCCGACCGGCTCGGGCAAGACCACCTCGCTCAACGCCTCGATCCGCGAGATGGACCGCTTCGGGCGCTCGATCTACTCGGTGGAGGATCCGGTCGAGTACCGCGTACCCTACGTCGCACAGGTCAACATCAACCCCGGCGTGGGGCTTGACTTCGCCTCCGCCGTCAAGGCATTCATGCGTGCCGACCCCGACGTCATCGTGCTCGGCGAGGTGCGTGATGCCGACACCGCGCGCAACATGATCAAGGCCGCGGAGACCGGCCACATGGTGCTCGCTACCCTGCACACGAGCTCCATCCACAACGCCGTCGGGCGGCTGCGCGACATCGGTGTGGAGGCAAACGAGCTCCGCTACCTGCTGCGCTCGGTGCTGGTGCAAAAGCTCCTTCGCACCACCTGCCGCCACTGCGGCGGCGCCGGCTGCAAGCGCTGCCTTGATTCCGGCTACGGCGGGCGGACCATCGTCTCCGAGTGTGCCTACTTCCACGACGAGGAACAGGTCGAGCGCATGATCAATGGCGAGCGCTGGTGGCCGCGGGTGGTCGAGGACGCCGTTGGCAAGTACCGCGAGGGTGTGACCAACAAGAAGGAGCTGGTGCGCGTCTTCGCAGGCGAGGCCGAGGCGATCCTCGAGGCCGGCGAGGGCGAGGCCACCACCGCGCCCGATGCGGCTCGCCCCGGGCAGCCAGGCGACAACCAGGAGGAGTGCTGATCCATGGCTCACTACAAGGCACGCATTCACGGCCGCCAGGGCACCCAGGTCATCGAGGTCGACGCGGTCGACGCCCAGGACGCCGAGCGCAAGGCCTCGCGCCAGGGCCAGGTGCTGTCGGTCAAGAAGACCTTCAGCATACAGATCGGCGGACTCAGTTTCCCCGAGCGCCAGATCATGATGACCCGCCTCTCGCAGATGCTCGCCTCGAAGCTCGGCGAGGGCGAGTCGCTCAAGCTCATGCGCAACACCTTCTCCGGCGGCATCAAGCGTGTCGCCCACCAGCTCCTGATCAAGGTCGAGTCAGGCGCCGATCTGCCACGGGCGATCGAGGAGGTCGGCCAGCCGCACTTCCCGCCGAACGTGGTGGCGATGATCGCCGCCGGCTCGAAGTCCGGCGACACCTGGCGCGCGCTTCGCGACGCCGCCGAGTTCGAGCGCGAGATGATCGCAATCCGAAAGGGCGGCAACGCCACCATGATCAAGTCGATCGCGGTGATGCTGCTCTCCATGGTGGCGATTGTCGGCACCGTCTTCTACGGCTACCCCAAGGTCATGGACAACCCCATGATGCGCGCCTACTCCTCGAGCGTGAACGTCGACTGGGCCGTGGATCTCTCCTATGCGATCTCCTATCTCATCATCGGCGTACTCGCGCTTATGGCCGCCCTGGGGCTGCTCTCAACCGTCGGCCGGGTGCTCTTCCCCCGCGGCGCCGATGCGGTCATCCTGCGCATTCCCTACTTCAAGGACCTGGTGCTCGCCCGCTACAACTACATCGCCTTCTACGGGCTCTCGATGCTGATTGGCACCGGCGTGCGCCTGCGCGATGCGATCCTGCTCACCGCCGGCACCATGCGCAAGGGCGCCCTGCGCGCGGACATGGAGAAGGCAGCCGACGCCATTGCCGCCGGGCGGGAGTGGTCGAACTCGCTTCGAAGCCTCCACCCGACAGACCGCGCCGCACTCTCATCGAGCATGGACAAGGCGCAGATCGCCAACTCGCTCTCGAACATCGGCGTGCAGTACAAGGAGCTCTACCGCATCCGCGTCGAGGCCCTCGGGCCCATGCTCCAGTCGGTGGCCATGCTCTCCATGACCATCGCCGGGGTCATCATCTTCGCACTCATCATCCTGCCCATGATGCAGGTGATGGAGGGCATGCTCTAGGCAACCAGGTTGATTTAATTAAATGAAAAATATATAGTCGTGGTGAAAGGCGCCGCGACGTCAAGACAACAACAAGAAAGGAGTCGCAACCGTGTTCAATCTCGTCCTCTCCATCATCAGCATCGCGCTGGTGGCAGCGCTTGCCATCGCGTCCATCTACTACGTCGGCAGCCAGGTCGAGAATCAGCGCGCACGCGCCGACGCCGCCGGCGCCATCAATAACTCCGAGCAGATCATCGGCGCGATCAACTTCTACCGCACCGATCGCGCAGGGCGCATGCCAGCGCAGATCGGAGACCTGGTGACCGCGGGCTACCTCTCCGACATCCCGCCGGGCGACTGGGCCTTCGGCGAGAATTCCGTGACGCTGTCGGTACAAGACGAGCGCGGCTGCCGCCTGGTCAACGCCCTCTACAACGGCCACAACTTCGTCTACGTCGGTGAGGTTGGCGAGACCCGCTCCTATCTCGACGGCGAGGTGACCATCACCAACCCCGACAAGGGCTGCTACGCCGTGGGTGATGCCGGCGGCGAAGAGAGCGACGACTAGACAAAGCGCCTCACCCCGGGGCACCGGGGCTTGCTAGACGCCGGAGATGAGCCACCAGTCGCGCAGGCGCTGGCGGCGCGTCTTCGGTGCCGGCGCCTGCGCGAGGCCCTGATCGGCCAGCGCACGCGAGAGCGCCCTGCTCGCCTCACGCAGGGCGAGCGCCTCAAGGCGTGCAATGCGCTCGGCGCGCGGCGCGCGACTCATGCGAAGGCGGATCGCAACCAGGCTAAGCGCCTGGTAGGCCGCTTCATGGCTCGCGGAGAGGGCCGCGGCAAGACACGTGATCTCGGCGCGGGAGAGCTCGGCGTCGGGAATCAGCATCCGCAGCACGAAGTCAGAACCCTCCCCGGGCGCCCGCGCGTGCACCTCGGGGTTGTACTGCGCCATCTCGAGCGCGGCATAAAGACGCGGCGGCGAGAGCCGCTCCTCCCCCTCCGGCCCCAGCCGCTCGGCGCGCTCGACCGCCTCGACAAGCTCCACACAGTAGGCCTCGAGGGCCGCCATCGCGAGCGGCTGCCTGCGCACCTGGCAGTCCAGCAGGTGAGCGCGGAGCGCGCGATTGTACGCCTCGCCCCGCCGCGCCGCCGCACTGCCCGGATCTCGGTGGGCGCGCAGCGACTCAAAGGCCTGAAGATACTGGCCGCGTAGAACCTGAGCCATCGGACTCCTCCTGGGTTGACAATAAAAGAATAAATTAACTTGAAAATAAAGACAACCTCGGTTATTGTTTTGACAGGTGAGAACCAGAGTCCGGCCACAAAGACCGGACCCATAACAATAATAAGAGGTTCACCATGTCGTCTCCCTCTCTTGAGCGGGCGCTCGCCGATGCACTGGCGCGCCTTGATACCGGCTCGCGCAGCGAGCGCAACAACGAGATCGCCCTCAACTACTTCGGGCTCGATGGTCGCGGCGGCTGCTCCATGCAGAGCGCCGGCACGCCCCACGGCCTGACCCGCGAGAGCGTGCGCCAGATCACCAACCGCGTGGCCGGCGCGCTGCGCGCGGCACCCGGCGAGATCCCCGGCGTACTCGGTCGTGCCCATGCGGTGATCGAGGATCTGATCCCCATGGCCGCCGATGCCCTGGAGGCAGCGCTGGTCGCGCGCGGCATCATCACCCCGGGCTTTCGGATCGAGGGCGTGCTGCGCGCCTTCGACGTACTCGACGCCCCCGCGCCAGAGGCTGCGGTCTACAGCGTCGATGAGCGCCGCGTGGTGCTCTCCGAGGCCGATATCCCGCACCTTGAGTTCGCACTCTCCCGCGCCCGGCAGCTTGTCCCGCATAACGGCGCCTGCGGCGTCGAGGCGCTGGCGAGCGCCCTGCCAGGGGCGCTTCAATGGGAGCACCGGCTTCGCATCGTGCGCGCCGCGGCGAACCTGCGCGCCGATGTCGTCTGGGTCTGCGACGGCGCCTGGTTTTTCTTCGGCGCAACCGGGCGTAACCGCCTGCTGAGAAACCTCGACAAGCTCTTCTCGGTCTGCGAGGCGGTGGATATCGAATCCGTCCACCAGGCGCTCAGTCGCGCCTGGAACAAGGCGCCGCGGCCCTACTCGAAGATGGTCACAATCGAGGCGCTTCGCGGCGTCATCGCGCAGAGCGGGCGGTTTGTCATCGACGACCAGGGGATCGTGCGGGCACTCGCCCCCTGCGACCCCACGGTGGTGCTCCCGGAGATGGAGTTCGCGCTCGCCCGCTTCCTCGCAGGCGGCACGGACCTCATGCGCCGGGAGAAGGAGATGGAGGACGCCCTGGTGGGCGAGCCGACCGCGAAGTTCGGCTTCTCCATGGCGCTCAACTATGCACCGTTCGTTGGCCGCATTGAGAAAGAACCGGAAGAGGGCAAGGGCTGCGATAGCGAGGACGGCGAGGAGAAGATCGAGTGGGCCCGCGGCATCTATCGGCTGGCCGGCACGCCGCGCGCGGAGACCCTTGGCCATGCCTAGCGCATCGGGCTGCGCACGCGAGCGCCTCGTGCGGCGCCTCGCGCTTGCCTGCGGCGTACCGCCAGCGCGCTGCCTCGCGGCAGGCAGCGCACTGCGCGTGGTCGATGATGCGACACTCATCGCCGAGTGCGTGCGTCAGGCGTCCGGTGCGGCAGCGCTTGGCTGCGAGGCGCTGCTGCGCGAGCCGGCAGGCGCGGAGTCGGCACTGCTCCTTGGCATCTGTCCGATCGCCATGCGCCGGCTTCTCGCCCTGGGTCACCACGACCTTGGCACTGATGCGCTGCGGGGCAGTGCCGCGGCGCTGCGCGCGGCGCTGTCACTGGTGAGTGATCTGCCGCCGGACAGCAGGCTCCGGGTCGGGGCGCGCTCGCTCGCCCCGCGCGCCATCACCGAGGCCTGGGATGAGGCCCATGGCGTCACCATGAGCCGCCTCGAGGCGGCAGCAGGTTGTGCGTGGATCCTGCCAGGCGCACTTGGCGAGAGTGCTGGCCTCGACTACTGCTCGGCACTGCTGCGAAGTCTCCCCCAGGCTGGCATCGGCGCGCCCTTCCTGCGCACCCTGCGCACACTCGGAGCCGCCGCGCTGGAGGAGTCCTACCTCACCCACCTGCGCCGGGTGCGCTGGGTGGGCGAGCTCGCCGATGCCTGCCCCGGGGCCGCCGACTTCTATCTTGCCTGCATGCCGGAGGTGCTGCTTCGCCTCGCCTCTCGGGAGGCGAGGGCGACGGGTCAGGCCTCGCTCGCAGAGCGCGTTCGGCGGGCCAACAGCGAGATGGGGTGCATTCTCGTCGCGATACGCCGGGCCGCCATGGCCGGCGGCACCCCCGCACTGGCGAGCCGCCAGGGCGAGGTCAATGCCATCGCCTGGGAGCTTCGCCGCCTGAGCGCGCTGCTGACCCCGGACTGAGGACAGCGCGCCTTGCGCCCGGGCACATGGATCAATATAATAAAGACTCAATTAAAGAGAGGATTCATGCGCGCGCTATCCGCAGCCGTTCTTGCAGGACTCATGCTCCCGGCCCTGGTGCCGGGTGCTGGCGTTGCCAGTGATCGCCAGGCGATGCTTGCCGATATCGAGCGCCGCCTTGGCAGCCACCTGGATGAGCCGGCCATTGCGGCCTGCATGGACCAGGCAGGGCTCGGCAGCGATCGCGCACTCTATGCACTTGGCACGATTGCCGATGCCCGCGAGGCGATGGCTGCGCGCACGGCCTTCATCGAGCGGGCGTTGCGCAGCAACAGCGACCCCCATGCGGTCACCCGCGAGCTTGAGCGGTGGTCGAGCGAGGCGCGCTACCAGCGCGTGCTCCGGGCCTCGGCCGAGATGCCCGAGGCAACCGCCTACTGCGAGGCGGTGCTAAACGCCATCAACCGCCACAACGACGCCGATGAGCCCCCGCGGGACGCCGCACTGCGCTGGCTTGAGCAGATCGAGAGCCGCAATGCAGCACTCGGTGCGGGGCGCGCACAATGAGCACCGCCAAGGGCCTTGATGGCCGCGCCATGGGGCGACTGAAGGCGCTTGGTATCAACGCGCCGGAGGAGCTCCTGTTGCTGCCCCCGCAGCAGTATCTCGATCTTCGCCGCACCACCGGCACGCTCGAGGGTGCACGGCAAAGCGGCGAGCGCGCCTTTCTGCGCCTCAAGCTTGTCAGTGGCGTGAAGGTCTATCGCGACACCGGCAAGCCGCCGCGCGCCTCGCTCATGGTGAGTGACGGCATCTCCGAGGCTTCGATCACCGTCTTTGGACTGGTCGCACCCTGGCAGGGGCTTCGCAAGGGGTCCTTCATCTCGGTGCTGACCCGGGTCGAGACCTGGGGCGACCGGCTGACACTGAAGAGCCCGGAATTGATCCCCGCCCACGAGCTCGGGCGAATCGTCGCCCGCTACCCCGGCAAGGAGAAGGCGGTGCGACCGGAGACGGTGGGCCGCTACGTCCTGATCGCCCTGCAGGCCCACATGGAGGAGTGCATCGGGCACATCATCCGCACCATCGGCATGCCGGAGGCGGAGATCCTCCGCCGCGCAGGCGTTGACTGCGCCTCGCTTCGCATTCTCCTTGAGCGCCTGCACCGCCCGATCACCCCCGAGGATGTGGGCTTCGCCATGGACGCCGTGCGGCGGATCAACGCCCTCGGCGCACTCACCGAGCGCTGCCGGCCCGATGACGCCGGGCGCGAGTCGGCCGGCGAGTCCGCGCAGACCGGGGCAGGGGGGCTTTGCATCCCGCTCGAGACCCTGACCGCCCTGGTCCAGGCGCTGCCCTTCCAGCCGACTCGCGACCAGCGCCGCGCCATCTGGGATATCTACCAGGACCTGGTTGCCGAGCGCCCGATGGACCGGGTGCTGACAGGCGATGTCGGCTCCGGCAAGACACTCGCCTACGGCCTGCCGGCGGCCGCCGCCTGCAAGGCCGGCTACCAGAGCGTCATCATGATGCCGAACCTGCTGCTCGCAACCCAGGTGGCCGATGAGCTGCGCGAACTCTTCCCCGGCCTGCCGGTGGAGCTGCTGGTCTCCGGCCACGGTCGCACCGAGGCCTTCGCGGGCAAACCGGTGATCGTTGGCACCTCGGCCATCCTCCACTGGGCGAAGGCCCTGCCCGAGCCGCTGGCGGTGGATCTTCTGGTCATCGACGAGCAGCAGAAGTTCGGCACCGAGCAGCGTGCGGTGCTGGTCGGGCCGCGCACCAACCGCCTGGAGGCAACCGCGACACCGATCCCGCGCACCGCCGCACTCATGAATTTCGGCAACAAGGGCATCAGCCGGATCCAGAGCATGCCGGTTGAAAAGCACATCCGCTCCCACCTGATCGGCCCGGATGAGGGCCAGCGCGTACTCGCCGGCATCGAGCGCGCCGTTGCCAGCGGCTACAAGGCAGTCGTGCTCTACCCAACGCGCGAGAGCGACAAGTCCCAGTACCTGCTCGCGATCCCGCGGGCCGGCGGGCAGATCGAGGCGGCCATCAGGCTGATGCGCGCAAACGGCGCAAGTCGCCTCGCCCAGATCAACGACCCCCGGCAGCTGCCGCCGGCCGCGCTCGCCCAGGGCGTCGCCCTGGAGAGCCACCTGGTGGCGACCTACAGCGGCGAGAGCGGGGTGGACGCAACGCTCGCACAGGTGCTCGCAGAGGCAGGCGTAGCCGGGGCCATCGCGCTTGGCGAGACGGCGATCTCCGCGGGCATCCGCGATGTAACCGACGCCGCGCTCGCCTTCGAGCGCCGCTTCCCGGGCCGGGTCGGCATGCTCCATGGCGGGCTCAAGCGCGATGACAAGGTCCAGCGCATCGCCGCCATCAAGGCCGGCGCCTTCGATGTGGTGGTGAGCACCTCGGTGCTCGAGATCGGCATCACCATCCCCGACCTTCGCTTCCTCTACGTCGTCGACGCCAACGTCTACGGCGCCATGACCCTCCACCAGATCCGTGGGCGCCTGGCGCGAAAGGGCGGCAACGGGACCTTCGTGATGGGCGCCGATCGCCCGCTCGACCAGCTCCAGCCGGAGACCCGCGCGCGCCTTGAGCTCGTGCTCGGGACCAATGACGGCTTTGAGATCGCACAGGGCGAGCTGCGCCAGCGCGGCTTCGGGCGCCTTGCCCGCGGCGCCGAGGAGCAGAGCGGCTTTGAGTCCGGCCTCTTCCGCGGTGCAAAGGTGACGCCGGAGGACATCGAGTCCCTGCTAGCCACAGCCGTGGCGGCCTGAGTTAATTTAGTGCTTCTGTAATTTTGCCCCTACTGGCACATCTACTAGCGCCGACCCTGTCAAGCCCCCGTGACGTCGCCTATCTGCAACTTCAAGTATTTGTTTTTCATGTAAAAAAGAATTGAAGGTAAAAAATATAAAAACTTGACGCGATGTAATTTGCAGAATATGAAATTTGCCCCTATACTTCGTGGCATTGAAGGTATTGTAGATGGTCGAGATGGCCCAGAGGGCCTCTCACTTCCCGGTAACACAGACCCAAGAGGTTGATTGACATGGCAGAAGCAGCCGCCAAGAAGCAAAGCGATGGACGGGGTCGTCCGAAAGAGGATGAGAAGACGGTGCTTGAGCGCGCCGTGGTTCGGGCCCGCGAGGAGCTTGAGGCGCGTGAGAGCGAGCTTGAGGGCTTGCTGAGTCTGCTCCCCGAGGAGGAGCGCACGCCGCGTGGACGTGCCGTGCGCAAGGTGGCCTCCGACCGGATGCGTGTCGCCAAGCGCCTTGACGCCGCGAAGGCTCGCGTCAGCGAGGCGCGCCGGGTGGTCGAGGAAGTCGAGTCCCGGGACGGCGCCAAGGCAGGCCAGATCAAGGCCGCGAAGCAGGCCTTCCGGGCCGCCCGGCGCGAGGAGAAGCAGGTGCAGGACCAGTTCAATGCCCTGCCGGATCTCGGTGCGACCTATGATGAGTGGGACAAGATGCCCGCGGAGCTCAAGGTCAATTCGGTTGGCCGCCCGCCGCTGCCAATTGAAATCCACGTGCACCGCGCCGAGGAAGCGATGATGGGTGCGCTCGCCGAGCTCAATGCGCTGCGCTCCAAGCGGCGCATGAAGCCCATCGACGCCGACGATGTTGCGGATCCCGATGCCGGGCGGGCCCGTGCCGGGCGCCGCAAGCTCGACACGCTGGGCCAACTCGACCGCCGGCTGAAGATTGCCGAGCAGCGCCTGGCGGAGTTCGAGCAGCTCCCCAACAAGGAGACGCCGCGGAACATCACCGCGAACGGCAAGATCCGTGGCCGCAAGGCCCGCAGCAAGGCCGAGAAAATCGCCATCGAGCGCAAGGAGATCGCCGAGATCACGCAGCTGATCAAGCAGTTCGAGGCGCGCATGAGCCCTGCTGGGCGCGCGGAGCGCAAGCTGAAGAAGCTGCGCGACAACGCCCGTGAGCTTCGCGCCGAGATCAAGCAGCAGGCGCTCCCCCGCAACTCGAGCGAGGCGAAGAGCCTGCGCCGCCTGGAGAAGGCAATCGAGGAGCAGGTCGAGCTGGTCGAGAGCAAGAAGACCACTGCCAAGGGCGCGGCACGGCCGGTGCGCAAGGCGACCACGACCAAGGCGCAGACCAGCAAGCGTACCGAGGAGCTGCGCGCGAAGGAGGCCGAGGTCGAGGATCTCTTCCGCGAACTCGAGGAGGCGATCGAGCGCCAGCGCGAGATCGCCGGCGACGACTCCGAGGCTGTGCAGAGCAGGGTGAAGAAGCTCGAGGCGATGCGAAAGCTCCACGGCCACGCCGCCTGAGGCACTCCAACCTGCCCGAGAACAGCGCCCCCGGCAAGCCGCCGGGGGCGTTTTTTAGCTGGCGGACTCCTGTCGCGTGGTCGCGCTGTCGCGCCTGCGACTGACCGGCATCGCAAAGCCGGCGCGGAACTGCGTCCAGTAGCCCACCGTCAGGAGACTCTTCAGCCGCCGCTCCGGGTAGCGCGCATTGGCGATCAGAAAGCCCCCCAGGTAGGCGGCAAGTGCGCCAAGCAGCAGCTGCGCGTACATCACGAAGCCTGCAACCGGCGCAACGCGCCCATTGGCAAGCAGCGACTGGGAGGCCGGCAGGACCGCCTCGAAGGGGAGCCCGGCGTTGAGCACCCGCACGGTATTGAGGACCACCCACCCCGGCAACGCCTGGGTCACAAAGGCAAGGCCGACCAGGGCAGCGCCCAGCCCGACGAGCCCCGTGCCGGCGACAAGCCGTCGCCGGCGGACGCGTGCGCGCCTCACCTGCTCGCGACGAACCGCAATAGCCACACCGGATGGCGCCGGGCGGGCAATGGCCGAGCGCAGAACCTTGCGTTCCATGGAACCCCCACTTTTTTGATTCAATCCATATAATAAACCAATCGCCGCAACCAGGCCATCCTTGACCAAAAATAAAATACTGGTTATTATTTAATGATTCCAACAGGGCGGAGCGTATGAGCCTAAAGCGCGTATCAATCGTCATGTACACCCGTCACCGCCCAGGGCTTGCCTCGCCCTGGGGGGCGGTGCTGACCCACGGGCTCCACGAGCGGCGGATCGGCGGCAAGCTGATCGCCGGGTGCGCGCTTGACCTTGAGGTCGAGGCGCTGCGCCTGGCGTTCGCCGAGCTGCGCGAGCCCTGCGCTGTCGAGTGCTTCCAGCACGCCGGCGAGATCAAGCCGTGTCTGCTCTCCGGCGCGCTGGCAGGCACGCCGGCCCTCGAGGCGCTCGCCCCGCATGCCATTCAGTGGTACTGGTGGCGCGGTGAGCGCGACTGCCCCCAGTACCGCGCCGCGCAGGCGGCCGGCGAGGGGGAAGCGGGGGTGCTGGCATGACGCGGGCCCACCGGATCATTCAGCTCATCCTGGCAGCGACGGCCCTGCCCACCCTCGCCCTGTCGAGCCTTGCCGGCATCACGCTTGCCGCCGCCATCGACCTCGAGGCGCGGCTGCGCGCGCGCCACCGCGCGAGTCGACTGCCCGGTGCGCTGCGGGAGCACTGGATCGCACCGGCCACCATGCTCACCGCAACCCTTGCCTTCCCGCTGCTCGGCGGGCTGACGCCGGTCCTGCTGGTGGCAGGCTTCGCTGCGCACTACATGCGCCTTGCCTACCGGGTCGCTGCAGATCGGTTTTTCTAATATAATGATTATAAAATTCGAAACAGGGAGCGGCCTGTGAATCTGAATCAAGCCACGATCGCCTATCAGCCGATCGTCAGCGTCTGCGGGCCACTCCACCGTGTCTGTGCCCACGAGGCGCTCTTTCGCCTGCCAGGTGTGGCTGAGGGCGGCATCGAGGGGCTGATCGCAGGGATCGAGGCCAGCGGCGAGGCGGGGGCGCTTGACGCCCAGGTGCTCAATCTGGTGCTCGCCCGCCAGGCACTCGATGCCCGCGCAAGCGGGCGCCACCGGCACCTGTCGATCAATGTCTCGCCGCAGAGCATTTGCTCGCTCGACTACCTGCGCCTGGTTGAGCGGGCGCTGCTAACCCACCCCCACCCGGAGTCGATCCAGTTCGAGGTCACCGAGCGCCAGGCGCTCTGCGCCCCGGCCATCGCGGAGACCTTCTCCGAGCTGCTCGCCGCCTTCGGCGCGAGTATCGCCATCGATGACTTCGCCGCAACGCCCGCGCAGGTGCAGATGATTGAGCGCCTGAGCGGCGTTGGCCGCATCAAGATCGACCGCGGCGTCGTGCGCGCGGCGATCGATTCGGTCGCTGACTACAACCTGATTCGCGAGGCCATCGAGCTTGCTGCGGAGTGCGGCGCAAGCGTCGTCGCCGAGGGGGTGGAGGACCCCGAGCAGCTCTACTTCCTGCGCACCGCATTCCCGGAGATCACCCACGCCCAGGGCTATCTCTTCGGCCGACCGGCGGAGAGTTTCTCGGATGATGTCGATATGCGTGCGCGTCTTCGCGAGCTGCTGCCGGCGCGCCACCGCGAGCGCCTCGCGGTCACCGCGAGCGTTGCGGGATTGCGGGCATGAAGGGAGTCTGGAAGGCGCTTCGCATCCTCTCGCTCATCCTGATCGCACTCGTCATGAGCATTGCTGGCGCCGCGGCGCTGGCGAGCCTCACCAGCCTGCAGGTGGCGCTCATCGCCGTGATGAACGGGGCGGCTAGCGGCGAGCCGACCGACTGGGGCAGCCTGGTACGCGCGCTTGCCGTGCTGGCGGCCGTGGCATGGGCCTTCTCGGGCGCACGACGCCACCTGCGCCCGGCATTGCTTGCCGCTGCCATCGGATTCGGCTTCATCGCCGCGCTTGTTGATTCCGGACCGATGTTCGCAACGGGCGAGCGGGTCGTGGTCAAGGCCTGGTCGCTGATCGGCAGCCCGAAGGCGGCACTGCGCCAGGGTGAGATGGCGCTTGCGGCAGGGGATGCGGTGCAGGCACGGACGCTCCTGCGCGAGGCGGCCGATGGCGGCGCCACCGAGGCGCTGCCACTGCTTGCCGGGTTGGCCCTTCGGGCCGGCGATCTCTCCCGCGCCCACGCCCACTACCGCACCTACTATCACGCCCTGCCACCAACTGATCGCCATGCCCGCTACCGCGAGGGGGTGCTGCGCGCCGAGTGGCGGCTGCTCGATCCGGCGGATGCCGCGCTTTACGTCGATTCACGCTTCAGTGCGCGCGACGAGGTCGCTCGGCGCGCGGCGGAGCAGGAGCTCGCCGCGGCCTGGCTCAGCGTCCAGAGCGCACTCTTCCCGCTTGATGGCGCCGCGCAACGCGATGCCGCCCTGGCCGCCCTCGAAGCGCTCGGCGCCCGGGGCTTCCCGGCAGCACACGACCTGCGGGCTGTCTTGCTCGCGGCAGACCCGGTTGCCGCGGCGAGAGAGCGGGATGCCGCAGCACGGCTTCGCTCGACCCCGCCGACGCGCTAGCGCAGCGCAAACCCGCCGCTGAAGCCCTGCCTGCCAGGTGCGCCTAGCGCGCCCCTGGCCTGCCGGCGCCGCCCTTGCGCGGCGCACCCTTGCGCGGAGCGCCCTTGCCGCCGGCGCCCCCCTTGCCCTTCGCTGCGCCGGCGTGCTTGTCCAGGAAGGCCTTGCAGCTGCCCGAGTGGGCGACGATCGCCTCGATGTCCGGGCGCTCCTCAGGGGGCAGGCGCTCGGCCAGCGTGCGGGCAAAGCGGACCATGCCTTCCGAGGGCGGCAGGTAGTCCTTGTGGCTGTCGATGAAGCGCTTGCAGGCGGCGCGGTCGGTGAGCACATCGTCGGGCGCCTCGGTGCCCGCGGGCAGGCTCGCGATGATCTTCTGTGCGAAGTCCCGCTGCCCCTCGCTTGGCCCGGTGTCACCGGGGTCGCGCTTTGGAGCGTGCTCATCGAGGAAGGCGCGGGCCAGTGCCGGGTCGCTCAGCGTGCCACGCGGCACGCTGATGCCCTTGCGCTCGGCGAGCGTGCGAATGAAGTCCGCCATTTTCTTGCTCACTTTCGATGAGGTGAGCTGACGGGGCCCGAGGTTGTTCAGGTGGCGGGTCTCGAGCTCCTCGAGGTGGCGCTCGATCATTGCAATCTGCTTCTCGACAAAGCGATCACGCATGTCGATCGCCTGGACGTCATCCTTCTGGGCGCAGATCTTTACCAGGAAGTCCTCCCAGACCGCCGTTGTCTCCGGCGAGGCAAGCCACTGTGGCAGCGCGCGGATGAGATCCCGGCCCTTGGGCTGGGAGACAAGCTTGCCGCCGCGCTCGACCGCCACGTACTCTCGGGCGATCAGCGTCTCGATGATCTTGCTGCGAGTGGCCGGCGTCCCCAGGCCCTGACTGTCGCGCAGCAGCTTGCGGAGCTTCGGGTCGCGGACGTTGCGACCAATGTTCTTCATCGCCTTGGGGAAGGAGAGCTGGGTGTAGCGCGGCGGCGGCGAGGTCTTCGAGGACTCGCGCTCGACATCGATCAGCGCACAGCCAGCCCCCTCGGCCGCCTTTGGCAGCGTCGTGTCCTCGCTGTCACCGGCACCGAAGGCAGCCCGCCAGCCGGCATCGATGAGCCGCTGGCCGCGCGCCTTGAAGTGGCTCTCGGGATGGCCGAGGAGATCGGGGCAGGGGACCGTGATCCGCGCCTCCTGCACGGCGAAGCGCGCCGGCGGGTAAAGCGCCTGGATGAAGCGCTGGGCGACCAGGCGGTAGGCCTCGCGCAGGTGCTCCGCGGTGTGCTCGATGCGCCCCGAGGTCCCGCTTTTCGCGGGCTTGAGTGCGGCGAAGGCGGCCTCGCCCATCACCTGGTGGGTGGGGACAATGCCGTAGTGCTCCATCGGCTTGCTTGAGAAAACGCCCGGGCGGAAGGGGCGGTAGTCGGGGTGCGCGCCATCGTGGATTGCCCTGGCGGTGGCGGCCTGGCTGGCGAGCGCCGGCAGCGCGCTCACGGCAGCGATCATGCCGTTTCTCTCAGCCGGCTCATAGAGATTCGCCGGCAGCTCCGAGTGGGCGGTGCGCGCATACGAGGTCCATCCCTGCTCGTAGAGGTCCTCGAGCACGGTCTGGGCGAGCGAGGCGGAGATCCCGCAGGCCCGGGCAATCGCCTCCTGGGCGTCGACCAGCTCGAAGGTCTTCGGCGGGTCCTCGCTTCGCTCGCGCTCGGCGTAGTGAACGACCCGGCTCGCGGCGCCTGCCGCGCGAAGCCGCGCCTCGAACGCTGCCACCTCCGCCTCGCCGGTGAAAAGCGGCGTGTCGAGGGGCTCGGACTCCTCGTCTTTCGGCACGCGCTTTGACGGCTGCCAGGTCACCCCGGGCGGGGCGGCGGCGATCTGCGCATCACTCACCTCCGGGTCGTAGGCAGCCCGCGCCTCACCGTCACCGAGCTGAAAGCGCCCGTAGACGCGGTAGTGGTCGACGGCGACGAACTGCTCGATCTCAAGATCCCGCGCCACCACCATCGCGAGCGCAGGCGCCTGCACGCGGCCGACCGAGACCACTCGGGCGCGCCCCTGGCCACGGCCGAGGTTCGGCCCAAGGCAGCTGTAGCTTGCATAGTAGGTGTAGGCGCGCACCGGGAAGATGTAGGCCCAGTCGGAGCGCGCACGCGCCTCCGAGGCGCGGAACCAGCCCTTGGTCTCCTCTGGCCCGCGCAGGCTCGAAAAGGCCTTCTGGATGCTCTTCTTGTCGAGCCCCTCGGCGAGCCAGGCGCGGCGCACGCGCCCCTGGTAGTCAAGGTGCTCGAGCACCTCCCAGCCGATCGCCTCGCCCTCGCGATCGGAGTCGGTGGCGATGATGACCTCGGAGGCGCCGCGAAGCGCCTGACGGATGCGATCTACATAGACCTTCGGCTGCGCGGAAGCGGGCGCACCGGGGAGCTCCGCGACACGCGTCTCGAAGACCCGCGGGATCGGCCGAAGCGCCTTGGGGTCGCTCCAGCCAAGCCCCTCCTTCACCTCCTCCGGGCCCTTTAGCGTCAGCAGATGCCCGCGCGCCCAGAGCATGCGTGCCGCACGGCCCTCAAGCGTGCCCTCGAACTGTCCCCGCCCCAGGCGCATGCCAAGGGCCTTCGCGATATGCTCGGCCTGATCCTTCTTCTCGGTGATGATGACGGCAGTCATGCGCGGCTGTATCCCCCTGGTGGTTGCTCTAGTTGGCCGCGCGCGCCATGCGCTCGGCCCGCAGGCGCTGGTAGGTGTCATGCACCAGGCGCTTGTAGCGGTTGTGGTGACGGGGCGTTGCGGAGTGGTAGTTGCCCACCCCGCGCCAGAAATCGCCACCGACCTCGTCGATCTTGCGGCGCAGGAACCAGGCGCCGATCGCGATGTTCACGCACGGGCTCCAGACGAGCTCGCGCCAGCCAACCCGCGGGAAGTGACGCTCGATCAGCGGCAGGTTGATGGTGTTGATCTGCATGACGCCAAGGTCATAGGTGCCGTTTGCGTTGCGGCTTGCCATCCCGATCTGCCCGCCCTCGACTTCCGCAATCGCATGGAGCACCAGGGGATGGATCTGGTATTGCGCAGCCGCATAGTTGACGCACTGCTCCTGGACATGGGCCGGCACCGGGCGATGCCCGGACGGATCGGGTGGAAAGTCTGGCGCCATCACGATCGGGATTCTCCTTGGTATGGAGCGATTATTATACATTAAACTAAATAAGTCGACAGTCTGCCTGTGGCGGGGTTATAAAATATAAGTTAAAATATTTATTCAAGCCCATCACCGGGCATGCGACATTGAGGACCTGCACCATGTTCGATGAGGCCTGGCCGCTGCCGCCGGCGGTGACCGAGATGGACCCCGAGGCGCTGCACGCGAGTCTCAACGACGAGCAGCGCGCCGCGGTGATGGCTGTCGATGGCCCGGTCATGGTGGTCGCCGGTGCGGGCACGGGGAAGACCAAGACCCTGACCCACCGTGCGGCCGAGCTCCTGCGCCGGGGCGTGCACGCCTCGAACATCCTCGTGGTCACCTTCACCAATGATGCGGCCGGCGAGATCAGAAACCGCCTGCTTGATATGTGCGGCTCGGAGGGCGAGCATATCGTCGCCGGCACTTTCCATAGCACCATCTTCAGCCAGATCCTGAAGGGCTACCCGGAGTCGAAGACGCTCAAGACCCTCGGCATCAACATGGAGGACGGGCCGGATGGGGACCGCTGCGCGATCCTGAGCCAGAACGACAGCAGCAAGTACCTGCGCCAGGCCTTCAGCGAGCTCTCCGAGGACGATCAGATCCAGATCGAGCACAACGACTGGTCGCAGAAGCGCTTCGAGAAGGAGCTCACCATCGCCCGCGCCAAGGGCCTTGACGTCCTTGACTACTCGGCAACGATCCGCCAGGGGCAGGATGATGCGCTCTTCAAGCGCATCCTCGCCCGCGCCTGGGGGCGCTACACGGACATCTGCCGCGAGCACAACGGCATCGACTTCGACGACATCCTGGTGGTGGCCGCAAAGATGCTCCGTCAGGAGCCGCACATTGCCCGCGAGCTCGGCGAGCGCTTCCAGTACATCATGCTCGATGAGTACCAGGACACCAACCGCGTGCAGATGAATATCATGGATGCGATCGCCGAGGGCCACGGCAACATCTTCATGGTGGGCGACGAGAAGCAGGGCATCTATGGCTTTCGCGGCGCCGACACCCACATCTTCCTCACCGTGCGCCAGCGCCACCCCGGCGTGCGCCTCTTCGAGCTACCGCGGAACTACCGCTCGGGGGCCGGCATCATCCGCCACTCCAACGCGCTCGCCAAGGCCATGCCGCAGAAGCTCTCCGACGGCCAGCTTCTCGCCGAGTCGAAGGCCGCCGCCCGCGAGCCAAGCGTGGTCGACTTCGCCGACGCCGAGGCCGAGGCGCGGGTGGTGGTCGAGGGCATCAGAAAGCGCATCGCGGCCGGCGCCCAGGGCGCGGAGATTGCCGTACTCTATCGCAACCGCTCGCTGAAGATGCAGCTCGAGCGCGAGATGATCCGCCAGAACATCCCCTTCATGGTGGTCGGCGACAAGAGCTTCTACGAGCGCGCCGAGGTGCGCGACGCCATCGCGCTGCTGCGCTTCATCTTCAAGAACCGCGCCCAGGAGGACGGCTATCGGGTGCTCAAGTGCACGCGCATGGGCCTCTCCGATGAGCGCGCCAAGAAGCAGTACATGGACAGGAACATCGACGTGGCGCGCCTGCTCGATCAGATGGCCGAAGAGCGCCTGACCCAGGGCAAGAAGGTCGATGGCGCCTATCCGCTCAAGGACTCCGCCACCAAGATCGCCCCCTTCGTCGGGCTGCGCGAGGCGCTTCGCGAGTGCGTGCACTATGGCGATGACCCCGCCTTCGTCCGCGAGGTGCTTGGCGCCCTCTGGGACCGCTACCTGCGACCGAAGCTCGCGCTTGCCGCAAGCCGCAGCAAGGAGCCGAACGCCGATGCCGTGTTCGAGGCCCAGGTCGCGAACGTCGCCACCGTCTTCGAGCGCTTCGAGCAGGGCCTGAAGAATGGCCAGACCGTCGCCGACATCTTCGACAACTTCACCCTGATGGAGCAGGACAGCAACGAGTCGGAGCGCGAGCGCATGGCGCGGGTGCGGCTGATGACCATCCACGCCTCCAAGGGCCTGGAGTTCCCCACCGTCTTCATCATCGGCCTCGACAGCAAGGCGATGCCAGGCACCGAGCAGGAGGCGCTGATCGACGAGGAGCGGCGCATTCTCTATGTCGCCATGACCCGCGCGCAGAACGAGCTCATCATGACCTACTCGAACTCCCGCCTTGAGTTCGGCCAGCGCGCCCAGGTGGGCGCCTCGCCATTCCTTGAGGAGATCGAGTCAGTCACCCGGGTGCCGCGCCGCTACTACCCGCATCACCGAGACCCCGGCAACAACGGCGGCGGGAATCACGGCCGCGGATTGACAAATTAATACATTAATGCTATATTAAAGGTCATTCCAACCGGAGACTGCGAATGACCCAGGCACCTGATTCGTCAGCGGCGCAGGGCGGCATCGTCGAGCGCATCAATCAGTGCAACGCCCGCCGGGAGCAGCTGAACCAGTGGCTGATCCGGCGCCAGGCCGAGCGCGAGCAACTCGAGGCACAGCGCGAGCAGCTCGCCCGGGAGGCCATGGAGGCGTTTGGCACCAGTGACCTCAACGCCCTGCGCGAGCTCTACAACGGCGCGATGCAGGACCTCGGCCGCAGCCTCGAGCGCTTCGAGGCGGAGATTGCCGAGGCCGAGGCGGCACAGGCCCGCATCGAGGCTTCCTACCAGCAGCATCAGCAGCAGAACCAGCGCGCCGAGCAGGGCGGGCAGTGAGCGCGCTTGAGAAGGCCGAGGCGCAGCGACTGCGCCTTGAGCGCTGCCGCGAGCGCTTCGGGCGCATGGAGGGCGTGCGCGAGCGCCTTATCGAGGAGAAGGCCGGACTCATCCTCTCGCTCGAGCGCGACCGCGCCTATCTCGACCAGAAGGACGCCATCCTGGACGTTCTCAATCGTGCCCAGGACAACCTCACCCGCAACAGCCGCGCGCTCTTCGAGGAGTTGCTGACAACGCTGCTGCGCGAGGTCATGCCAGGCACGCAGGACCGCGTGGTCATCGAGACGGGGGTCAAGAACAATCGCCGCTGGCTCGAGGTGGTGATCGAAACGGGAGAGGGGGAGCGGCTACGCCGCGAGAGCGTGCTGCGGGACAAGGGCGGCAGCGTACAGAATCTCCTCTCTATCGGGCTGCGCTTCATTGTGCTTGCACGAAGCCGCGAGCGCCGTCTCCTTGTCCTCGACGAACCCGACTGCTGGCTGCGCGAGGACTACGTCCCGGCGCTCGCGCGCGCCATGGGCGAACTCGCCCGGCGGATCGGCGTACAGGTGCTCTACGTCAGCCACCACAAGCCAGCACTGCTCGCCCCCTTCGGCCGTGTGCTGCACCTGCGCTGTGCGCGCGGGCAGATCGAGGTGGAGGCGAGCGACGCACCTGCGGACAGCGCATTCGTCGGCTGGGAGGGCGAGGCGGGGGTCGAGGACTGGCTCGAGGGCGTTGGGCTCACTCACATCCGGCTTCGCAACGTCCGCCAGCATGCGAGCACCCGACTGGCACTCTCGCCGGGGCTCAACATCATCACCGGCGATAACGACATCGGCAAGTCGACCATTGTCCACGCGCTGCGCGCGGCGCGAGACAATGCGGGCTTTGCCGGGCTGATCGGCCAGCAGGACGACAGCGCCGAGGTGGAGATTGGGCTCGAGGAGGGCCGGACCCTCTGCTATCGCTACCGCCGCAAGGGCGCCCGCAAGAGTACCTACACGCTGCTCGAGGCCGATGGCAGCGAGATCGCGGCGAGCGACAGCGGCACCGCCGTGCCCGCCTGGGTGAGCGATCACCTGGCGATGCCGCCCGCCCCGGACATCGATCTGCACATCGGCGAGCAGGCCGCGCCGCTTTTCATGATCGGCGCGGAGACCTCCACCTACCAGCGCGCGGAGCTCCTCTCGCTTGGCCGCGAAGGCGATCATGCCGCACGCCTGGTACGCGCCCACACCGAGCGGGTGCGCCAGTGCCGCCAGGAGGTGGCACGCGCTGAGCGCGCGCTCCGCGGGGTCAAGCTGCAACTCGCAACCCTTCGGGGCATCGATGAGCGGATCACCGCCCTGCGAGCGCTCGCCGAGCGGATGCAGGCGAGTGCGGCAGCACGCGAGCGCGCCGCGGCGATCCGCCAGAGCGGCCAGGCCATCGCCGCGAACGCGGCGCGCCTGGGTGCACTGGCAAGCCTGCCGCAGGGCCCGATTGCGCCCGAGGCGGGGCTTGATGCGGCAGCCCGCGAGCGCCCCGGGCGCCTGTACGCGACCATGGCGAGGCTCGAGGTGCTCACTGCCAGGGCGAAAGCCATCCGCGCACTGCCGGGGCCGCTCGCCGAGCGCAAGCTCGACACAGGGCGCCCGCGGGCAATTGCCCGGTTGGGCCGGGATCTCGGCAGGCTCAGCGCCCGCATCGAGGCCCTGGCCGGCGTCGAGAGCCTGACCCTTCCCGCGGCACGGGCGGCCCGCGATACGGCGCTGATGCGCTCTCTGGTCGAGCGCTCCGCCGCGATCGAACGCCAGGTGGCGGAGAGCGCGCGTGCGAGCGAGGAGGGTGCCAGGCGGCTTGCCGCGATCGATGACGAGCGCGCGGCGCTCATGACCGAGGCCGGCGGGCACTGCCCGCTCTGCCTGCGCCCGCAGACGGACGCAGGGCATCATCACCACCACGGGGGGCGCATTGCATGAGCGGACACTATCGCGGCGTGGCAATCCTGCCGGACCTGCTTCTTGGCAGCCTGCGCGGCGGGGATGCGCCAGGCGCGGCGGCGCTGACCGCGCTGGGGGTCTTCCTCGAGGAGGCGGCGGCGGAGCGTTTGCGACCGGTGCTCTTCGGGCGCACGCTGCTGCGCTGGTCGGACAGTAGCGCCTGGGCCGCGCTGATCGAGGCGATCGCCGGGCGCGACGTGGCGGTGATGCCGGCCGATCACCGCGGCGCCCCGATGGGCGAGGCCCAGGACCTGCTCGCCATCCTCTCGGTGAGCGGTGTGGCGACGGTCGGCCTCAGCGTGCCGATCGGCGATGGGCAGACGCTCGCCTTCGCGGCGGCGCGCGAGACGCGTGCGCCCGGGCTTTGGCTGCGGGGTGAGGATGGCGAGGAGGCGCCGCTCATCCTGCGCGGTGAAGGCGGCTATGGCATTCGCGAGGAGGGGATTGCCTGCTATCTCGTCTGGCAGCGCGAGGGCGGCGCGACGGGGCTGATCGAGCACCGGCCGCTGGACCTGGAACCCCTTGAGGAGCCGCAGGGCGAGGCCCATCCGGATGCGCTGATCGAGCGCCTTGGCGGCCAGGCGAGCGCCTTTGCGCTGGCACTCGCAGAAGCCTCCGGGCGCGGCGAGCATGCGGGCGATGATGACGGCCGGGGCAGGCTTATTGATGAGATTGAGCAGGTGCTCGATGGGCTGGGCGCGGAGGAGTTACTCCGCGCCCAGGTGGGGGAGCTGCTTGAGGCCGCGATGGCGTCCAGCGACTAGCCGCACACTCAGGGTGTTGGCGGTGCCGGCTCGCTGCCACCCTTGCGAAGACCACCCATCAGGGTCTTGAAGAGCTTGGCGAGCGTCTCGGCGAGCGCGGCGGCGGCCTTCTGGAGCGCCTCCATCTGCTTACGCAGCGGCCCGTGCTTCTGCTCGCTGGCAAAGCGGTTCATGTCATCGGCGAGGCTCTTGCCGAGCTTGCTCTGCTCGAGGACGCGCTGGCGGGTTTCCTCGCTGAGCTTCGCGCCAGGGGCGTTTAGCTTTTCAAGCCGCTGCATCTCCTTGCCGTAGCGATCAAGACCGACCGGCAGGCGGCCTGCCAGGCGGCGCATGGCGCGATCGCTGAGCGGGTTGCCCTTGGCGTCCACACCGAGCTCGATCTGCTGGAGATTGGCGCGAAGGGCCTTGCGGCTGCCGTCGAGGCGGTTCAGCTTGGCGCCAACCGCGGTTTCAAGGTTGAAGGGCCTCGCCGGGCGGGTCAGCGTGCGAATCGCCGTCGCCACCGGGGAGGCGAGCATGCTGAGCGCACCGATGACCGAGGGCGGACCGGGCGGCTGCTTCTCCTTCCCCTTCTCCTCGGGCGAGGCCACTGGCTCCTCGCCGTCCAGCCGGTTGGCCGCAGGCGAGCCCGGCTCGGCGCGCGCCTCCGGGGCCGCCTCGGCAGCGGCGCTCGCGGCCTGGCTCGCAAAGGCAGCCGGCTCCGGCGGCGGGCCAAAGACGTTCAGTCCCGAGAGCTCGTCGACCTTGCGCAGCGTGAGCTTGTCCTTCCCGGAGAGCGGGCGGATGGCCTCGGCGAGACGGTCAACCACCGCACACTCATCGCCGCGGGATGCACCCTTGGTGCGGCAGACGTTCAGCACCGTCTCGAGATCGGCCCGCGTGATCGCGGTATCGAGCCCGAGGTGTGGCTTTGGCAGGCCCTCGATCGACATTGCGAGGATCTCGTCCGGGGAGAAGTTGAAGTCGGGGTCGGGGCCATCGGCCTCACCGCCCGCCTCTGCCCCAAACGGGGTCTCCGAGTCATACTCGGGGCCCGATGGAACCTCGGGGCCGAACTCGGGTGGCGGCTCGGGGCCGAAGTCCGGCATCTCCTGGTCCATGTCGTCCAGAGATGGCGGCACATCGGCGGTATCGCGGAAAATCTTGTCCTGGTCCTGCGCCATCGGAGCGCCTCCCTGTGTCTCGATTAGTTTCGCTCTTATTATTTTAATATATTTTCAGGAATCTCGCCATGTACTACTCGCGCGGCGGATCAATCATCGCGGCCAGGCGGAGGGCGGCGAGGTACTCGAGCTGCTGGCCCTCGCGGTAGCGCCTGGCGGCGAGCCAGACGTGCTGTGCGAGGAGCCGGGCGTAGATGCGCTGGACCTGCTCGGGGTTGGTGAGCTTGCCATCGGCGAGCACCTCCATCAGCGACTTCTCGGCGTCGTCGCGGTAGGTCAGTGCCATGCCGGAGATCACCACCATGGCGTAGCTGCTGAGCCCGTCCTCGCCGGGCACGCGCTCACCAATCAGGCGAAGCATGGTGGCGTAGGCGGCATTCCTGAAGAGCACCTTGCGCATCTCGCCGACGATCATCTCGTTGGTGGGCGCGCTGGTGCTGAGGCTGCTCTCGCCAGGCGGCGTGGCAAGCCGGATGAAGTCCTCGGCGGCCTGCTGCATGTCGGCGTCAAAGGTCAGCGTCTCGGCGGCGTGGCCAATGATGAGCCCGGCATCCGTGGAGGACTCGGGGTTGACCAGCGCAGCCGACTGCGGGTCGTCCCGGGAGACGCCCGGGCGGTGCGGCAGTCCGGCGCGGGCGAGGATCGCCGCCTCGCGCTCGCGATTGGGGTGGAGCACGTACTGGCTCGACGCCCCCGGGGCACTCCCCTGCGGCGGTGTCTCCCCGCGCACGGCGGCGAGCGCCCGTGCGGCGGCCGCCTCGATGGCAAGCGTGCTCTCCTCGCTCGCCTCCTGATTCCGCCCGGAGACATAGTCCCAGGCCGCGCAGGCGGCCTCCTCGGTGCTGATGGTGTAGCTCACCTCCTCACACGCGTAGGGATTCGGCGAGGCGCCGGCGAGCGCCACCTCGTTGTGCAGATCGGTCATCCGCTGATTGATCCGGGTGATGAGGTTGGTGGTGTCCTCGTTGGTGCGCTCGATCTCTCGCGCGCGGTCATCGGAGGCCGACGCCATCGACTGCTCCTGGGTCATCAGCTTCTCGGCGAAGATCTGTGCGCTCAGCATGTTCTGCGCGACATTGATCGCAAGGTTCGCGAGATCGAGCGTCGGGAAGGCGGCTGCTTCGAGCGCACGGGGCTGCGCGCCGAGGGCGAGCACGCCGGCGAGTGCGAGTGCGCAGAGCGCACTACGTGCGGATTTTGCAATAGGCATCGGAGAGTCCCCAGAGTGTGGCAAGCTGGCTGCCGGCCTGCGCTGCGATACGGTCCCAGTCAGGGGCAAGGTGGGTGAAGAGCGTGCGCCCGCCGCGTGCCTCGCCAAGAAACCGGGCCTCGAAGAGCTGGTAGTCCATCGGCTCGGCGCCGGCATCCCGTGACCAGGCCTCGAAGGTCGCCTCGTCCATGGCGTTCAGCCGCTCCATCAGCGCCTCGGCCTCCTGCTGCCAGGCGCGGGCGGCGATTGACTGGAGGCGGACGGCGGCGGCCATGCGCACCCGGCGGTTCTGCCACGGGCGCAACTCCCGGGAGCCCTGCGCCTCACAGAGGCCGGTGATGCTCGCAAGCAGTCGCCCCTTCAGATAGTCGAGGGTCATCACCGGGTGGTCGTCATAGCCCATGTGGAGCTCGCCCACCAGCTCGAGCAGCTCGGCGCTCGCCTCCGCGTAGCTCGCCGGCAGGCTCTCGGCGTGCAGGCGCGAGACAAGCTCCGCGCTCCAGGCATCAAAGATGATCTCGGCGCAGTGGGGCAGCACCAGGCGGAAGAGGGCCTGGCGATCCTGGATATTGGAGCGCTCGCTCCAGTTGTAGGCGACATCCCGGGCCAGCTCGACCGCAATCTCCGCGCTGCGCGAGAGCGACTCCTCGGCGATGCCGCCAAGATCAAGGTCATCGCATACGGCGCGGATCCGCCGGGCGAGCGGGAGTAGCGCAAGCTTCAGATGCAGCAGGAGATCATCGGAGCTCTCCGAGGCCTCCCCCTCGAGCACCGGGCGCAGTGTTGCCGCCCCGCCATTCTCGCCGCTCGCCTGCACCTGCGCGGCGAGCGCGCCAAAGTACCCGCGCACGGCCTCATCATCGAGCCCGCCGAGGTGTTCGCGCAGCGTCGGATCGGAGAGCACCTCGGCGAGCAGGCGCGCAAGGCGGTGGATCATCATGCCGTGGGTCGCATCATCGCGCTTCAGTCCGAAGGTCTCGGCGACCGTGGCGATGGCGATCTGATGGACCCGGCAGCCGGCGACCAGGGTCTCGTTGCTTGGCGATGGCAGCTCCGAGGAGGCCCGAAGCAGCGGCGCGATCTCCCGCAGGGATTGAAGCCACAGCGAGATGCGGCGCAGGAAGTCCCGGCGCTCGCCGAGCCCCTCGCCCTTCTCCTGTCCCCCGGGGAGTGACTTCGCCCGTGCTGGCATCACGCGCCCCTACTCCCTGCCGCCAGGTGCCGGCGAGCGGGCGGCTGCCGGCTCCAGGGCGGCGGCCACCGCAGGGCGTGCCATGCGCAGGAAGTCATTAAGCTCGGAGCGCCGGGCGTTGAGGGGGCCGGGGTAGGGCAGGATGTGTCCGTTCGGGGGACTCTCCGGCACGTCGTAGTAGCCGCGCAGCGGGTGCATGCGCACTTGCGGCGCACGACCCGGGGCGGGCTGCGAGAGTGCGAGCGTGCGGCCAATGGCGAGAGCTGCATAGTGCTCGCGAAGCCCGTCGGGGATATGCGCATCGGCAATGAGGGGCGTTCTGTCATAGCTTGCCCGCGCGACATCGCTGAGGTCCGCGACCTCTGCTGCATCGCGCACGCTCAGCCGCTCGATCGAGTCATCATCAAAGCAGTACACCGCGTCCCAGATGCGCCCGCCAAGGCTGACCGTGGCGAGCTCGTCACATCGCAGCATCAGTGGCCCGAGCCAGGCCGCCGGGTCGATCATGAGCGAGAGCGGCACCGACTCACCCTCGATGGAGAACACCGCGGATGCGAGCAGCGGGTCGCCGTCAATCACGCGCTCGAAGAGCTCAATGGCATCGAGCACCTTGCGCCGTGTCACCTCTGGTTCCGAACTCATCAACCGCTCCTTGCCCGGGCACTGGTTATTTCCGATGAGCCCATTATAATATCAGGAAAATTAAAAAGCGAGGACACCCATGACCGCGGCCCCAGATTTCACGACCTCCGTTGTCCCGGAGGCAGCGATGCTGCTGGCACTCTCCCACGAGATGCAGAATTTCAAGGCGCTGTTCCGGGGCACGGTGCGGCGCACCTTCGTGCTCTCCCCCTACCTCTCCGGGGCGTTCGGGCTGCATTTTGCCACAAGGCAGGCAACACTCGGCGTGCCGGAGGCGATCTACGAGCACTTCATCCATATCCGCTGGCGCGAGGCGGCCGTGCTGCCTGAGCGCCCTGGGCTCTTTCTCGTGTTCTCCCCGGGCGATGGCCGCGGCGAGCAGCCGCTGGCACTCAGGCTTTTCCTTCGCAGCGCAAGAACCCGCGCGCTCGCGAGCTACGAGGCACTTCGCCTGGTGCCGATCAGCCCCACCGGGCTGCAGGTCGAGCACGCCAGGTCCGGGGAATTCAGCCTGCCGCTTCGCCGGCTCAGTGCACTGGACTGGGAGCAGTAGGGGGCTGACTGTCCGCGTCAGTCTTTTTATTGATTGACAAATATTGTCAATCACCCTATGATGCAGTGAACTGGGAGGAGGAGTTCGCATGGCCGATAACGATTTCTGTAACTTCTGCAGCAAGCCCAAGGCCGAGGTTCGGCATCTGATTGCCGGGCCAACGGCGAAGATCTGCAATGAATGCATCGATGTCTGCGAGAGCATTGTCCGCGATGCAGAGCGCCAGGATCGCTTCGATGGCGCAGAGCGCCTCCAGACCCCACGGGAGATCCATGCCAGCCTTGATGGCTACGTCATCGGCCAGGAGGGCGCCAAGCGCGCACTCGCCGTTGCCGTGTGCAACCACTACAAGCGCCTTCGCATCAATACCGATGAGGGATCTGATGCGATCCGCGTGAAGAAGAGCAACGTGATGCTGGTCGGGCCGACCGGCTGCGGCAAGACGCTGCTCGCCGAGACGCTCGCCCGCGCCCTTGATGTCCCCTTCGCCATGGCCGATGCGACCTCGCTCACGGAGTCGGGCTACGTGGGTGAGGACGTCGAGGTGGTGGTGCAGAAGCTCCTCCAGGCCGCGGACTGGGACGTCGAGAAGGCACAGAGCGGCATTATCTACATTGATGAGATCGACAAGATCACCCGCAAGTCGGAGAACCGCTCGATCACCCGTGACGTGAGTGGCGAGGGCGTGCAGCAGGCGCTCCTGAAGATCATCGAGGGGACCGTGGTTTCGGTGCCGACCAGCGGCTCGCGGAAAAACCCCGGGCAGGGCAACACGGTGTCGGTCGACACCAGGAACATCCTGTTTCTCTTTGGCGGCGCCTTCGAGGGGCTGGAGAAGCTCGTTGCCGAGCGCCGGGGCGAGAAGGTCGGGCGGATCGGCTTCTCAGCGGAGGTGGTGAGCGCGGATGCGCCAGCGCCCCTTGGGCGGGTGACCACCGAGGATCTGGCCGCCTACGGCATGGTGCCGGAGTTCCTTGGCCGTGTGCCGGTTGTGAGCACCCTCCAGGCGCTCACCGCCGAGGAGATGATTGCAACCCTGACCGAGCCGAAGGATGCGATCCTGCGCCAGTACCAGGCGCTGATCGCGGCCGATGGCAATGAGCTCGTCTTTGAGCCCTGCGCACTGCAGGCGATTGTCGACAAGGCCATGGCCTGTGGCAGCGGCGCGCGGGGCGTGCGAAGCGTGCTGGAGGGCGTGCTTGAGCCGATTCTCTACGAGTCGCCGGAGCAAGACGGCATCTGTCGGGTGACCGCGGCACTGGTGCGCGGGGAGCGCGAGGTGGTCTGGGAGACTCGCAAGGCTGCCGCCTGACGCCTGAGCGGAGCGTCGCAACTGGAAGGGCCGGGGGCGTTTTGCCACCGGCCCTTTCGCATGGTCAGGCGCCGGTGCGCCGATGGTACTCGGCAAGGATCTCGGAGCGGGGGATGAGCGGGCTGCCACGACATCCGCGGCGCCGCGCCCAGGCGCCACCGGGAGGCTGGGCGATGGCCACCAGGTCGACAGCGCTGCGCGCCTTCAGCGCAGCGACGGTGACCCTGAGCGTCTCGTGCGCCAGCGGATCCGTGACCTCGGCTGCCCCGGGGAAGACATGGCAAAGCGCTGCCGCGCCGAAGGCACTTGCCTGGCGGTAGACTGCAACAACAACGGGGGCACGCTCCCAGGCCTCGAAGGGGGCGTTGATCAGCGCCACGCCGTGGCGGCCCAGATGCAGCATCTGGGCGAGATAGAGCGTTCTCTGGAGTGCAAGATTGCTGAGCGTCCAGCCAGAGAGCCGGCATGCCGCGCGCGCCGCGGTGGCCGGGCAGAGCGCGCCGGCTGCCGGGGCGCATGCCCCCGGCCGATCAGTGCACACGCCGCGAGGAGGTTTCGATGTCGTGGCGCAGACGCTGCGCTGCCTCGGCAAGCGCAGCGGTTGATGTCGGATCGAGCTTCAGCCGACAGCCAGGCAGCGCGATCGTGAGCCCCACACCACGCTCGAGCTCGGCGATGACCACGTCCAGATGGTCCTGGAAGACCACCCGCTGCCACTGCCCGCCAACATCCCCGATGACGCAGGCGAAGGTCACCTGGTGGCAGTCATAGTCGACACGGAATCTGACGGCGAGGCCCTCGGCGGAAACCCGGCAGGGGAGCTCCGAGGAAAAGACAAAGCTTTCGGCAGCACGCATGGGCAATCCTCCATTTGCCCTGAGTGTACAAATTAAAAACACAAAAATAAAGAGGCCCGCCATGTGGCGGGCCTCGTGTCGCGGCAGGGTATCGCCTAGCGGCGCCGGCCGAGCAGATTGGGATTTGCGGTCAACAGCGCCAGGGTCGCGGCAAGCCGCGGCCGGTTTGCCTTGCGCAGCGCCGGGACGCCATGCGATTGCAGCGCATGGACGATCCCGTCGATCAGTGGAATGAGCAGAGCGACGACGCCAAGAAAGAGAATGGCGCGCTGCTCGATCAGCCACTGCGCCAGTGGCAACTGCACCAGCGCGAAGAACGTGGCGACGCCGGCGAATGCGGGAATGACGAACTTCAGGGTCGAGGTAGTGACTTGCATGAGAGAACCTCTTTTGGTGGGAGCGTCGATCATTATAATGATCTAATTAATAAATGTCAATATAAAAGGCAAAAAAAAGAGGGCCCGGAAGGGCCCTCTCTGCGCAACGCCACCGCCTTTGTCTAGCGCTTCTCCATCGCCTTCGAGAGGCTCTCGAGGACCTCGGTTGCGAACCGCCGCCAGCTTGCGTTCTCCGCCTCAAGCGCCTCGATATAGGCACCGATCTCGGCGAGGCTCTTGCCAGCACCCATCGCCTGGCTCGGTGGCGCAGACGGAATGCTCTCGCGCAGACTTGCCAGGGTGCTCGCGAGCTCGTCACTGGCCGCCTCGACCGCCACCTGGGGCTCAGGCGAAGGGGCAGCAGGGGCCTTGCGCCGGGTCCGCGCTGGCTTGCGCTCCGCGGCTTGTGTCGCGGGCTTGGCAGCTGGCTTGGCGGCTGGCTTGGCGGCTGGCTCGGTGCGCGCTTCCACGGCTGGCTCCGGCTCCGCCGGGGGTGTCTCCTCCTGCACCCCTTCGGCAAGGGTGTAGGTGGCAGGCGAGCTCGCCGCATCGAGCACCAGCAGACCCTCCTCGACCAGGGCATGCAGCGTCTCGCTGATCTCTTCCTGGCCATAGCCCTTTACCTTGCGAAAGATCGAGGTCATGGGTAGCGGGCGCGGGCCGAAGGCTCCGAGCACGGCCTGGCGAAGCTCGCTGTCGCCGCCGGCATCGTCGGCCTCGATCTCAACCAGTGCCGTGACGACCTCCTCCCCCATCACCTTGGTCACCTCGGCCTGACCGGCCTTGGCCAGCAGGCCAATCGCGTCAACGAGCGTGGAGCGCTCCACCCCGAGCTCGCGGCGAAGCTCCTCGAGCTCCCTCGGCGTGGCAAGGAGCGGCAGTACCTTGTCGGCAAGGGCCGCTATCTCGTTCGCCGAGGCGACTGGCTGTTCCGTCTTCTGTGCCTTGGCAGGCGCCGCGCGCTTGGCAGGCGCCTTCGGCTTGGCCGGGGCCTTTGTCGCCCTGGATGTCTTTTTGGCGCCACCGCTCGCTTTCTTTGCTGGCGCCTTGGCGGGAGTCGGCGGCTTCTCGAGGGGTTTGCCGTTATCCAGGATGGCCTGAAACTCTTCCGGCAGCGTCGGCAGCGATTCAACGCCGATATAGGCGTGCGCGTCTCGCGGTGTCCCGGACTCGTCGGGGATCATCTGACGCTCGACCGTCGGTGGCATGCGGTTTCGCTGCGTGTAGAGAATCTTGCCGACCTGGGAGGCCGGCATGCCTGTCTTTTCGGCAATCTCCCGATTGCTCATGGGCACGCCTTCGCGGCTCAACAGATGGAGCACCAATGCCGTGTGGCCCGTGGCCTTGTCGCCGGCGTTTCGCATCTTTCTGCCTCCAGTTTGTCGTCCCAAGTGGAACGCGAGTGAGTATGAAGAACTCGATGGAAAAAGTATAGGCGAAAATTAGAGATTGTCAGTGGCGAGACAAAAAAATCGGGCAGGGGTTGCGAAAAAGAACCCGGCAGAGCGCTCTGCCGGGTTTGGAGTACTGTCTTTTTGCTACTGGCGCAAGGACTCCGGGAGGAAGCGCTGGTGGCCTTCTGTGGCCGCCGGCGGGCCCCTTCGCTCGCGCTCGCGATCGGCCCGGCGACGCTCCATCTCGGCCGCCTCGCGCTCACGCTGCGCCTGCTCTCGCTCGGCCTGGGCGCGGCGCTCGCGCTGCTCTCGGCGCTGCTCCTCGCTCTGCGAGCCCTCGACATCGGCGCCGATGTGGTTTCGCAGGCGATCGAAGAGAATCGCCTCGGGTCCAAGGAAGTAGCTCACCACCACGTAGGCGTCCTGACTGAAGGACTGCGCCCGCGCACCGCGGATGCCCTGGAGATAGCCAAGCAGTGCGATATTGTTCTCGCGGTACTGGCGACTGATCGCACTCCAGGTGTCCTCGCGGCTCGCGCGCTCGATCATGCGATCGGCCTCGAAGAGCGAGGGCAGGGGCCTGAACCCGGAGCTCTGCTGGATGCCGGGGACATAGATCTGCGAGAGGAGCTCCTGGTGGATATGGTAGAGCGCGCGGTTGAAATCGAGTCCGGGGTTGTCGATGCGGCCATTGAAGCGGATCACCGCCGACTGCCACTCGTCCTGGCCGGTCCACTCAAGGAGGATCCCGTAGGCCATCTGCTGGAGCTTCTCGGCGTCAAAGATCGCACCACCCCGGTAGGCGATGCCAAGCGGGTAGGCATCATCCCAGTCGATGCGCCACTGCCGCCCGGGGGCGGTGTCGATGACAAAGCCGATCTCCCGCGCCTCGGTGACCGGCGACTGGGTGAGCAGCATGTTGTTCGCATAGTAGAGATAGGCCCGGACGTACTGGCTGAGCTCGCCCTTGCTGTCATTGGCAAGCGCCTGGGAGAGCGGAGGGATCGCACCACTTCTCAGCGCCCGCGCCTCGACCAGCGGCGTGCGGTGGCCATAGGGATTGGTGGTCATCGCCACCGCCGACTCCACTGCCGGCGGCGGCGGCGGATCGTAGAAGACGATCACGGCGGCCGAGGCCGCTGAGATGAGCAGTGCCACGGCAAGGGCCGTTCGTTGCATGCGCTTGGTGATGATCATGGGGCGAATCCTCGTTTTTTATATAGTAAAAAATAAATGAAGCGCTGGCAACCGCGGAACACTCAGGCGGCTGGTGCTGCGCCTGGCGCGAGGCTCGTCCCGCCACCGAGGAGCTTGCGCGGATCAAGGCCGGCTGCCTCGAGTGCGCCGCGAAGCTTTTCCTCGGCACCCGCTCCCCGACTGAAGGCCTCGCGGATGGCGTGCGCGGTGCGCGGATCAAGAAGCGCCGGGGCATGGTCGGCGGCGAGATGGCAGGCGGCGAGCGCGCGCCCACTGGCGCTGCCATCGGCGGCCACGTACTGCCTGACAACCGTTGCGACGGCATGGCGGATCGACGCCGGGGTGCAAAGCCCGAGCGCGGCGAGGCGGCGAAAGGCGGCCTGCTCGGCGGGGAGACTTCGGCAGACCAGGCGCTCGCCAGCGGGAAGGCGCTCGGAGAGAGCGCTTCGGTTCAGGAAGTAGTGGCGCTCGGCCCGGAGCAGCCGGATCTCGACGCCGGCCGGCACGGCCCAGTGGCCCATTGCCTCTCCGGGGTCGAGTGGCGACGCCACACCCGGCAGGGCAGTCGCATACGCGCGGGTGTGGCTGACAAGCGAATCGATGACTGCGTCGCTGGCGCGATCGCGGCCGCGCTCGTCGAGATAGCGCGCATCCCGCGGGTGAATGCCCTCATGCACAGCCGGGCTGCCCGCCCCGCGCGTGGACGCCCAGACGATGCCGTTTTCCTCGGCAAAGCGCGCCAGGACGCCAAGCGAGTGCGGCCCGAGTGCCGACTCTGCCGTCCGCGGGTAGGACGAGCAGCCGCGCTCATAGGCGGACTGGAGGGCGGCGGCCGTCTCGCCGGGAGAGGGCGAGCCATGCTCCCAGGCGCGCTCGATCAGCGCGAAGAGTGACTGCCCGGGCCGGGTCTCCTCCGGTGTCGACCAGGCGATGCTGGCAAGTGTGGCCTGCGTGAACTGCTGCGAGAGCTGGTAGGCCACCTCGCTTGGCGCGTACGGGCAGCGGGCATCGAGATCGGCCTCGATCAGATAGTCGGCCGCCCCCTCGGAGACGGCAAGGCGCACCTCGGTGGTGGCGAGCGGCGCCTGGCTGATGGAGGCCGCAAAGGGCGTCTGCACCCGCCCAAGTGCCCCATAGGCATGGGCGCCGGCGCTGGCAGGTCTGGCGAAGGCATGGCCCACCAGGCGGTCGAAGAGCCGCCTCGAACGCGCCTGGTCGCCGCGGTCCGCATCCGGCAGCCCCGGCGCATCGAGCGCGCGGAGCACACCTGCGGGGTCGAGCGAGCCGAGGTGGATGCGTACGACCGTGCGGGGGGAGTCGCCAAGCAGGGCCGCTGCATGGGCGCCGATCAGCTCACCCTCGGGGTCGGGGTCGGTGGCAATGGCAAGCCCCGTGCAGTCCGACAGCGCACCGCGAAGGCGGCGCACCAGCACCGGGTCGACGGGCGCCAGGCGGCCGGGGCCCGACCCTTGCGCAGGCGCAAAGTCGAAGAGCCGCCCACGGGTCGAGAACACCCGGACATGGGGTAGCCCGAGCGCAAGCAGTGCCCCACGCAGGGACTCGCGCTTGGCGCTCGCCTCGATCAGGATCAGCGGGCGTTCGCCAAGCGCAGGCAGCGCCGCGGCCGTCATGCGTGGCCGCTACTGGATGTTGTCGAGCAGGATGTCATCCGGGCTCACGCGGACGTTGCCACTTGAGTCCATCTCGACATTACCGCCGGTGGCCGCATCCAGGCCGGTGTTGGCCCCGCTCTGGATCTGCTGGGTCGCCTGGTTGACGGTGTCCTGCATCTGCGCGTTGACCTGGCGCACCATCGGTCCGGTGACCGCCTGGAGGATCGCGCAGGAGTCAAAGCCGCTGCCGATGCTCGCCCCGAAGGCCGGCAGGCCGGGCATGGAGAGGCCCAGATCACAGGTGTTCGGGACATCCGGGTTCTGTGAGATCTCGGCATTGCCCTCGGTGCGCACCTGCATGTCGATGTTCTGGCAGTGGCGCGGGACCTGCGGCTGGTGCTGGCGCACGTTGCGCGCACAGATTCCCGCCTCGGCGCTGGCGGAGCCAAGGAGCGAGGCGCCCGGGAAGGTGCCGAGCGCGTCGGGAGCCGGGATGAGCGGCAGGGCAAGTGCGGCGCCAAGCGCCACTGCGGCAAGAGCGTTACGCGGCATGGTCAATGTCTCCCTTGTTAAGGCGGTAGATGTGACTGAAGAGATCGGCGGAGATCCGGCAGCGCAGCATCATGTCGATGCGCTCTGCCAGGATGCGCGCATGTGGCAGCACGCCGTCATCCGGGTCGGCGGTGCTCGCAATGTGAGTCGCGTGCAGGTAGCAGACCACACCCCAGCCACCCTCGTACTCATCGGCCCGCGCATCAAGCCAGGCAATCCCGGAGAGGCACTGGCGAAGCGGCATGGCGGCAAGCAGCGGGATCAGCTCGTGGAGCACGCGCTCGGCCCGCGCGGTCAACGGGACCTCCACCACCCGGGGCAGCGCGCCGGCGAGTGTCGTGAAGAGATCCGGGAGCTCATCAAAGCCGTAGGTCCAGCCCTCCCCCTGCTCATGATGCTCAAGGAAGGCCCGGATATCCGGGTGAAAGCTCGCCCAGAACGCGTTCTGCGTCTCGGGGGAGAAGAACTGACCCTGCGGGGGCTGCTGTGCCATCACGCGCTCTCTTCTTGTTTTTGTGCCGTGTCGATTGACGCCGACCGGGGTTTCGTTATTTAATATCCATTAAAATATATCACAAACAGGGAGCGCTGCAATGTCTCGGCTACAGTTTCGGGGCACCTCGCCGCACATCGACAACCTGGTGTACTTCGACAGCCTGGTGGCCGGCAGCTCGCCGGCAGCCGTCCAGGGCAAGTCGCTGGTGCGCCGGCTGAAGGAGAGCCAGGAGGCGGTGGTCAAGCGGCTCTGCCGGCTTGGCTTTCGCCCGGCGGAGCTGATGCCTGCGGTCACCGACTACTCGGCTCGCGCCCGCCGCGCGCCATCCACCGACAAGACAATGACACCCGGCCTGTAGCCGGGGAAAAGACAGGAGCAGACCCATGCAGGCCATGAATACCCGTCTGACAGGTGCCGCCGCAGCGCTCGCCCTGGCCCTCTCGCTTGGCGTGAGTGCGCCGGCGAAGGCGCAGTTCATGAACATCGACTACGCGAACCTCGCCGAGAACATCGTCGGCAACATGCAGTCGATGAATTTCTGGGCGCAGGAGAAGATGGTCCTGATGGAGTCGATGTCGCTCAACACGGCGCTCAGCGATCTCACGATCCAGAACCAGAACAACGCCACGGCGAACACCATCATCCGGATCAACCAGCGGGCCACCGACCTGCACAACACCCGGGCGATCACCCGCTCGATTCCCGCCTATGACGTCTGCGACAACGTCTCCATCGTGGTCAGCATGGAGGACGCGGTCTGTGCGGCGGTCGAGCGCAAGGACGACGACCAGCAGCGCATCGTCGAGAAGCACACCAACTTCTCGCAGAGCGCGGGCGAGTTCGAGCGCTCGCGGCGCGAGGCGGCAGCCGAGCTGGTCGGCGCCTGTGATGAGCTTGGCTTCGATCGCTGCGCCGACGCCTCGATGCTGCTTGGCGGCAGCGGCGATGGGCTCAATATCTCCGATCGCGACGGCTCCGCCGAGGCGACCTTCCGGCAGATCGACATCATCACCGGCGGGCTCCCCGAGAGGAAGACATCGCCAAGCCTCGGTGCCGGCGTTGCGGCCAACGAGCAGCGCATCAACGACCTGCGCCGCGAGGCCCTGCGCAGCCTGGTGACGACCTCGCTGAGCGAGATTCGCGCGGCGCGGCTTAGCATCGATGACATGCCCTCGGAGTTCCAGAACATGTGGGAGTTCTCCGCCCAGCGCTGGGGCACCGAGGAGGCCGAGGATTTCCTGAAGCGCATCGCCAACGCCCACCCCGACAAGGCGGAGCTTGGCAACCGCGCCCGGACCTACCCCGAGGAGGTGATTCGCCTCACCGCCTCGATGCAGGCCTTCCAGACCTTCATGGCGGTGGAGTCCTACCGGCAGTCGCTGCGCCTTGAGGCGCTCAATGCCGGCATGCTCTCGCTGATGATTCAGCCGCTGCTGGAGCAATAGGCCATGCCCAGGCACTCCTTTGCGGCCTGGCGGCTGCTTGTCGCGGTAGGGCTCCTCGGGCTCGCGCCGCTCGCCCAGGCAAACGACGGCGTTGGTTTCGTGGCGACGCAGTTTGCCGCGATCGCACAGCTGATCGTCATTGTTGGCTACCTGGTCGGCTTCGTGCTCTTTGGCATCGGCATCTACGGCTTCAAGCGCTGGGGGGAGAACCCGAACTCCTTCCCGCTCTCACGGGCGGTGATGTCCTGTATCGCGGCAACGCTGCTGCTGACACTCGGCGCGACCTACGACATAGTCATGCGAAGCACCATTGACCCGGGTTTCTCGGGCTCCGACTCGCGTCACGCGCTCGCGCTCAGCGCTGACGCGCTTCGCATCGACTCGTCCTCGAACAGCATCTTCTCCGAGTACCTGCCGGAGCACACCATCGCGGTCATCCTCGGCTTTATCTTCGTGGTCGGGCTCTACAACTTCGTGAAGGGCATCTACCTGCTGAAGAATATCGGCGCGAGCCAGCAGCAGCAGGAGGGCACCATCGCGAAGCCGCTCACCCACATCATCGGTGGGATTCTCGCGATGAACATCAACGTCTTCAGCTGCATCCTGGCGAACATCATCGGGTTCAGCGGGATCTGCATCGGATAGGGGAAAAGACATGCTGAAATGGCTCAAGCAATCATTCACGCCGGGCACCGACTTCTCCGCCTGGGTGCGGGAGGAGTCGATCCGGCCGCTTGATCTCGGCGAGACCGAGAGCATCGACGAGATGGGCGAGGATGAATTCCGCCTTCGCTATCGCAACATGCGCATGACCTGCATGGTGGTAATGGCGGCGAGCGCTTACGGGGTGCTGCGCATCATCGGGGCCGAGAACATCGTGGCGCTGGCGATCGGCGTACTCTTCACGGCGGTCGCGCTGCTCGTCTTTGTCACCCTCTCGCGCATGCTCTGGGTCAACCGCCTCGCCTTCTCGATTCCGCGGGGCCATGCCCTGCGGGCCGACGCAGCGCGTTGGCTCGATGCCCTGATGGCGGACCCCCGCGAGCTCCTGCCACTTGCGCTCGGGGCCCGCGGCAAGGCGGCAATCATCGGCCAGGGCCAGGCGTTGCCGCCCGGGGGCGCAGGCGCGTCTGCGCGCATCGGGCGCGAGACGCCCGCGATCAGCCATGATAGAATTAAAAAATAGAATAATAATAAGAGGACACCAGTGATGCGCCGCATCGTCTTTCTGCTTCTGCTCAGCGTGGGGCTGGTGGCCACCTACTCGGTTGCCCATGCGCAGGCCGATGACACCTTCAACTTCGTGAGCTCTGACGCGGCGACCTGGATTGATCGCATCTCCGGTGTGGATGCCGACAACCTCTTTACCGTCTACATGGAGCAGATCTTCGGCACCAGCGAGCAGCGCACGCTGCTCGCACAGGTGGCTGGCATTGCCAACGTGGTCGGGCTGGTCCTCGCCGTGGTCATCCTGCTCTACGTGATGATTGGCGGCGTGGTGCGCACCGCCCATGAGGGGGCGGTGCTCGGTAAGAACTGGTCGTCTGTCTGGCTGCCGATCCGGATCTCCGTTGGTATCGGGCTTCTGATGCCGACCGGTGAAGGGGGGCTTTCCACCGCCCAGCACATGATTCTCGGGCTGGTGGATGTGGGCAATCGCCTGGCCACCATCGCCTGGAACGGAACGGTCGATGGACTGCTCTCGGGCGCCCAGATTTCGGGCGTTGTCGATACCGGGGACATGGACTTCACGGAGACCAAGCTCCAGCTGCTGGTCTGTGCGGAGAGTTGGTACCAGGTCCAGCAGGACCAGGGGCGGGATGCGCGCTGGGGCTTTTACGTCGCTCGCACCGGTGACAACAACCGGGTCCGACGTGATATTCAGGGGGGTATTCGGGAGAACGGCGGGCTTCAGCTGCCCGCTGATGGCACCATTACCTCGATCGCCTTCGGCGACCAGGGTCGCTGTGGCTCGATCAATCTCCATGATTATGCCGGCGTCGTCACTGACGGCAGCAGCGAGCAGGGCGCCATCGGGCAGAGCGAGCAGTCACGCAATCTCTTCAATAGCGTCGCGTTCAGCCCGGTGATCCTGCGGGCGCGCGGCAACGCTGCTGTTGCCGGGGGTATCGTGGTTGTTGAGCGCCTGGAGGGGCTCGCGCAGATCGCGGGCGCTATCGTGACGGCACAGGATGATGAGTATGCTGGTCGACCTGGCCTTGGTGGTGGGGAGGGCGTGCTCGCAGACAACGTCGAGTACAACGGCGCATCCCCACGCGTGCGGCAGATTGCAGCCGACATCCGCGACTTCGACCGCAACACCAGCAACGCGATCATTGCCCGGGCCATGGAGGTGATCCAGTCTGACACCAGCTACGTCGATGGCTATCGGGACAGCCTGAAGCAGGGTGGCTGGCCGATGGCCGGCGCCTGGTTCCTGCAGCTCGACCGCTTTCAGAACCTGGCCTCTTCCAGCGTCGAGGGTGTCAAAAGCAGTGCAAAGTACGTCGGCAACATCGGCAATTGCCAGGGGCAGCGCTCCTGGTTCAGCCGTAACTCATCGGCAGGCTGTGAGGCAATCGTAAAGGACGTCTCGGCCGTCTCAAAGCTGGTGGAGCAGGCCAAGATCGAGCGCATGGGCTCCTCGCCCACCCATACTGACGTCATGGCAGTCCTTGGGTGCGAGGGTGACTGCACGGCGCGGGGGATCTGGTCGAACCTCTCCGGGAGCATCGCCCGAGCCCTCCTCGACGCACTCACGGGGCTTGGCACCATCAAGAACCCCGCAGTGACGGAGTTCGGGCTCTCCAGCAGCATGACCTCGGATACCGGGATCACCAATCCGTTCCAGGTTGTGACAAGCCTCGGACATGGTATTCAGACAGTGACGACCACGGTGACGCTCGCCAACATCGGGATCGCCGCGGGGGCCTTTGGGGCGTCCGGCAACGTGGCGGCAAGTTTCTTCGGTGCCGGCGGGCTTGAGGGCGCCTATCGGGCCATCGCCCCGCTCATCACCGGGATGATCGTCCTCATGTTCGGCGCAGGTTTCACACTCGCCTTTGTCATCCCGTTCATGCCGGCAACCATCTGGATCGTCATGCTGGTGAAGTACCTCATCACCGTCATCGAGGGGTTCGTCGCGGCACCGCTTGCGGTTGCCCAGATGGTGACCCCGGAGGGTGAGGGTATTAGCGGCACGCGCATGGAGCGCGCCTGGGCACTCATGGCGGCAATGGTAGCGCGCCCGCCGCTCATGGTGGTGGGACTGGTCGCCGCGATGACGATCAGCTACGTGGGCTTTGCCATCATGAACAGCATCTGGTGGACCGTGGTCGATCTCAACACGACGACCGGCATCTGGGAGGTGCTCGCCATCCTGATCCTCTACCCGGCAATGGCGGTCATGATCCTGAAGAAGTGCATCGAGGTGATGGCGACCCTGCCCGACACCATCCTCACCTGGTTCAGTTCCGGTGTCGGTGGCGCCTTCGGCGGGGACAACGGGGCGGCGGGGCTCGATCAGGAGGGGACCATGAAGACTGCCGCAGGATCGATTCACAAGGGCGCGGCAGAGCGCGCCGCGGGCAAGGTGTCCTCGGATCAGAAGCGCGCAGAGAGTCAGGCTCAGCAGGCGGCCGCCAAGCGGCAGGATCAGGCGCGTGAGGAGCGCGAAGACCGCCGATTCGACCGCCTTGCGGACAACCTGGCGAACCGGCTCGGAGGCGGTCGGCGCTAGTGACAATAAAGAGGGGCCAGGTCACTGGCCCCTCTTTTAGCCTTCGCCGCGGTCGATCCGCTCCTGCTCCCGGTAGCGCTCCCGGAAAGAGCGCGTCGAGAAGAGCAGGATCAGCGCGCGCACCGGACGGACATTGATCGCGTTCAGGAAGAGGTGCGTGAAGAACACAAAGATCAGGATGTCATTCACGCCGTCCGCCATGCCAAAGCCCCAGGCCCGAAGCTGGTCGCTCAGATCGTAGGCCGCGAACCAGGTCTCCAGCGGTGTCGCAAGCTTGTGAACGCTGTTGTTCAGCAGGAACAGCAACGCGTAGAATAGAATTGTCAGAATCATCGGTATGGTCTCCTCAGCTTTCTCCATTATAACGACCAATATTTAATTTGTCAATAACAAAAAATAGCCAGACTGTGATGCAGTTCACAAACTGAGCACTCGGCGCACCGGGCCGCTCTGCGCCGCGAGCGCCAGGATCAGCGGCAAACGGCACGAGAAATTAAATAAGTGGTAAAATAAGGAAAGTGATGGATAGGAGAGCAACCATGGCATACGAAGATCTCAACGCCGCAGTCGCCGAGCTCGAGAAGAGCGTCGCGCGCCCGGCCCAGGCCTGTGTCGGCCACGTCGACCAGCACGGCCGCTTCATCGAGCTTGCGCGCCTGGTGAATGGCCCCCTTGAGCAGGGCGGGGAGCCCGTGACCCGGGTGCAGCTAAAGGGGGCCGGCATCGATCTGCTCGGCGTGAGTCTGCGGGAGCAGGCACCGCGCGGTGGCGTGATGACGCTTGAGGGTGCTGATGCCTCGGCGCAGCGCGTCGCCGAGCTCCTTGGGCTCTCAGGCGCCGCGCAGGCAACGCTTGGTGATCGCGCGGGCATGGCCGTCGAGCGCATGGACGTCGGCGATCTGATGCGCGCGGTGCTCCGCAACCCCGAGCTCTCGAGCTTCCGGGTGGGTGCGAGCGCCAAGCGCCTCGAGGCGAGCCTCAATGAGGCGGTGAGCGTCGAGCGCGGCCAGGTGCTCGGCGGCGGTGATGATCTCGGCGTCCTGCGCCGTGCGCTCGAGCAGGGCGGCGGCGAGCCGATCCTCCGCCAAACCCGGGGTGCTGATGGCGAGGCGCGCCTGGTGGCGGTCGAGGTGTCCTCGGCAAGCGATGCAAACGGGCGCGACGCGCTCGCCATCCAGTATGCGAGCATCAAGGCCATGCACGCCGCTGGCATGACCCGGGGCGAGGCGAGCCTGGTCGAGGATGCGCAGTCAGGCGCGCTCTACCTGGTGCGCGATCGTGCAGGGGCGCCGCTCATCAAGCCCCAGCAGACCGCCGAGGGCTTCCGCGTGCGCCGCTCGCACATGTACGCCGGCGCGGTCGTGCTGAGCGCAGAGCAGGTGCGCCGGATGGCGCCTGCCGGCAATGCCCGCCAGGCCAACATGGCCTGGGAGCGCGCAATCGACGTTCAGGCGAGGCTTGGTAGCCGCGCCGAGGCGATCAATGCGCAGGCGGCCGCCATGCTCGCCCCGCTGCTTGGTGCGACCAGCACCAGCGGGCCGGGCTACATCGCCACCATCAAGGGCGATGGCGAGCTGCGTGTTGAGATCGACAGCGCCCGCAATGGCTACCAGCCAGATCACCTCAACGCCGCCAACCGGGCGGACATTGCCGCCGGCGGTTTCGAGGGCGTGGTGCCGGCCAGCGCGAGCCTTGAGGATCTCATCGAGCGAAACACCATGATCGGTGTGCGCGCAGAGATCGATCGCCACGGCGCCGAGCAGTCCTTCGCCCGGGCGCGAAGCGCGAGCAAGGCCTTCGTCGCCACCGTGCGCGAGCTCGACGCGAGTGGCATGCTCTCGGCTGGCACCGCGCGGCGCCTGACGAGCGGCCTTGGGCGGCCGATTGGCCACCACCTGGATGGGGCCGAGGCCGCACCGCGGGCGGTGACCATCAGCGCTGGCAGTGCCAAGGCGGGGCTTGATTTCGCCCGCCGCGCCGCCAACCAGAACCAGGTCGGCTACAGCTACGGCAACGGCTGACCGGATCGTGCCGGACGCTAAAAACCCCTGCCCGGTCTCCCGGCGCAGGGGTTTTTCATGTCCAGCGGTGCAGGCGGCTTGCCATGCGCGGCGCTCGCCTGCGCTATTGCTCGTCGTCGAAGCGAAGCTCCTCGCCGCTGTCCTTGCCCTGGGGAGTCTCCTCGCCGAGGCCGCGCTCGGTGGTGATCTCCCCACGCGCACGCTCCTCCCGGCGAATGGCCCAGAGAACGATGCCCCGGGCTGCGTCGTTGTAGTCACCCACGCCGCCGAGAAGGCGCATCTTGTGCGCGGTCTCCTGATCGAGCTCGAATTCCACCTTCACTGTACGTTCGCCTGACACTGGCAACCCTCCACGTTAATTTAATGGATATTATAGTCAGAATAGTGGATGACGTCAATGCGGGCAGGCCGGCGGGTGCCGGCCTGCCGTTCGCTCAACCAAGCTCCAGGGCATCAACGCCCTGGCGCGCCCAGCGCTTGGCCTTCGACTCGGGGTCGTAGGACTCGCCACGGCGCTCGGCGATCGAAGCAAGCACGCGGTCGATCTCCGGCCGGCGCTGGCGCTCTTCGAGGGCCTCGGGCGTGAGCGCCTCACAGAGCTCCTTCAGGACGTCAACGGCGGTCAGGCGCCGGCGCATGTCCTCCTCCACCGCATCGAGGAGCTTCAGCTCCCGGTCGGTGAGCGGCTCCATGCGGACCTCCTTCAGCGCCTCGGCAAACCCCTCGGCGTTGATGGCAGCACCGCTCTGCTCACCATGGACGCGCTCATCGAGATAGCGCGTGTAGGCGAGGAGCTCATTGGGGGAGAAGCGGCCTGCGCCGCCCTCGCCATCGGCGTTCAGTAGCCGATCGAGCGTCTCCGCGAACACCTCGGGCTTGTGGTAGGTGTCGAAGAAGAGGCTGTACTTGGCGTGGATGAGGAGCTCGGCCACCCGGGCCTTGTCCGCGCACTTGTCGGCAATGCTGAAGACATCGGCGGTGTGCAGGCGAAGCGACTGGGGGTTGTGATCTGCGTTCTTCTGCACCTGCTGGTGCAGTGCGGCGCTGTCGCCACGGCTCATGAAGCCATCGAAGAGCGAGCCAATTGCGTGGCGCGCCGGGGGGAAGCTCGAGGTCATGGCCTGGGAGGCGCGGCGCTTGAAGTCGTTGCCGGCACCGCCAAGGATCTCTGCGTGGCGGTTGATCGCGTCCATGTCGAGGCCGAGGCGATCGATGACCTCCTGGGTCAGCATGCCGTCGGTCGGCACGAACATGGGCGAGGCGTTGGCGGCGATGGTCACCAGTGGAATCCGCGGGCTGCCCTCGGGCAGCTCCGTCTTCGGGGTATAGAGGTAATGGCGGATCTGCTCGTGGTCGAGGGTGAGCATATCGCTCGGGTCCTGGGTCAGGTCGACGCAGATGATGCGATTGTCGGTGCGCGGGTCGTTCATGATCGGCAGCACCACCGAGGCACAGTTCCTGGCTGCGCCATAGATCGAGGAGAAGTGCATCACGGGCTTTCGCTCGGCCAGCGTCGATTTCGCGAGGTTCTTGTCGGTCAGCACCTCGGTGGCATAGCTCCACAGACGCGGGTTGCCGGCGCGAACGCGGGCGCCAATCTCGGCCACCATGGCGACATCGGCGATCGCATCATGGGCCTTCTCCGCATCAATCCCGTTGACCGCGGCAATGTCGGCAAGGCGCAGGCGAACGGCACCGGTCTCGGGATCGGGCGCCGGCCAGTTCAGGAGCTCCGGGCGCAGGGCCCGGACCATCATCATGAACGGATAGAGGTCAAAGCGCCGGTTGCCATTCTTGTACTCATGCTCGTACGGGTCGGTGAGGTTGCGGAAGAGCCCATGGCGGATCATGGGGATGTCGAACCCCTCCCCGTTGTAGGTCATGAGCAGCGTGCGCTCAGCCTTCATCAGAAAGCGCTTAGCGGCCCGGAAGAGCGCCATCTCGCCAACCCCGTTCTCGGCAAGCCAGAGGGGGCTTATGCCATGGACCAGGTTTGCCTTGGGGTGGCCGACCACGTCCAGGCGCTGTCGCGAGAAGATCTCCAGGCGCTCGAGCTCCCTGAAGTTGGGGTCATAGGCGATGCCGGCGAACTGGAGCGGCTGACCGAAGCGCTGGTCGGTCGAGTCGGTCTCAAGGTCGAGGCTCACGTAACGATTGAAGATCGATGGTCTGCTCATGCGGGCACCTGACTGGTCGTCTGTCTTTTTCTCATCATAGCAGATTTGCGTATTGCTGAAAATATATTTACAATAATAATATAAGAGGAGGATGGCCCATGACCACCAATCGCGTGTCCGTTGTCGCGCTTCGCGACCGACTCAAGCAGCAGGCAGCGGAGGCGCTGACGGACTTCAGCACCCAGCTGCGAACGATGAAGCAGCAGGTGCAAAAGACAAGCGACACGCGACTCGCCGAGTTGATCGGGGTGCGCCACCCAACCGTTGGCCGGATCCTCGATGCAAGCCGCCCCGGGGCGAGTGGGGTTGCCATCAAGAGCTGGCTTGCGGCCTGGCATCGCGCGGGCATGCTTGAGCCGGCGATGAAGGGCTACTATCGGCGCCTGCACGCCTGGTCAAAGACGCCGAAGGTCCAGGCGGCGATCGAGCAGGCGGGCCAGAGGCCGGAGCGTGTCCATGAGATGATCGTGCAGATGGCCGCGAGCGAGCAGGAGAAAGACCGCGACTCCGCGGTGGCATCGGCACTCCTCCAGCTCGCGCTTGGCGCCGAGCTCTATCTTGAGTATGCCCGCCGCGACCCGATCAACCACAGCCAGCTTGCGGAGATCCTCGGCATTACCCCGCCGACGGCGAAGCGCCTGACATCCCCGATTGATGACTCCGGACAGGGGACCAAGGTCGAGACCTACCTCATGCTCTGGGCGCTCATGGGGACGCTGCCGGAGATGGCGAAGGCGCTGCAGGCAGCGCTCGACCAGGCGCTTGGCAATCCGAAGAAGGCGCGCGCCGAGCTCGGGGCGGATTTCGAGAAGGGCGATGAGCCCGTCCAGGAGAACACGCTCGATGCGAAGCCGCGCTTCGCCATGGCCCCGCGGCTCTGATGCCGCGGGCTTAAAATATATTTGCGAAAATAAATATGCGGTGCTATTGTGCCAGCATAACAACAAGAACAAGGAGTGTTGCCATGCAACTTGCACGACTGACAGGACGTCTCGGACTTTCCGGACACGACACCGACCGCCTCGCCGAATGCATGCTTGAGAACAAGGGTCTTCAGGCCGCGGTCGAGAGCGTGGACGCAACCATCACCCTGGAGCAGGCCTACAACGTCTGCCGCCAGATCGCCCGCGAGCTGCTGGGCGAGGAGCTCGCCGACCTGGCGCCGCAGATGGCGCTTGAGCGCATTCTGCTCGCCGAAGCCGAGTACGACAACTGGCAGGCCGAGGGTGAGCGACGTCGGGCGGCCCGGCTCGCCGCGGCGCTTGCTGACGAGATGACCGGGGACGTAGCGGAGGAAGAGGGCGACAAGCGAGAGGCTGCCTGATCTCTCACGCTGCGTTTCAAGAGTGCACAAAGGCCCTGAAGGGCCTTTGTGCGGTTTGGCGACAGGGGGCTGGGTGTCTCCGATGGCCCGTCTCATGCGCCACCCTTGTACGCCAGTACTTAAAAGGCGCCGGCGCCGCCGCCACTCCAGTAGCAATGTGGCCAGGTCCCTTCCTCCGGCCACGTGCAGCTCGGGGGCGGCGGTGGCGGAGGCGCCGATTCGCAGGACACACCACAGGACCAGGCCGTATGGGAGCCGGTGCTGGTGGTGCTGTCACGCCGTGCGGTGGCGCCGTTGTAGTTCGGGGCGAGCGATCCGTTCGGGCCCATGGCGGCGTTGTTCCGCGCACCGGGCCGGTTCGACTCGAGCTGGTTGAAATTCCAGGCGAGCACCGGCGTCTCGGCAAGCAGTGTCGCCGCGAGATCCGGCGCTGCCGGGTCGAGCGCGCCGCCAAGTGCCGCCCCCTGGGGGGCAAGCGCGAGCAATGCCGTTGCGAGAAGCGTTCGGATGATCTTCATGATTCGTTGTCTCCCAAGCTATGCCTGCTTGAGCAAGCGTTTCAGGCGGTGCGAGGTGTCCCGACGTGATCCACTGTCGGAACGTCGATCGGCCCTAGATGCCGCCAATGTTAGACTGGCAGTTTGGCCAGGTTCCGGTCTCGTTCCACTCGCAGCTCGGCGGTGGTGGTGGCGGTGGGGCCGACTGGCAGGACACACCACAGGACCAGGCCGTGTGGGAGCCGGTGCTTGTGGTGCTGTCACGCCGTGCGGTGGCACCGTTGTAGTTCGGGGCGAGCGATCCGTTCGGGCCCATGGCGGCGTTGTTCCGTGCACCGGGACGATTGGCCTCGAGCTGGTTGAAATTCCAGGCGAGCACCGGCGTCTCGGCGAGCAGTGTCGCGGCGAGATCCGGCGCTGTCGGGTCAAGCGAACCGCCCAAGGCCGCACCCTGGGGGGCGAGCGCCAGCAATGCCGTTGCGAGAAGCGTTTGGATGATCTTCATGATCTCGGCCCTCCATTGGCCAATCGGGTCTCTATATTTAAACAAATATAAAATAAAGACTCTGTCTCTGCAAGCAGTCTCTGGTCCAACCGGTCAGAACTCACAGTACACATCCGCAGTGACCTGGCCGGTATGACCGCCGACCTGGTCGGAGGCGCGGACCACCCAGTAACTGCTGGCAAGTGTCGCAGGCGCATTCTCCGCGAACGCCCAGATCTGTCCGCGGCGCGAGCGCCCGGCCGCCGTTTGTCCCGTCGCGGTGACGTCAAAGCGCTGGCTGCCCGGGGTCACCTTGATTCGCGGGACACCCCCCCAGGTGCTGCACACGGGCTTGCCGATCAGCGTCCCGTTCGAGACGCGGAAGGTGGCAATATGGACATACGAGGGGAAGAGCATGGACATCGGCACCGTGCGACCATTACGCGTTGTGACGTGCAGGCGCGAGACATCGACGGTGCCGCGAAGCGCCGTTGAAGTGCGCAGGTCACCGGTGCGGCTGAAGGCGAGCTCGTTGAAGCGCATCCAGCCCTGGTTGCCATCGGCGAGGACGCGATCGCCCTCGATCGTGAGATCGTTGTCGGCCGAGACCGTGGCGTTACGGCCTGCATCGACCAGGAGGTCGCGGGCCGCCTCAAAGCGCATGTCGCGACTGCCAAGGTTCAGGTTGTTGCGGCCATCAATGGTGAGCCCGGCCGCTGTGCGCGCGGCGATGTCGTTGCCGCGGATCACGCCATGAGCGGTGATCGCATCGATCACGCTCTCGCCGGTTGGCTCGAGATAGCGACTGTTGACGCGCCCGGCGCTGTTACGGCCGTAGTAACGCGGCGAGGTGACCGAATCGAGGACATCTGCAATGCCGCCAACATCGAGATCCTCATCAATGCGCGCATAGCCCCGAACCTCAAGATCCCCCAGCACTTCCAGGTCAGTATCGACGATGACGCCGGGATTCCAGAGCCCGTCGGCCGGTGAGCCACCCGCGTCGAGGGAGAAGCGGCCGAGGCGAAGGGCGGCACCACTGACGTTGTAGATGCGACTGGCACCGCGGATCTCGCGCTGCCAGTCCGGTGCGCTGACGCTGCCATCGGCACGGCCGGCCTCGCTGCGGTCATCATTGATCCAGCTGATACCGCCTGCCATCCGGTTCGAGCCGTCAATTCGGAGCCAGGCATCATTGCCGCCGTTGGTGCTCGAGAGCATGGTCACCCGCGCCGTCGCCGGGTCGGAGTTGAACAGCCCATCGGTCGCAGCGAAGGTCGGAATGAGGTTGCTTGCGGTGCCGCCGGCCGCCGTAATGGCGGCAAGGCCTGCCAGGTCGGGTGCTGGCTCGCCGCGGGAGAGTACCGGCGGCATGTGCGTCTCGGCACAGACGACACCACCCATGGCCGCACACTCCCGGCCGGCATCGGTCTCGAAATCATCAGCATCGCTGCCAACAACCGTGGTGTAGGTCAGCGCGCCAAAGCGCGTCTGGTCGGGGAACTGGCAGGCAAGGAACGCCGAGTCGCCGGGTGCGCTGTCATCAATGAGCCCACCACAGGCCGTCGACTTGAGCCAGGCCGTGCCGGTGTAGGTGCCGTGGGCAGAAGCGTCATTGGCGTTGACGGCAAGCCAGGAGCGCACCGCGTTGTTGTACTGATAGAGCTCGACCCCCAGTTGCTGGGCGCGGGCGTAGGTCATCTCCCGCTCCTTCTCCTGGAAGGTCATGATCATGACTGCCGAGGCAATGCCAATGACGAGCATAAGCTCAAGCAGTGTGAAGCCCCGTTGGTGGCGGAAGGTCAAGGATCGGGTTTGCCGGCGCATCGCGCACCTCTCTTATTATTATCGTGTCAATTTATACGAACCGTGCCGCCATGGCAAGCTCAGCCGATCTTCCGCAAGGCGAGCGGCGCCTGGCGCCGGAAGGCCGACTGCTGGAGGCGGATCTCGTCGCGCAGGAGTTCAAGCGGCGCACTCTTCGAGCGGATCGTCGAGGCCGCCTTGTCGGTGTCCAGCAGTGCTGCGTAACGAAGCCGTGGCCGTGCTGGCGGGGAAATGTCGGCCTCCGCCGCCTGCTCCGCCTGGGCGCCCTCGCCGGGGGTCGTGATCCGCTGGTGGAGCACCATCCGGATGCTGCTTGCCATCAGGTTTCGCGCCTCACCAACGCCAAGCTCCTTGCCGGCAAGCACAAGCATGCGCTGCACGGCCTGGACGAGATCACCGGCATGGAGGGTCAGGATTACCAGGCGGCCGTCGACCGAGGCGCGAAGCGCGAGCGCCGCGGTGCGCGGATCACGCACCTCGCCGATCAGCATGATCGAGTCGCTTTTCGCGGGATAGCCGCGCATCGTGTCGCGCACGGCAAGCGCGAAGTCCTCCTGCTGGCGGACATTGCGCTGGAGACAAAGACCATCTCCATGCCGCCCCTGGAGCGGCATCTCAACGGGGTCCTCGATCGTGAGGCAGATGCCACCGAAGGCCTCCAGGCGGCCAACCAGCAGGGCCGCACAGGAGGTCGACTTGCCGTTGCCGGGCAGCCCCGAGACGACGACGAGCCCGCCCTGGCGCAGCCGCTCGGAGAGCATTTCATCACGCATGCGACTCGAGAAGCCGCACTCGCGCAGCGTCCAGATGCGCTCCGGCATCCGCCGGAAGATGAGGAAGTCACCGGCCATCGTTGGCATGCGGCAGCCGCGAAGCTTCACGCCACCCACCTCAAGCGCGAAGTCGGTGAACTCGGCAAGCCCCTGGCGCTCTATGGCCGTGCCGATCGCCTCGACAAAGCCATGCATCGAGGGCGGGATCGGCAACTGCCCCGGGAACAGGTAGCCGTCGAGCGGCCGATCCTCTGGCAGATAAAGGTCGGTAAAGGACGGCAAAACCCCAGGCATCTCGCTGCCGGCGGCATCGGGTGCGACGGTTGGTGCCTCGACGGCGTCTTCCTCGGGGAGCAGGACCATGCAGTTACCTCACCAGCGCGAGCGAAGGGCGGCCGAACTGGCCGCCCGGAGAGCGAGCGGCTTAGCGCACCCGCCAGGTCAGGCTGTTGCTATCACCCGAGCAGCCGGTTGCGATCTGGGCGATTCCGGTCACGCGGTTGTTGCCGCCACCGATGGTCAGCCGCTCGTAGCTGGTATACGTCTGCGCGGCGAGGTTGGTGCAGGCAGCCTCCGGCAGGTTGTTCCAGGTGACCAGGAAGGCGTCGTTCGGAGCGTTCATGCTGTCGACCGCGATCACGACGGCGTTCGTCGACTCGTCCCAGGGGTGGCCCATCTGGCCGTCAGTGCCGGTGCGCATCTGTGCCGGGAAGCCGGAGGCGCGCATGGCCACCGCCTCGGTCAGGCCGTCATAGTTGCCCTGCGGGGCAAACATGGCGCGCACCGCCGAGGTCATGGACTGGAGGTTTCGCACGCCATCACCCAGGCGCTGCGCTTCCTTCACGCTGTTGTACCAGATGAGCCCGCCAATCACGATGGCCATCCCCAGGCCCAGCACGAGCATCAGCTCGATCAGGGTCATGCCGCCCTGGCGGCGCACGTTGCTCATGGTCATTGTTGCTTCTCCCGATGTCCGTGGACAAATAATTTTCAGTTAATTAATTCTATCCGAAAAAATCACTACCTCAAACCTTTTTCTCAGAAGGCGCTCGTCATGCGCGCGATCTCCTGGTTCAGCACGAAGAAGGTGTAGTAGACCCAGCCGACATAGCCGGCAATGCCGAGCAGAACGGCGGTGTTGAGCACCTTGGTGCCAGCGCCGATGATCTCAAGGCTCGTCTTGATCGAGCCGCGACCGAGACGCTCGAACTCCTGCTGGATATCGGCAAGGGCGGCGTAGGTGTTGATCGCGATGCGGACCTCGCGCGGGAAGAATCCCGTATCGAGCGCGGCACCGATGCTCTTGCCGCTATTGATGCGCACCTGGAGCTTGCGCACCTGCCAGCGCACGTAGCGGCCCGACAGGCTGTGGATGGTCGCAAGCCCGTCGGCGACCGGCGTGCCGGTCTTCATCATCGAGGAGAGCGAGATCAAAAAGACGGATGACTGCACGGAGCGGTAGATCGACCAGGGCGGCAGGCGGTCGAGCGCCTCGCGCACTGGGCCAGTCAGGTTGCCAAGCGAGTAGCCAATGAGCGCACCGGCACCGAAGAGCCCGGCGAGTGCGAGATACCAGCTCTGCTGGACGAAGAGTGCCAGGCCGTAGAGCGCCTGGGAGGCCGCCGGCCAGTCGCTCACGGGGATCATGTCGACCATCGCCGGAATACCTTCGACGGAAAAGACATAGATCAACACGAAGGCGACCAGCATCAGCACGCAGGGGTAGGCCAGGTTGCGACGAATCGTCCGGCGCATTTCAAGCACGGCCTCGGTGGCAAGCACCGCATTGTCGAGCCCCTCGGCAATCTCGCCGGCCTCCTCGCCGGAGCGGATCATCGAGACCTCACCGGGTGGCGACCAGGACGAGAGCGTCTGCGAGAAGGACCTCCCATCGCGCATCTCCGCCGCCCAGTCGGCCAGGATGACATGGCGAAGATCGCCGTAGCGGCGGAACTCGGAGGCCATCTTCTCGATGACGTCATTGATCGGCAGCCCGCCCTTCAGAAAAGAGGAGAGCGTGCGATAGAGATCAAGACGCACGTCGACGCCGAAGCTCATCTGTCGGGCATACCAGCGCTTGAGTGTCTTCAGGGTCATGGGGCCACCAAATTAATAAATTGTTTTTTAATAGTGTAAACCAGCGAGGCGCGCTTGGGAACGGCTACGCATCACCGCTGCCAAGACTGATTGCCGCTGCCTTCTTTCGGTCGCTGTCGATCGGACCGATCTTCGCTTCCATGTCCCGCGGGTCACAGAGCCCGGCGCGAAGCTTCTCGAGGCCGTGATCATGCAGCGTCAGCTGGCCGCGGGTGCGATGATAGGCCTCGGCGTCGATGTCACGCCCCTCGCCGATCAGGCGCAGGACATGGAGATCCGGTACCATGACCTCGGCCACCACGCTGCGCCCGGCGATCCCCTGCCGACAGTCCTCGGCGTCGCACCCCTCGGGGTTTCGGAAGCGAACGCCGGCAAGCGCCTCGCCGGGGATTTCGGCGCGCAGGCGGGTGAAGAGGGCGGCAGTTCTCTGATCATCCCCCGCGGCCGCCTCAAAGGCAGGCGCCGGAATCGCGCAGTGCGGACAGAGGACCGGCACGAGGGTCTGATAGACCAGGCCGGAGAGAAAATCAGCACTGCCAAGCACATCGTTGCCAATGCCGTTATGACGAAGACGCCCGACGATGCCAAACGGGCTTGAGGCATGGATGGTGGTAAAGCACTGGTGGCCTGACTGCACGGCACTTCGCAGCAGTGAGCCGCTGATCTCATCGCGCACCTCGCCGATCATCAGGATATCCGGATCGCAGCGCATGGCCGCGCGGATCGCGCGGGCAAACTCCTTCTTCTCGCTGCCCTCGCCACTGCGCCCGCGAATCACCGGCACCTGCGTTGCGCCGCGAATCACGTACTCCGGCGGGTCCTCCACGGTGATCACCTTGATCTCGCCACTGAAACCGCGGATCCGTGACTCGAGCATCGCCACCAGGGATGTGCTCTTGCCAGAGCCCGTGGTACCGGCGAGCACCACGACACCGACAGGCTTTGCCATGGCCGACTCAATCAGCGCGCACTGCTCTGCCGTGTAGCCGAGGTCGGACAGCTCGATCGCGACCTGCGACTGACCCATCGGCAGCAGGCGCATGACGAAATCAAAGCCGGAGGGGTAGGCCGGCATTGTTGCCAGGCGAAGGCGAATACGCTCACCGCCGACCGTGCGGTCGATAATCGAGTCCTGCGGCTCGTTTTCCTTGAAGACCACGTCCTTCTCATCCGAGATGACCTGATAGATCACCGTTGCCATCGAGCGGGCGACATCGACTGGCCACTCAGCGGTGTGACTGCCTGCGGCGAGCTTGCCATTGCGCCGGAAGCGAAGCGTTGCGGTCTCGCGGCGGACCTCGATATGGATATCGCTCGCCTTCAGGCGCAGCGCCTCCTGGATGAGGCGGTCGAACTTCTCCTCGAGCTGCCCGGCCGAGCGCAGTGCCGCCTCATCGCTGTGGCGCCTGCGCGCCGCCTCGTAGATGATGTTCAGCATGTCGCGCGTCGCAATCCGGCGCTCGACCTGGTAGCCCTTCTCCTTGCAGCGCTGCGAGAGCGTCATGGCGATGGGGTCGGCACGGCTTGTCTGGCGGCTCTCCTCGGAGATGACAAGGTCCACGCGCTGCGACTTCCTGTCGCCAAGGAGGATCGCGTAGTCGGCCTTGAGCTTGTCCGGCAGGGCGAAGGGCCCGTCGTCTGCCGAGAGCACGGCCTCATGGCCCGGGATCGCCTCGCGACGGCGAATGACCACGGGCTCCGGAGCCGCGCGCTTTTTCGCCGCGCTGCCGACCCTGGCGCCCTTCGCCGCGCGCTCGCCCGAGGTTGCGCGTGGCGCCTTTGGCCGCACGGCCGCAGCCGTCGACTCCGCACGGGTCGGCGTCGGCACTGCCGTCTTGTTCTTGTTCTTCAGCAGACCAAACATGCCAGCACTCCAGTGATGGGCCGCACATGAGCGTGCGGCCACAGCGCGTCCTACTGCATGCCGCCCATCGGGTAGACCGCGCGGTAGGGGAAGTCATCAGCCGACGCCTCTCCTGGCAGCGGGCCTGGCTCCGGTGGTCGCATGCGCGCAAGCGACTCCTCGGCCTCGAGGCGGCGCTGATAGGCGTCAGCGGCCTCACGTGCCTGATGCTCGGCGCGAGCCTGCTCAAGCGGGCGCAGGGTGGAGAGCACATGGCGATCGCCGGCGCGCAGGGTGGCGCCGCGCGGGCCGATATCTGCAACGCGCACACCCTGGGCGATCTCGTCACCCACCGCAGCGGTGAAAACATCGCCCTCGTAGTAAAAGCGCGCGATCGCCGCACTGCCAATGCCAGAGATCCTGGTCGTTGCGATGCGCTCGGCGATGGCCACCGGTGAGCGCGACTGTTCGGCGCGCGCAAGCTGCACGCGATGCTCGAGATCGGCGATGACCCCCTGGTAGTGGGCGTCGAGCTCGGCGATGTAGCCCTCGAAGTGCTCAACAAGCGCCTTTTCGCGATCGCCGGCACGTGCCGTGGCTGCCTCGCGCTCGATCTTGTCGAACTCCTCCTGCATGGCGCGCAACTGAAGGCGCATCTCCAGGAGCTCGACCTCGCGGGAGAGCTCCGAGCGAAGCTCAAGGCTCTGCCGCTCGCTTTTGGAGGCGCTCTGGATCTGCGAGAGCGCACCGGCGGGCTCGGAGGCCTGTGCCTGGATGCTGAGGGCGCCGGCGAGGGCAAGCGCGAGCGCGACGGTCTTGGTCGTCTTAGTGTTCATAGAGTTCTCCGTAAACGGTCCAGGTGTTGGATGATCCAAGGCGGGCCGAGACCCGGGATAGCAAAGCGGTGTCCGCCGACGCGAGCACCCGCGAGAGCGCATGGCGGTGGAGATCACGCTCGGTCACGACGGTGAAGTCCTTCCTCGCCAGATTGAGCTGTCGGCGGGTGGCGAGATCACCCTGCACACCCTCAATCGGTGCAGGTCGCGCAGAGGACGCTGCTTCTGTCATCGTCCAGTCAAGCGCATAGCCATCGAGTGCGTCCATCAGGCTGACATGGTCGAAGTCAGAGCCCGCGAGATGCTCGAGGACATCGCCAACTGCCCGGAACGCCGGCGCGCCGACAGCGTGGTAGCTGCTCGCGCTGCTGCCGTCGAGGGCAAAGCTGAGCGGCACGTCGACCCCAATGCCCCAGCGAAGCGTTGAGGCGCGGGCATGCCGGGAGTCCTTCTCCCAGAGCACCATGATCTCATCGGGGTAGGCCACGTCATACTCAACCAGCGCCATGCGCCAGCCACCCGCCTCGCGGGGAAGCGCGGCGACAGCGGACTCGACCAGTCCGAGTACGGCGGCCGGATCACGCGTCTGGAAGTCATTGGCAAGCCATTCGATCTCCTGCTCGCGAGCGCGCTCAAGGAGCTCTGCCTGGCTCGGTGCCGACGCCGAGCGCCGCGCCGCCTCCCCCACGCCAACCACTGAATCGTCGGGCAGGGAGAGCTCGAGATGGTTGAAGCTCTCGGTCTCCGCGGCGAGCGAGGCCTGCCACTGGCTGTAGCCGAAGTAGCCAAGGCCGAGGACAACAACGAGTGCGGCTGCGGCCACGACCGGCACCGAGATGCCGGTCAGCTTGGCAACCCGGTGGCGGCGCTTCGGTGCCGCGCCGAGATCCTCCAGCATCCGCTCAACGCCAGCGCTGTGGGTGGCCTGCAGGCCGAACTGTGCGGCACGCTCGGCCTGTGCACAGACCACGGCGGTGTCGAGCTGCTCGCCGAGCTCTCCGAAAAGATCAGAGACGCGCTCATCGACGTCACCGCCATCAACAACCAGGTCGCAACCCGGTAGCACCTCGCCGCCGAGCACCGCACAGAGCCAGTAGCGGCCGTCATCCAGCGGCTCGATGACGACCACGTCATCGAGCACATCGGCGATCAAGGCGGCGGCGGAATGGCTGCCCGCATCATCGGATGTCGAGGACAGGCCAAGCTGGTAGTGGATGTCCTTGACGCCATCAGCGCTACTGCGCTCGACCTTGCGGAGCAGGCCGACACCGACGGGCACGCCCACCTCATCGACCTGCGCGAGCGCCTCCTTCAGTGGGCGCTCGCCGGCGAGATGATACCAGGCAAGGCCCAGTGCGTAGGTGCGGCTTGCGAATGTGACTTGCGCAGTATTCCACATGACAGATCCTTGATTAGTCGGAGATCACGTAAGGGGTGATCACGATCATGGTCATGATCCGACGCTCACCACCGCTGCGACTGCCACCAAAGGGCCAGATCGTGCGCGCGCCAAACGAGCGGGTGTTCGAGGTGTTCTCGGTCCGCTCGAAGCCTGAGATCATGAGCGGCTGACCGGAGTCGAGCACCACGCGCTGGAGGAAGTTCTTGTTGGACTCCTCGGGCAGCTGGATCTGCGTGTCGCCGGCCTGGAACGTCGCCAGGTTGTTCAGCTGGCGCATGTCCATGGCCATCTGCATCATGATCTTGCCGGTCGAAAGCCGCCGCGGCAGAACATTCATGGTGATACCGGAGCTCGTGACGCCGGTCTCAAGGGTGTAGCTGCGCGTGCCGCCTTCATCCACCGAGGAGGACACCGAGGCGAGGTACGCCTGGCTGTCGACGACCTGCACGGGGACGGCCTCTCCATTGGTGGTATAGGAGGTGGAGGTGGTCACCAGCGATACGTCGGCATACTCACGAAGCATCGAGATAAACGCCTGGGAGCCCTCCCAGCCGGAACCGGCTCGGGTGAGTTCAAGCCCAAGCAGCGCCTCGGCGGGTGAGGTGAATGAGGAGGCGATGTTGCCGCTCACGCGCGAGGAACCCCGGTAGAGGGCATCCCAGTCAAGTCCCGCTGAGCCCTGATCATTCAGGACGATGTCGTAGATTTCGGTGCGAACGGCAATCCGCTGCGTCGCCTCGGCATTGGTCTGCTTGATGTAGCGCTCGACCTTTGCCTGCACCATCGGCGTATCGTTGACCGTCAGCATCCCGGTCTTCTCCGACAGGCTGAAGGAGCCGGTCTCGGAGAGCAGTGACTCGATGGCCTCGCGAATGCTCTCGTACTGGTTCGGCGGATTGATGGTAACAACAGACGCCTGGTTCCCAAGCTGGGAGGTCCCGCCACTTGCGCCCGGGCCGACGGCGGCCTGCACCTGGGACGTGAACGACGAGGTTCCAGGCAGGATATCGACGGTGTAGACACGATGATCGTGGCGGAAGATCGTGACGTGGTCATGATTCCAGCGCCAGTAGAGGTTGGCCCGCGAGGTGATGCGATCGAGCAGCCCGGCCAGGTTGCCGCGGTGATCGATGGTCATCTTGACCTCGGAGCCGGCAAGGCCGCGCTCGCCCGGCAAGCGCGGGATCTCGGAGACAGGCGGTGCGAGGAAGTTGTCGCCCATGCTCCGCTCCAGATCATTCATCGCGCTGCCGATGCCGTCGGTGCCGGCCGGATTGACGGCCTCGATCTGCTCGGGCGTCATGCCGCGCAGCGTGGCAATGGCATCCTCGGAGAGCTCGATGCGGATGCCCTTGGCATCGCCGATCTCGCCGATGATCTCCTGGAAGGAGACCGGCTCCACCTGACGGAAGGGGGCGGCCTCAGAGAAGAACCCCGGCAGGCGATCGCGCTCCTCGATCTTGAAGGGGGTCGCCGAGAAAAAGACGCTGTCGGAGACCTCGACGGAGCTGCGTCGCAGTTCGCGACCTTGCGCCATGTCACGGGAGACCTCGGCGGAGCGCGACGCAATCTCGCGATCGGCGCGGTCCATGCCGGTTGTGCTGCAGCCACTTGCGGCAATCGCGGCGAGCGCAAGCGCGCTGGTTACGGCCTTGCATCGGATAGTCATTAGCGGGTCACCTCTTGCTTGTAGCCGCCGCTAAGCAGCTGGATAACGCGGTTGCCGGTGTGCGCCTGGGCGCGGATCGGCCGCTCGGCGCGCTCGAAGGCGTCAAGCGCCTCGCCGATCACTTGCAGGAACGGCCCGGTGAAGGTCGCGCCCTGAGGGATCGCGTAGTCGTAGTCGATCGCACTGCTGTCGAGATACCAGCCGGCGTCAGACGCCCAGTCGGCGAGGTTCTCGATGAGCGACTTGCCGGGGCGCATGCGCCAGACCTGGGGGGTCGGCTTCGCGAGGTGCGGCGCCAGCGAGGCGCTTGAGGAGACACCAACGGCACGGGCATCCTCGTTGACGACAATGGCAAGACTGTTCTGGCGCGCAATCACAGCAAGCACGCTCTGCCAGTCATCACCGCCATCCCAGCTCACACTGCGATTCTCAAGCCCCTCGTCGATGTTGGCCTTCCAGCCATCGGCCATCGGCACCAGGCTCTCGATGGCGACGAAAAGCGGCACATTGCGCCCGAAACGCTTCACGTCCTCGCGCGGCTGCGCGCCCATCACGAACTCGCCATGGACACTCGACTCACCGCGCACGGAGCGCTCATCGCTACCCGCGCGATCGGCGTCAGCAGGGTGATAGGTCACGGTGCCCCGGACCGCGGGGGAGATGTACAGGGAGGCCGTTGCCGCGAGCGGCGCAAGGAATACGCCGGCGATTACCGCCCCCAGGATGATTGCTGTTTTTCGAGGTGCCATTGCCCTGCTCCTGTATTGTTATTCGGATTATATATTACTGACCGGGCATGTTTCAAATATAAAAAGCATAAATTAAAGGCGTCGCGGTGGGCGGATATAGCGCCGCCTGCCAACAAGGAACGTCCGCAGCCAGCGGAGGGTCATCGGAATCGCCATGCCGCGGCGATCAAGAATGAAGAGCAGCGTCCCGACGGCGAGGAGTGCCAGTAGTGTGACAAGCCGCGGGTAGAGCAGGAGCGCCATCAGCGGCAGCACCAGGATCGCATCCCAGATAAAGATCTTCGGCCTGCGCACGTAGTCACGACGCGCCATGATCGCCTCCGGCATCGTAGTTGAGGAGCTGGCGGTCGAGCGTCTCCTGGCTGATCACGCCGGCTGCGAACTTCTCCCTCGCGTCCTCCGCCATCGGGCGGCCGAACTCGCGGAGAATGGCGAACGACTCCCGCGTCAGGTTGCTTGCAGCGGCGAGCCTGTCCTTGATCGCCTGATCGAGCACCAGGTACTCGCGGATGGCGGTTCGCTTGCCGTCAACGGTCGGGATGAGGCGCTGGGTGATCACCATCTTCAGCGCCTGGAGAATGTCGAGCCGGGCCTGGAGCTGGAGTGACTCGGGGTAGACCCCGACCAGGCGCTGGAAGGTTTCCGGCACACTGTTGGTGTGGACGGTCGAGTACACGACATGCCCCGTGACACTTGCCTCGAGCGCCGAGCTGACCGTCTCGTAGTCCCGCGCCTCGCCGATCAGGATCGTGGTCGGGGCCATGCGCATCGCGTTCTTGACGCCCTCATGGAAGTCATTGATGTGCTTGTCCACCTCCATCTGCGTGATGAAGGAGGAGGCCTTCTCGACGTCGTCGTAGACGAACTCGATCGGTGCTTCGATGGTGACCACGTTGCGGTTGCCATCGACCGCCTCGAGCTGGTCACGGATGAGACTCCCAAGCAGGGTCGACTTGCCGTTGCCGGTGGCACCAGTCACGAGGATGAGCCCCTGGTCGGCGCCGCGGGCGACGCGCAGGATGTCGGCCTCGATCCCGAGCGCTGCCGCGGTCGGGGGCACGGTCGGGATGGTGCGAAGGGTCATCGTCACGGACTGGCGGCCACGGCGAAGGCAGCCGACCGCATTCACGCGAAAACGATAGCGCGTGCGCTCGGCGCCGTCCTTCACCACGAACTCGTGGCTCGTGTTGATCGGATCCTTGCCGCCAAGGCGCGAGGGTGCGTTGGCGCCATAAATATCGTTATGCATCAGCACCTGGAAGATCTCCTGGTCGCTGAGCTCCCGGCGGGTGATGCGCACCATGCGTGAATTAAGCTGGATCCAGGCCTGCGAGCCGCCCATCAGGAACAGGTCGCTCCCGCCAAGCTCCACCATGTGGCGGAGCATGGCGTTGAGATCCTCGATGCCAATGCTCGGGGGGATATTGATGGCATGGGCGAAGGGATTGCTCTCCATCAGTCCTCCGCGTATCCCGGCAACGCGCGCAGGCGGTCGAGCTCCACCGGGTAGCGATAGCCGCCCCGGGTATCAAGCTCAAGCGTCTTCCAGTCGTCCATGTTGGCGTTGAGCGAGGAGGGGCGCGAGATCTGGTAGACGCGCTCGTTGATGCGCATCTCCGCACCACCGCCGGTCACCCACTCCTGGCTGCTGGCAACGAAGGGCGACTCGATCTTGCCCTCGGTCAAAAGGCGCATGTAGCGCAGCATGCCGGTGTAGTCACCGCCGAGCTGCTCAAGGCGCCGGCCCATTTCCTGGGAGGCCTGGCGGGCGCCGGCCACCCAGCCGCGCTCAACCCCCTCGACCCAGGCTGTCATCTCCTCCGGCGTATTCGGCAGGAGCGGCTTTGGCGGTGTTGTCACGCGCACGGGCTGGTCGAAGAGCAGGTAATCACGCCAGTTCGGCGGTGCGAGCACCAGGCGCTCGCGCTTCTCGATCAGGTAGGTCGTGTCGGAGACGCGCAGACGCTGGTGGCCCTCGGTTGCGATCATCGAGTTTCTGAGTTCGCGGATCACGGGCGGCAGCAGGTAGAGTTCCTCCTCGCCGTGGGTTGCAAGGCGCATGACCGTCGAGAAGTCCCAGGTCTGGTCCATGTAATCGGCGTTGGCGCGCAGCTGGCGCTTGAGGCGCTCCATCTGGTCCACGTAGCCGTGCTGGGCACCGGTGGCGAGTGCGGCATCGCGCAGGGCGCGACGGCGAAGATCAAACTCCTCCTCGCCCCCGGCGCTACCAAAGACACTGGCATTGAAGTTCAGCGAGCGCAGGTCGCTGATCGAGCGGGCCTCGGACCCCGCCATCGCGGCGCCAGAGAAAAGCCCGGCCAGAAGGAGTGCTGCAATCGTCTTTTTCATGTGAGCCGCCTCGATGCCTGGTTAGCGGTAGATGACGCGCATCAGCTTGGAGGCCTCAAAGACCTCAACGTGAATCGCGTCGCCTGTCTGCATGCCAAGCTCATGGAGCGCCTCGATCAGCGGACGGGCAGTGACCTCGATGCTGACAACCGGCTCGTGTGCCGGGCGCACGCCGTAGGTCTCGAACTCGTAGCCGGCGATCTTTGCAAGCGCCTCTGCGGCACGGGTGGCCGGACCGATATGGCGGAAAGAGACAACGTCCTTGAAGCCCTCAGGCACATACGTGCTCTGGAAGGACTTCTGGGCGTGCTGCTCAGGCGTCATGGAGTCAGCGGACAGACTCTGCTGGGCCTTGGCAAGCAGCCGCAGCTCATCTCGCGCCTCAACGCTGATCATGCGCAGCTGCTCCCACGCCTCGTTCTCTGCGCGGCGCTGCTCCTCAAGCAGCCCATCGGGCTCCACGGGCTGTGTCGTTGCACAGCCCGTGGCAAGCAGCGATGCGATCGCCAGTACCAGCAGTTTTGAATGGGCTTTCATGTTCGCTCCATTTATTAGTTTTAGGTATATTAAATCGAATCGTCGCCAAATACAACGCTCATCGCACCAGCGTCTTGTGCCGGACCACCAGTTCGTTGACGATGGTTTCGTAAATGTTGCTGTCGTCAGCGGCGAGGCCTGCGTCCATCAGTCGCGACTGCACGTAGCCCTTGGCGCTGCCACTCGGGTGCTCGGTCGCCAGGATGCGAAGGGCGTTGTTCAGCCCAAGCTGCGCTGAAAGGCGCCGGCGAAGGGCGACGTCCTCGTGGGTCGTGGAGTAGGCCCAGCGCTCAGTCGACCCGAGGGTCAGGCGAAGCACCTGCTCGACCTTGCCACTGCCGCCCTTGACGGAGCCAATATACAGAAAGGCCGAACCCTCCTCGGGGTCCGGGCCGTTCACGTAGGTGCGCAGGCCGCGCATCGCATCGGGTTCGGGGCTAAAGCGCCTGCGGATCTCGCTGATGCTGTCCTCGGTAATGCCCTTGGAGAAGACATAGACATTGCTCGCGAACTCCACCATGGCCGGGCTGAAGTCCTGGAGGCGCTGGGAGAGGAGCGCGACCTGGACATTGAACTTGCGCCCCTCGCGGATATCCACCAGAGCCTGGTTTCGAACCGGCTCACAGGACTCGGTGCGGTGAAACTCATCCATGCAGAGCTTGCGCTCGACCTGGGAGTTCGCCTCGATGATCGCCTTGTGGTAGCGCTTGTAGCGCGGGCTCTCGATCTCCCGAAGGGAGTCCTCGCTGCGGTAGAAATCGCGGCAGAGGATATTGCGCGCCAGCATGTAGACCACGCCGGTCATCTTGTCCGCGGCCGCACTGCCCGACATGGCGACCTCGGAGAGGTCCATGGAGACAATCCGCGCGCTGCCGGTATCGAACATGCTCGGCCCGCTCAGGATCTTGTAGTTCTCGATGGCAACGCTGATCCCCGTGTTGATGAAGGAGATCATGTTCTCGCCACCCTCGAAGGTCGCCTTGCCGAAAAGATCGCGAATGGTCTGATCCTGGGTGAGGACCGTGGTCGCATCCTGGAGGTTCGGCACGGCATGGCGCTGGGCAAGACCTGCCTCGTGGGTGAGCCCGGCCTGGAAGAGCGCGTCAACAATCTCCCACCAGGTCACCTCATCGTTGCGGGCAGCCGTGATGTTGTGGTCCGCGATGGCCTGATCCACTGCATCGTCAACATACCGGGTGTAGCGCTTCGGCTGGTTGTTGTCACTGAAATACTCGTACATCGCATCAACCAGTCGCGAGCAGATGTCCGCGAGACGGGGCAGCGCACCCTTGTGACCGGCCGGGGTCAGCACAAGCTCGAGGAAGTTCACCAGGAAGTCCCGGTCGACGGCAAGCGGCCTGCGACAGCCAAGCGGCGTGTCGAAGGGGTTGATCGCCATGTCGGGGGTCATCCGGAGCTTGAAGCTCTTCGCCAGGTGGCGCTTCTCCCGCGGCAGCGATTCGCGCACCAGGTCCACAAAGGCGGCCGAGGAGAAGCCGATATCGATGATCGCGATCATCGGCAGCTCCGTCTGCGCACCGGCGGTGAGAAGCGCCATGTTGGAGGCTGAGAGAAAGAAGCTCTTGCCAAAGCCAGGCGGCGCGAACACCAGGTCAACCCAGGAGGTCTGCCGGGAGCTGCCTGGCAGATAGGGCCAGAGCTTGTTGTCGACGGTGCGAAAGAGCAGCGAGCCGCTCTCCCACGGCGAGGCCGGGCGGCTAAACGGGGCCATGCGGAAGACCCGATGGAGCTCATCGGGGAAGGGCGTTGCCACCAGCGTCTTTTTCACGGCCGGCAGGGTATCGCACCAGGCATCGATGGCGTCACCCACCTCCTCCACCACGTCCGCCTGCCCCCAGCTCTGGATGGCCTGGGTCAGCAGGTTCTTCCGCCGCGTGGCCTCATCGGCGCTCGGCCCCCAGGTGTCGAAGGCCATGTAGGCCGTCACCAGGATCCCGTCGGTGGCAAGCGACATGAGCTCGTCTGCGGCGTCACGGATCGCCCGGTTATCCGAGCTCGTGAAGGCGAGCAGCGAGGCCAGCGTGTGCTTGTTGCCGATGCGGCTTCGGATCTTGTCATGGCCAGTGTCAATCGTGAGCGAAAAGCGCCAGGGGATATCACTGTCGATATTCTCGAAAAGGCCGCTGAAAGCGCCCGGGTCGGCCGGTGGCATGTCGACCAGCAGCGGCGCATGGTATTCCTTGCCGATGCGCACCAGCGTGCGATCCTCGTCGGCGACCTCGGGGCTTCGGTTGAAGAGCTGGAAGCCGATGTCCGGGTACATGACGCTGCTCGCATCACCGGTGTAGCCGGATTCCTTCAGCAGGCGGCTGGGGATCCGTGTTCCCGGCAGCGCCGGCACCCACTTGTCGCTCACACTCGGCCCATGGATCTGCGCCTTGATTGCGCGCAGGGCGCAGGCCGCCTTCATGACGTCGGTCTGGCAGGTGGCTGAGAGCTTTTTGTAGATGCTCTTGGTGAAGCTCGCGTGCCGCTGGCGCAGCTCATCGATGACAACAAAGGGCGACTGCCCGAACTCTCCGGGCTTGAGGCCGCTTCGGACCTCACGCGCCTTCTCGTTGCGCTTCTTCAGGGCTTGCTTGGCAACCGCCGGGGTGGCCAGCACGGCCGGCGTGGTGGTGATGACCAGGTAGCAGCACTCGGCGGCGGTCTTCGAGGACAGCACCTGCTCGCGTTCATCGATCAGGCCCATCAGGTCGAGGTGCTTGCTCTTGATCGCACGCCGCGCAGCGTCCGTAGAGCGGCGCACCACCCGGAGTGAATCCTCAGGGTCCCGCGAGAACACGAACTGCAAGCGGTAGCCCGGCTTTTTCATTGCGCCGGCAAGGTGCTCGACCAGCTCGATCAGCTTGTCCTCGAAGCTGTGTCGACCGATGATCTGAAAGGCGCCATGGAGCTCGAGCATCGTGACCAGGCCGCCGTCCCGGGTGACGAGCGTGTAGTCGTCATCCGAGGTCTCAAGCTGGCAGTAGTCATAGAGCCCCATCTTGAGTGACTTTGAGAAGAGCCTGTTCAGTACATACATGTCGGGATCCCCTTAGATATTGATGACCTCGGGGGCGTCACCGGACTGCCCGGCGCCCCCGGAGGCATTGAGCTTCATGATGATGTTGCGCACCGCCGCCTTGCGCTCGGCCTCCGGCAGCAGGATCACCTCATCGAAAGCCATGATGTACTCCGCACTCATCGAGGAGGCGCCCACCAGGCTGTAGAAATTGAGCAGAAAGTCCGCGCGAAGGAGCTCCTGGAGGTCCGTCGGCAGCGCGTCACCGTAGAGGTAGTCCATGGGCCTATTGCCCTCCCGAGGCGAGCTGCGCGATGTCCATTGGCGGAGAGAGCCCCGCATCGAGGGAGATGCGCGCGGCGGCCGCCTCCTCGCCCTTGCGCACATAGACCATGACCCGACCGGTCCCGTAGGAGCCGACCACGAAACTGTTGCGAGCGAACTGCTCCGCGGCCTTGCCGCAGACAACCCGGTCATAGGCGCGCATGTAGGCCCCGACCGCCGTCGGTTGACCCGCCCCCTGGAGCGGGGTTGCCAGACCCACCCAGAGGTTCTCGAGCATCAGCGCACGGGAGTAGGAGTACTCGGCGTTGGCAAGGTCGACCCCCGGGGGCAGCTCCAGGCGGCCAGCGCTGCAACGAAAGCCGCCGGAGACCGAGAGCTTGCAGAACTTCGAGAGATAGAGCACCTCTGGCAGCGCAGCCCAGCCACGCGGCGCATTCGCGCCGGCACCAAAGGTGGCAAACGGGCGATAGAAGGTGTCCGTGTCGAGTACGCGCACGCGCAGGAAGACAGCGGCCTTCTCGCCGAGCTCGCTGAGGGTCTGGCGAACGGCCTTGGTGCCGCGGATCAGCTGCCCGTCCTCGACGCCGAATACGGTTTGACCGGACGCCTGCTTGAGCTCCTTCCAGTCATTGCTGATCGGGTAGGGCTGTGAGAGCAGCCACTTTGCGAGCGCGCCACGCGGATAATTGAATCCCTTGCAGCTCGCGCCGTAAGGTCGCTGAACACCCGCCATGGCCTGGTTCGACTGCGTTGCCTGGGTGAGGGCTGCGCGAATCTCGCTCGCATGGGCCCCGTGCGGCTGCTGGCGCATGGAGGGAAGATGCAGCGCTGTCGAGACCAGCGAACTGTAGCGATAGCCGGGCTGCGCGATATTGACCCCCAGGATCTCGGCTCCGCTCTGTGCGACACGATCGAGGATCGTCGAGAGGTGGCACGCGGCACGCGCGGGGTCACCCTCGAGGCCGAGCTCCGAGCACATGGCCTTGATGGAGGTGCGGAAGTACTGTTCATCAAAGATATGCGGTGTCCGGATGAGATTCAGGCGCTGATAGTCCCTGTAGCCAAGGTTGGTGACCCAGAGCACGTCACTCGAAAGCCGGCCGGTGCCACTGACGCGCTCGGCCTCCCGCCCGGCGACGGACGCCCACCCGCCAGTCGCTGTGCGAGGATCATCGAAAAGACAGACGCCGACCTGGTTCAAGCTCTCTACCCGCCTTGTAATTAATATAGAGAATATATTATGCGCCGAGAAGTGCGCGAACGCCAGCGATGCCGTCCTTGCCGGTCGAGGCCTTCGCCCAACGCTCGGCGTACTGGCGTGCGACATCAACCCACTTGGAGACGGGCAGGCCCTTGAAGGTCTCGGTGCGCCAGTACTCGATCTGCTTCTGGAAGCCGGTGTCGAGGGGCAGCAGGAAGAGCCCGTCCAGGTACTCTCCGCGCCGGGCGTAGGATGCCTGGTCCATGTGCAGCAGGAAGTCGCCAAGCACCGTCGGGTCGCTGGTGCCTGTCAGGCGACGGGCCCCGACCGTGCCCTTCAGCAGCCGTGACATGAGGTTGATCGACAGCAGGCTGACGTCGCGATCCTGGCTAGATCGCCCGATCCACAGGGCGCGCACGATCTGGTTCAAGTCGGCTTGGGTGATGCCGGGCGCCTTTCCGAAGTAGACCAGCACCGCCTTGTCCTGCGCGCCGGCAAAGCCGACGTGATGGCAGAGGTGGCAGAGCGGACAGGCGGTGACGAGATTCTCCTCGGCACGGTTGTCTGCATGATCATCGTTGACGTGGTGGACCTCCTGGTACTTGCCGGCGGCAAAGCCGCAGAACTGGCAGGTGTGGTTGTCCATCCGCAGGCGCTCGGAGCGGGCCTGCTTGAAGGCGGCATCGGCCACCGGTGACATGGCGTCATCGGCGCGGAACTGCCCGCGCTTCACGGAAAGCTCAATCGGTCGCAGTACGGTCGTCATGGCCGCCTCCTTGGCGGAAGTTGTCGGGCTTGGCAAAAAAAGGGCCCGCAAAGCGGGCCCTGCGGCAAGCATCGGGATGCGGGCAATCAGAAGTTCCCGTTGCCGAAGCCCTGCTGGATCTGGTCAGCACCACCGCCGCCGAGCATGCTGTTGGCAGCAACCCCAACCAGCGTGGTGATAAGCAGAAGTGCCGCGCCTACGCAGACTGCGATCAGGCCGTTCTTGGCATGGCCTCGGCCGGACTCCTTGCTGTCCTTCCAGAAGAGCCACAGGCCGACGCCGAAGAGCACAAAGCCAATCAGGAAGAACACGGCCACGGCCAGGTTCTTCAGTGCATCGACCTGGGTACGGACGGTCCCGGTCATCTGGGCGATGTCCTGCTGCGCAAGCGCATCACCCGAAAACAGAAATGCAACGCCGGCCACGGCGGCCAGAGCCAGGTACGACAGGCAGCTGCCCTTGATGGAACGAAGCATGGTGAGGTCTCCCAGTTTGTTATTGTTATGCTCGGGATAAGATACCATTACTATATATAATAAAGCAACAATTAAAAGAGGGGCCGAAGCCCCTCTGGACACCCTATTGATAGGCGGGGCGTTACCGCGCCTTGCCAATCACGTGGCGCCCGACACGAAGACCGCCACTGTCGGTGAGGCCGATGACCTCGCCGAGGTCGGCAATGCGATCCCCCCGGGAGACGGCGATGAACTGGCCGCTCGGGTCCTTGACCAGGTAGCCGCTGCTCATGACCGCATTCAGGCTCCAGCCCTCGGTGCGGGCGCTCGAATCGCTCGACCGGGAGGACTCGCTTTCGCTACGCGCCTGGTTCTGGGCCGGTGCTGATGTCGCCTGGCGCTGGGCCTGGCGGCGCGGCTCTTCCAGGATGCCGTCGATGAACCAGCGATTGCCCCGGGTGTCCCGGCCGAGGACAAGCTTGCCATCGGCGAGAATGTCGGTCACCGTCACCGTGTCGCCGGCGATCCGGAAGACCTCGCCCACGAAGTAGACATTGACCCGTGCCGAGGGGGTGCGCACCACGGTCATGGTGCCATCTCCGGTCTTGTTGATGACCTTGAATCCTTCCAGTCGCCGGCGGCCGACCAGGTGCTCGTAGTAGGCCGCGGGCACAGAGGAGACGAGCTCATTGGCGGAGGACTCCTCACGGGAGCTGCCGTTCATCTCGTCCGCTGTCGGCTCGGCCGCTTCGGCCACCTGGTTCTGGCGATGCTGCTCCGCTTCCTCAAGTGCGGTGATCCGGTCGGCCAGGGCGTCGAACTGACCGGTCAGGCGGGTGTCCATGCGCTCCATCTCGCGCTCAATCCCGGATACCGAGCCATCCACGCGGCGCAGGACCGTGCGGATCTCATCGAGCACAGCCGAGTCCTCGGGGCGGGCCGCCGCGTTGCGGTTACCTGCCTCGATGATCCGGTCAATCTCGGAGGACACGGCCTCGGAGACCACGGACTTGACCTGCTCCAGCGTCACGCCAGCAGGCGCGGGGGCGCTCACCGGGGTGAGGTCCGCCTCCGCGGACCACGAATCGGCAGCAGGCGCTGCGGGCGCGCCCGGATCGTTAGAGCGCGCCGTTGGCGCGATACCGGCGTTCAGCTGATCGGCGATGGACTGGCTCTGGCTGACCGGGGCATCAATCGCCATGGGCGGCTCAGCCCGGGCCACCTCGGAAGACTGGGTCGTGGCAGAGCGCTCGCCCTCATCGGGTGTCCGCATGCCCTCATCGTCAAAGCTTGGCATGGACGGCGCGGCGCCGATCGGCGGCGGCGTCGGGGCGTAAGGGGCAGCGGGTGCCGGCACTTGGCCGCCACCAAAGAGCACGTAGCCCGCGCCACCGAGCATGGCAAGCATGAAGGCGCCACCGGCTGCGAGAATCTTGCCGGTATGCGAACCGGACTTGGCGGCGCCGTCACTGTCGGCGACCGACTCCTCGAGCTCCAGGTCCTCGATGTCGTCACCACCCTCGCCCGGCGAATCGAAGTCCACCTCGTCGAGGTCGGTGTCGTCTTCGGCATCGAAATCATCATCGGTGTCATCCGACGCATCGTCGCCAGCGTCCAGTTCATCGTCGGCGAAGTCGTTGTCGGAGGCATCCAGTGGATCGTCACCCTCGGCGGAGTCCAGATCCGAGTCGTCGCCAAGGCCGAGTTCATCGAGGCCATCGAGCTCATCAAGCTCGCCGAGCCCGCTCGAATCAAGCTCATCGAGTCCATCAAGATCCAGATCATCGTCTTTGGAAGCCATTACTTTACCCCATGTGATGTCGACAGGCGCTTTCTCGCCGGCCCGGTTACCCTGAAACATTACTGCCTCAGGGGCGTTTGGTCAATTATTTAGACTATATTAATTATTCCAGCTCGAGCGGCGACATGAAGACGATGCCGATCGGGCGACGGCCGCGCACCGTGATGGTGGGCGGGCGATCGAAATAGGCCTCGTACTTCGGGAGCAGGCGCTCGCCAATCGTCCCAACCGCAACCGCGGCCTGGTCGCGACTATCGGGCAGACGCTCCTGCACAGTCGTGGTGCCGGTGGTGCCCGACGTCGTGGTCGTCCCGCTCAATGCCCGCACATAGCCGCTCGCAAAGGCGGCCGCGCCGAGCTTGAAGTAGCGCTCGAAGGTGTGGCGATTGACGCCATCGGCAAGCCGGGTCTGCCAGTCATCCACCTCTGTGGCGAGGGCATCGACACTGTAAGTCTGATCACCAATGGCAAGCGTATTGAACTGGAGGATCAGCTTCTCTCCCACACGCTGGGGCCCCGTGGATGTCAGAATAGCGCCCTTGAGCGGGCCTTCCTGAAGCACGGTCGCGAAGAGCGGCGAGGGCTCATCGGAGTTGGCCTCATTATGGAGGTAGGCATAGACCTGGGTGCCCACATTGATGAGCTTGCTCTGCTGCCCGGCACGGTGTGCGGCGGCGGCGCGATCACTGGGGTACTCGCCTGTGGAGCGTGCGCTACCACCCTGCTGCGCCGAGCCTGACCGCGCGGTCGCTGGCGGGCGGCTGCCACCCGGACCGAACTGCTCGATCGGATTGCCCTCGGAGTCAACCAGGTTGACCCGGAAGCGATCCATGTCACTGTCCTGGGGAACCTGGACCCCGTGCTGGGCGCTGAAGGAGTACTGATCGTAGTAGCCGCTGCCACCCGGCTGGCTGCTGCCGGACTGCCGGGCACTGCCACCCGGGCGGGAGCCGCCGCCGCTGGAGGCACCGGAGGCGTCGAGCGGGCGGGCACGATCCTCGATGCCGGCGGCACGCGAGACGGCGCTGCCAAGCGCGTTGTTGCGACTGTTGGCCCGCTCGAGCTCCGAGCGGATGAACATGGGGTCCACCATGCTGACAACACCATAGGACTGCGCGGCGCCGGCAGCGCCCGGCGCCGCGCGATCTGCAGGGTGGGGCTGCTGGACAGGAACGGCCGCTGGCGCCCGTGGATTCGCCTGGGCGGCGCGGGCCTGCTCGTTGGCACGGACATCGTCAATCCCGGTGGACGGGCGGCGCTGCTCGTTGATCTGTTGGGCAATGCGCCGCTCATCGGCAAGGGCCTCGTTGCGGATACGGATGGTGTCGATGAAGGTCGCCGAGGAGTCACGCTGCGCCTCCTCGATCCGCCGCTCACGAATCTCATCAATCTCCTGCCGCGCAGGGGAGCCCTCCGGGAAGAGGTCCTCGTCCCCGGGTTGGGCGCGAGCGATCTGGCGCTCATCGGGCGCGAGGCGTACGGATGCGCCCCCCGCGGGCTCGGGCGCCGACGAGCTGCCGGAGAAGAGATAGATGCCAAGCAGGGCGGCACCCATCGAGATGGCGATCGACATGATCATCATGACGCGCGCTCGCGGGGAGACAGCGTTATTCATTTTTCCGAAGAAGCTCATTGGCGCACCCTTGTTCTTGTTATCGACCGAAGATCGATCGCTGGTTGTCGATATTGACCTGGAACCGCTCCTCGATCTGGGCCTCGCGCACATCGCCCTCATGGCTGAAGAGCAGGTGTGTCACCGGAGAGATCTGGTAGACCGTGAAGCCTGTCGGGGAGGAGACGGCGGCCTTCGGCGGCGGGGACATCAGGGTCGCCCGCGTGCGCACGTAGAGCCAGTCGTTGTAGAAAATGACCCGCCCGGGTGCGCCACTGAGGGTGTACTCGACCGCGCCATCGGGAATGGTGCCATTGAGAATGTCGATCACCGCGGTTGGCACTTCCTCGAACTGGGTCGAGGTGCCGCCGGCGGCGCGCGCCATTGGCCCGAACTGCGGGATCCGCACCGAGGTGCGCGCATCGACGTTGGCCTGGTCGCCGACCAGCTTGACCACAACCGGCGAGGACAGTCCGTCGAGGTCGATCAGCGCATTGCTCTCCCGGAACTCGGCAGTAATCTCGAACACCGCGACGTTGCGCTTCTCGGAGACAACGTGCGAGGAGAAGGAGCTCCGGTCACCCAGGATTCCGTCATTTGCGATCGGCCAGGGACTGCCGGTCTCGTCAAAGAACACGAGCGAGCTCGCATAGCCCTTTGCGACGCGAACCACCAGAGGCTCAGGATCATCGACGCTGTAGCGCACCGACTGGATCTTGATATCTGGCCGGATCAGGGGGGCATTCTCTGCCTGGATGGCATCCTGGCGCCGGCGCCGGATGTCGGTGATCTCCTCGGGCGTGAGCGGCAGTTCGGATCGGATCAGATCCTCCAGACGCTCATCGCGGGTGGTTGATTCAAGCGCCCGGCGCGCCCGCTCAAGCTCCTGCTGCTCGTAGAGGTACTTGATGAGAGCATCCCGACGCTGCTCGATCAGCCGCCGCTCCTGCGGGGTCAGCTCGGCCTCGAGCCCGAAGCGCTCGACCTCGATCGTATCCGCGTCGCTGCCCGGCCGGTACTCGCCAAGCACCTGATCGCGACCGGGCGTGGTGTCACGAACAGCCACCGCACTAGGCGAGGACTGGTTCAGCCGCTGCGCGATACGCTCTGCCTCTGACTGCGCAAACGCCGGCACGCTGAACGCGCCAAGCACGACGGCTGCGCAGAGCAGTGAGCCACCCCGGGCCATGTGTCCGCTCATCTTCATCTAGGGGCCATCCATCTTGAATTTATATAGTTAAAATAAAATATCATCCTGACGCCCGCATGACAAGGCGGCGTTAGTCGCGCTGGGTCATCACGATGCGGGTGATGCCAAGCCCGTTCGGGTCCTCGAGCACGCTACGCCGCGCGACGGTGACGGTAAAGACAACGCGGTTGGTGAAGCTCTGGTTCCGGGTATTGCGGAACGTCAGCGTCGCGGGCACCTGGAATTGCCAGGCGAAAAACCGACCGCCCTCGATTGGCCCCTTGTCGGTGATGATGGGCACCTGGTCGACAACGAGGCTCAGGAGCAGCTCGCGGTCGCGGATCGTTGAGATCGTCCCGTTGCGATCAAGCTCCTGGATGAGCCGCGAGCCACCTTCCGAGGTGAAGAACTCCTGGACGGACTCGTTCAGGCTGTACTGATAGTTGTCGAAGTTGAACTGGAAGGTGCCGACCAGTGCCCGGGTGACCCAGTTGGCGACGACCGGGTCGCTGTGGTTGGGGCTTGAGAGCGGAATCAGGTTGATGATCCGCCCGCCCTCATCAGCGGCGATGTAGACAGTGCGTTCCTTTTTCATCACCGCGAAGGTCGCGAGAGCGGACGCCGCCAGGAGGCAGCCGACGCTGATCAGTAGCGTGCGCTTCGCCGCCCGGGCGACGTCCTGGGTGAAGTCCCGACGCAGGGTAACAACATCACCGCCGCGCTGATTCTGTTGGCCCTGATGGGCCTGGGCGCCCGTCGCGGGCCGGGCCCGAGTGCTCGTGGCCGCTCGGGAAGCCGGCTTGCGCTCGCCCCGGGTCGTGCTCTTACCTGATTCGCTCATCTGCCACCTCGGTAGTCGACGCCCACGGGCTCCACTGGCACCACGCGTCCGTCCTGTGTCGTTGCATAGATTTCCGCTGGGGAGCGCAGGATCTCGGCGCCGCCGATGATGAGCAGCGAGAGCAGCAGCACGATCGCGGCGGCCTGGCAGAGCGTCATGCGCGAGTGCAGGGCGCGGAGCGCGCCCAGAAAATCGCCCTCATCGCTCTGCGCCTTGCGCATGTTGGCCTCTCCGAGCCTGGTCAGCTCCTCGTAGCGCCGCTCGAACTCCTGCCGTGTTCCCATAGGGCCTCCATGATTCATGGGCGAATAATAAACCAGATATTAAAAACATGGAAGCTCAAAGGCGGCGCGCGCATGCGCAAGAGTGACCGGCGCCGGACTTTCGGCCGGCCACAGCCATGGATTGCGGACGGACAACGCGCGCCGACGGCACGCTTGGCCTGTCAGCGGGGCCGTTACGGCAGATGGAGGGCCGCAAGCAGGGGCAGGCAGCACGATTGCCGGGGAGGGCAGCTGGATTGCCCGCTCCGTCACCGGCACTGCCCTCGATGGCAGCAGCGGGAGTGCGATGTTGACGCCTTATCCAGCCGGGCGGGGGCCGCGCTCGAGGTCAACCTTGTATGAGTCATATAACTTTATAAAAGTTATAATAGTTATAAAGATTATACCACAGAAAATAAAGCGAGGGAAGCCCGGCAAGCGCTGCTGACAGTGGGGGAGGCAAGTGGTGGAAGATGGTCGGCAGGACTGCAGAGGCGGGAGGAGCACGACCAGGGCGCAGGGCAGAGGGCGGATGCTGACCTGCCTGCGCGCACAGACAGGGCGCAATGGCGCGCAGCCCAAAAAACGGCATGGCGGCTAAGTTATTGTTTACAAAAAATACTAGATAGGCAGTACAAGGAAAGAGGTTGTCTTGCCAATGCCTTCGGCATTAAATCCGGTTCTGCTAGGTCTTTCCTTACCCTGTAGGGAGTGGACATGTTTTCCGGTTTCACAAGGGCTGGCGCAAACTTTTTTCCTGGCAACGCCAGAGCGTCTGGAGCTTGCAATAAAATTTCGAGTATATAAAATCATCAGGTCGTGTGACCGCGAGAGGTGGGGAGTGTGAGAGGATTGCTCTGGCAATGGCTGCTGCTTGGCCTTGTGCTGGCGAGTGCGCCTGCAGGGGCGAGCGGCAAGGATGCCTGTGAGGTCTATGCCGCGTATGCCGAGGCTGTCGCCATGGCGAGCGAAGAGCAGCGAGAGAGCGTTGGGATTGCGAGCATGCTGGCGCTTGAGGGGCTCCCGCAGGTGAGGGAGTTGGAGGACGCGCATGGGGCCGCCCTGCGCCTGCTAGCAGAGGCGGGAGTCACCTACGGGGAGGAGCGCATGCGCCTCAGCCCGGACCTGAGCGCGGACACGGTGCGTGAGGATGCCTTTGCGTCCTGCCAGGCGCTGCGCGACCAGGCGCGGGCCAGGACCGCGGCTGCCGCCAGGCGGTGCGCGGCGGCGGCGGCACTGAGAAGCCAGGGGATCGATGCAGGGGTGGTCGCCGGCATGGATGCGGGTAGCCTGACGGCATCGGTGCGTGAAGTGCTGGAGGCCGCCGCGCCAGAGGGCCTCCCGACGGGGCATTGGCTGGAGAGGATCGGGAATGCCGACGTCCCGCTCGTAGCGGGACTGATGCGGAATGAAGGGGCGCTGGGGCGTGGATTATCCGGATGCATGGAGGCGTCACAGTGAGCGAGGCTGACGGCAAGGGGTTGGCGCCTGGTTGTGGTGGTGCGCACGCAGAGGGAGGTGACAGGCTCGTGTCGCTTGCCAGTCGGCTTGCTGCGCGGCTTCGAAGCTACACGGACATCTACGGCGCTGATGATGCTGACCGCGGCCTACTAAGCGAGGCAGCTGAGTTGAAGCTAACCGCGGGGCCGGGGCCAGACCTCGGACACCCAGCAGAACAACCACAGTCAGTCGGGGCGCAAGGTATCTGGATCCCCTGCTGGATCGTGCTCTCGCCCTACCTCCATTCCCAGGCGTATGCGGAGCACCCGGAGATGCTGATCCAGGACGCGCGCGTACGCGTGCGCCGCATGAGCGCGGACGGGCCGATTCGGTGCTATGCCTGGATCGACGTCTCGGGTGTGGCACGCCTGGATGATCTGGCGGAGGAGATCCGCTGCGCCGATGGATGGGTCGTTGAGAGCCTGGTGCTGATCGGACAGGGAGAATGAAAAAGGCGGACAGTCTCTCCACTGTCCGCCTCGCTCCCAACATTGGCCTGGCTGCAATCCAGATCCAATGCTCACAAATATAACAGGGAAATTAAGAAAAGGCAAGTGCTAGCGTGCGGCTGGCAACTGCCCATGGCCGGTGCTCCGCTCCCAGCGATCCCTGCAGATGGCGTCGCACCAGCGGCGACCCTCCTCGAGATCATCCTCGCAGTAGAGGCAAAGCCCCGTGGCTGCAGGGCCTTCTGGCATGCGAAACTTCAATGCCTCGTTGCGGTGGAATTCCTCTAGTTCTGAGGCGTGATCGATATTGATTTCCATGGAACATCTCCTTGTTCGCGTTGTTGTTGTCTGTTGCGTCAATCCGTGACTGCCAGGTAGAAAAAGACCCGGTCAGGGAGGGCTGACCGGGCCGAGGCGCTGCCACGGAGGGCGCGCGATGCGCTTTTGGCGCCGCCGACGCATGTCTTCTTTTTATGCTTTCCGCGTCAACAGTGCCATTATACAGGCCTGCCCATGATCGTCAACAATAAAAAGCAAAAAATAAAATAGATACTTCCTTGCGGGCTGCGCTGCTGCCGCTGGTGGCAGGACAGCAGCGAGATTGATTATTAGTTTAAAGTATATAAAATATGCATCACAGCAGATGCAGCAGCACGCGTACGGAGGTCCGATGAAGCGCCGAGAGTTCATTGCCGCAGCAGCAGCGGCGATCCCGTCCTGGCTCCTACCCCTTGATGCGCTCGCGCAGGGCAGGCCCTATCTGGCGGCATTCTCAGCACAGCGCGCGCTCGCCTACATCAAGGATGGCCGCGCAGAGTGGATCATCGAGCCCATGGCTGTCGGATCCGGCGGCTTCGCGGAGCATCGTGTCCGCGGTGGCAATGTGACGCCGATGGGGTCATTCACCCTCTCCTGGGTGAATCCGCAGAGCCGCTTCCGCCTCTTCTTCGGCTTCAACTACCCGCTGCCGGCCCATGCCGAGCGCGGGCGCCGGGAGGGGATCATCTCGTCCGATGAGTACCGGTCCATCATGGCCGCACACGAGGGCGGGAAAACGCCGCCGCAGACGACCCGGCTTGGCGGCTACATCGGACTTCACGGACTCGGCGGGCGCAGCCGCCAGATCCATGGGCAGCGGAACTGGACGCGAGGATGCCTGGCCGTTGATGATCCGAGCATTGACCGAATCGGGAAGCTGGTCTCGGTGGGGACGAGGATCTTCATTAGCTAGGGTCGAAGGGTCGGGCCAGTGGTGAATTAATAATAAACCTTTTAAGATATAGCAAGCACAACACGAACAAGAAAAAGAAAGGGGTGCGACCATGGGGGATGCCCAGAGGGGGCGGGGGCAGCCTGTTCTGCCGCGAGGCGTGGGCGGCGGCTCTGTCGAGTCAGCTCGGCAGATCTGTCACGTGGCGCTTACGCGATATGCGTCGGGGAAGCGCCTGACGCCAGTCGATGAGTTTCTGCCATTCGTGCCAGACGCAAGGGCCGGGGACGATCTCGGCGCATTCGTTGCGTCACTGGAAGGGTTGGATGCGCTGCAGGCATCGCTTGAGATCGGACGGCTGTATACCGCCTGCCTGCCGCGGGAGCACCGGGCGCGCTTTGGCGTCTATTTCACGCCCCCTGTCCTGATCGACCGCCTGGTCTCACTCCTTGAGCGCGAGGGGGTCGACTGGGCAGGCGACAGGGTGCTTGATCCTGCGTGCGGCGGAGGGGCTTTTCTGATTCCGGCTATCCGCGCGGTGCGAAGGGCCCTGCCGAGCCTCGCTGCAGAGGACCTGCTCGAGCATATCGCCGGACACGTGCGTGGCCAGGAGATCGACCCATTCTCGGCCTGGCTGTCGCAGGCATTCGTTGATCTCGAGCTCTCCGGGGAGGTCTGTTCATCCGGAGTCAGGGCGCCGCGGATCGTCCACTGCCTGGATACACTGCGCTGTGCTGATCGGGGCCGCCATGATGTCGTGATTGGCAACCCACCCTACGGCCGGGTGGCGCTCGATGGCGAGATGAGAGATCGCTATCGAGCGTCCATACACGGCCACGCGAATCTCTATGGGCTCTTCCTCCACCAGGCAACCGAGGTGCTTGCCGAGAAGGGGATCATTGGCTTCATCACCCCGACCGGGTTCATGGGTGGGCGCTACTTCTCGGCGCTGAGACGCCACATGGCCGAGGTGGCGCGACCCGCGGCATTCGAGCTCGTCGATGCCCGCCGCGGCGTGTTTGACGACGTTCTGCAGGAGGTCACACTCTCGGTGTTCTCGAGAAGAAAGACCACTGAGGGCATTGCGATTGGCGTGCTGGATGCAGGAGAGACGACACCGCGACCAATTGCGAGCGCAGCGCTGCCCGCAGATGGGGCATCCCCCTGGCTTCTCCCGCGGACACTTGAGCAGGCGGAGATCCTGGCAGGCGCTACGTGCCTCCCGGGCAGGCTCGCCGATATCGGCTACCGGGTCAGCACCGGTCCGCTGGTCTGGAACCGGCATCGGGTAGCGCTTCGCGCCGGCACGGAGAGCGGTGCGCGGCCGATCATCTGGGCCGATACGATCGGCTCGCAAGGCGCTCCGTCGAGGCATGCGGCCACACACATTGTGATCAACGAGGCGGCACAGGCGTGGTTGCTTGATCGCGCGCCCTGTGTGCTCGTCAAACGCACCACCGCGAGGGAGCAGGCGCGGCGCATCGTCGCCGAGCCGCTGTCCGCGGAGCGCCTGGCGTCGCTTGGCGGGGCCGTAGTCGTCGAGAACCACGTCAATGTGATCCGACCGACCGGTGGCGAGATGCCGGCGACACCGCGGGCACTCGCGGCTTTTCTCAATACCCGTGTGGTCGACCTGGTATTTCGCTGCATCAGTGGATCCGTTGCAGTTTCCGCCTACGAGCTTGAGGCGATGCCCGTGCCGGGAGTGGCGTGCTTTGCGGCCATTGAGTCCATACTCGCCCGGGGGGCCGGCGCGGCGGAGGTGGAGTCACTGGTGCGGGATGCCTACGCAGGGAGGGCGCAGTAAAAAATTGACGGTATCAATTAATATAAGCATAATTAAAGGAAGAACCCGGGCGACTGCCCGGGTTACGCATACCAGTGGAGAGAGATCCCGCATGACATCTTCCGAGCACGTCTATGACAGTAGCGACATTGATATCCTGGAGGGACTCGAGCCGGTGCGCCTTCGTCCCGGGATGTATGTCGGCAGCACCGACAGCCAGGGGCTGATGCACTGCCTCTGGGAGGTGTTCGACAATGCAGTGGATGAGGGGATTGCCGGGCACTGCCAGCGCATCATCGTCACCCTGCACGCCGATGGCTCGGCAACGGTGAAGGACAATGGCCGGGGCATCCCGGTTGGCATGCATGAGAAGGCCGGGGTCTCTGCGGCCACCGTGGTGTTCACGGTGCTGCACGCGGGCGGGAAGTTCAAGGCCGACTCCTACAAGGTCTCTGGCGGGCTGCACGGCGTGGGCGCCTCTGTCGCGAATGCGCTCTCCTCCCGGCTTGAGGTGCGGATCGAGCGTGAGGGGGGTGTCTGGGAGCAGGCGTTCACCGAGGGCGGTCGCCCCGTTGAGGCACTGAAGCGCACTGGCGCATCAAAAGCGACCGGCACGCAGGTGCGGTTCTGGCCGGACATGACGATCTTCGAGCCTGGCTCAGGGATCGACCCGGCCGCCGTCGCACGGCGCCTCCAGCAGACCGCCTACCTCGTGCCCGGGCTTGAGCTTGTGCTGCGCGACGAGACGGCTGGCGAGGTGGTGGAGAGCAGCTTCTCCGCCGCGAGCTTCGCCGAGATCATTGATGGCATCGCAGAGCAGTCTGGCGAGGCGCTGCACGGCGCGATCATCGCCGAGGGGGTCGAGAGCGTCGAGGATGAGGGCGAGATCGAGGTGAGCGCCGTACTGCGTTGGCACCGGGACAAGGGCGGCGTGCGCGGCTTCGCGAACGTTATCCCGACCTCCGATGGGCAGCACATGACCGGGCTGCGCGCTGCGGTAACCCGCATCATCAACCAGTACGCCCAGGATAACAATCTGCTGAAGGGCGGCCAGAAGCTGACCCCCGACGACACCCTCGGCGCCCTGGTGGCGGCCGTTGCCGTGCGCCTGGGCGAGCCGAAGTTCTTCGGTCAGACCAAGGACCGCTTAATGAACGCCGGCGTCCAGGGCGTGGTCAGTCGCGCGGTCGCCGCCGCCATCTCACGGCACTTCGAGGAAAACCCGTCCGAGGCGAAGGTGGTTGTCGAGCGCTGCAAGCTCGCGCAGCGTGCGCGCGAGGCCTCGGAGCGGGCAAGCGAGATCGAGGTCAACCGCAAGTCGGTTCTCTCGAGCACCTCGCTGCCCGGCAAGCTCGCAGACTGTCAGTCCAAGGACCCGACGGCGTGTGAGCTCTTCATCGTCGAGGGCGACTCCGCCGGCGGCTCTGCAAAGACCGGCCGTGACCGTCGCCACCAGGCAATCCTGCCGCTGAAGGGCAAGATCCTGAACACCTACCAGTCCGACGTCGCCGACATCCTGAAGAGTGATGAGGTGAAGAACGTCGTTACCGCCCTGGGTGTTGGCAGCAAGAGCAACTTCGACATCAGCAAGCTCCGCTACCACAAGATCATTATCACCTCTGATGCCGATGTCGACGGGGCGCACATCACAACGCTGCTGCTGACCCTGTTCCACGTCTACCTGCCCGATCTGATCGCAAGCGGCTACATCTATGTGGCGATGCCACCGCTCTTCCGCGTCCAGAAGGGGAAGCAGAACCGCTACCTGAAGGACCAGGCTGAGCTTGACGCCTTCCTTGCCGAGCAAGCAAAGCCGGAGAGCTGGAAGGTCTCGCGCTTCAAGGGTCTTGGGGAGATGAATGCCGATGAGCTCTGGGAGTCGGTGCTCGACCCCGCGACCCGCCGGATCGGCCAGGTGAGCTACAGCGAGGGTGGCCGCGATGCCGACGACCCCGTGTTTCAGGTGCTCATGGGCAAGGACGTGCCGCCGCGGCGAGCCTTCATCGAAGCCAATGCACAGGAGGCAACGGTCGATCTGTGATCGGCCCTGCCCACAACCCATTCTAGCGAGGTAGGAAAATGTCTGAGAATACGTTGGCCGAGATCATCCATCTGCCCGTCAAGTCCCTGATGGAGTCGAGCTATCTCGACTACGCGATGTCCGTCATCACCCACCGGGCCCTGCCCGACGCCCGTGATGGCCTAAAGCCCGTGCACCGTCGCATCCTCTACGCGATGCACGACATGGGCATCACGCCAGGGGGCGCCCACAAGAAGTCCGCCCGCGTGGTCGGTGAGGTGCTCGGCAAGTACCATCCGCATGGTGATTCGGCAGCCTACGAGACCGCGGTGCGCATGGCGCAGCCCTGGGCGCTCGGCATTCCGCTGATCGACGGCCAGGGGAACTTTGGCAGCGTTGACGGCGACTCTCCAGCCGCGATGCGATACACCGAAATGCGCCTCTCGCGCGCTGGCGCGCGCCTTTTTGCTGACATCCAGAAGTCGACCGTGGACTTCCGCGACAACTTCGATGGCTCGGAGCGCGAGCCAAGCGTGCTGCCGGTGAGCTTCCCGCTGCTCTGGACCAACGGTGTGGAGGGGATCGCGGTTGGCATGGCCTGCAGCATCCCGCCGCACAACCTCGCCGAGACGGCAAGCGCGTTTCTCGCGTGGATGGACAACAGGGAGATCAGCACGGCCGAGCTGATCGGGCAGATGCCCGCGCCCGACTTCCCGACCGGCGGCACGGTGCACGGTCTTGATGGCTACGTGCGGGCGCTCGAGACCGGACGGGGTGTGGTGAAGCTGCGCGCGTGCTGGTCCGTGGAGGAGCGCAAGAGCGGCCAGCGTGTGGCCATCACCGAGATTCCCTACCAGGTGAAGAAGGCCGTGCTCGTTGAGCGGATCGCCGACCTGGTGCGCGAGCGCAAGGTCGAGGGCATTGTGGATCTTCGCGATGAGTCCAACAAGGACGGCATGCGCGTGGTGCTCGACATCAAGCGCGGCTACGAGCCGGAGCTCATCATGATGCACTTGCTGGCCCTCACCAATCTCGAGGTGAGTGTTAGCTATAACGTCATGGCCCTGGTGCAGGGGCAGCCGGAGCAGCTTGGCATCCGCCGGGTGTTCGAGGTGTTTCGTGATCACCGCATCGAGGTCATCCGCCGCCGCACCCAGCACGATCTGGACCGCCTGCTCGCACGCCTCCATGTGCTCGAGGGACTGATCCGCGCACTGGATCGCCTGGATGAGACGATCACAACGATTCGCGAGTCCGCTGATGCCGAGGAGGCGAGCACCGGGCTTCGCACACTGCTTGGGATCACCGAGGTGCAGGCGGCAGCCATTCTGGAGATGCGCCTGCAGCGCCTCACGGGGCTTCAGATTGTTGATATCCGCAACGAGCACGAGCGGGTGACACTCGATGTCGCGGACCTGCGGGAGATCCTCGCAAGCGACGTCCGCCAGGCAGAGATCCTGGTCGAGGAGCTCAATGAGGCCGTCTCCGCGCATAGCATTGCCCGGCGGACCGAAATCAGCCATGAACTGAGCCGGGTGACAAGTGAGGACCTGGTGAAGAAGGAGGAGGTCATCCTCTTCGCAACACTCGAGGGTTACGTGAAGCGCCTCCCCGTCACCTCATTCAACCGCCAGAACCGCGGCACCAAGGGCCGCTCGGTGATGGATGTTGGCGAGGACGACGTGGTGACGGCAATCCACAGCGCGAGCACGCACGATTATCTGCTTGCCATCACCGAGGTGGGGCAGGTCTACACCGTGAAGGCGCACGCGATCCCCGAGAGCCCACCGGGTGCGAAGGGCAGGCACTACCGGAACGTGTTCAACGGACTGGAGCAGGGGCATGTGGTTGCGATGCTCTCAGCCCCTGATATCGAAGACGAGAGCCTGCACCTTGTGGTGGTGATGGAGAGTGGCTACATCAAGCGGGTGCCGCTTACCGAGTTCCGCAACGCCGGTCGCCAGGGCGGGGTGCGGGGCGTGACCCTGGATGAAGGGGACAGCATCATCGCCGCGCGGATCTCATCGAGCGAGGAGGACCGCATCGTCATTGTCGGCGACCACGGCAAGGCCATCTACTTCCCGGTCTGCGACGTGCGCCCGATGGGCCGCTCTGCACGCGGCGTGCGCGGCATCAAGTTGCCGGTGAGTGGCCAGCCAGCGAAGGTCATCGCCGCCGAAGTGATTGCGGCAAAGTCCTCTGCGGAGCTTGTCTGCGTGGGACTAAACGGTGTGGGCAAGCGCACCGCCGTTGACGCCTATCCGCTGCAGGGCCGGGGCGGGCAGGGCACGCGCTGCTTCGCTGCGATTAAGCGCTCGGGGCCGCTTTCTGCGGCTACGATTCTCGCCGAGGGCGAGGACGCACTGGTGTTCAACACCAAGGGCGGGGCGAACCGCATCAAGGGCAGCGACATCCCGCTTGCCGGGCGCAGCACCACCGGTGCGCAGATGATCCGAAACGGCGAGGTCCGCGGCGTGATCGCGGTGCCCGCGGCAGAGGAGGTGGCAGACGATGGCTGCGAGGGGCAGGGTGGCTAAGCGCTGCCAGGGTGTTGACTTCGAGCGGCGCGTCCTGCGCGAGGAGGCGCCGCCGACGGCGGCAGCCCTGGCGCGCCTGCAGGCGAGGATCGAGCGTCGAGGCGCGCGGGAGCGTCGCGTCATCCTCTACACCATTGCGAGCATGAGCGCGCTAACCTTGTTGGTCGGCGTGCTTATCTCACGCCATGCCGCACTGGGCATGGCGGCCGGGATCTGCTATCGGCTTGGCTGCGAGTACAGGGCACGCCGCAGGGTCGAGTGTTTGCGGGCAGCGCTCAGGCCGGCTCGCAGCGCGCTTCTCGCCTATCAAGCGGCACTGGTGATCGATGAGTGCTCGGCGGCATCGCGCTACGCCAAAGCACTTGTCGGCCGAGAGCTTGTTGCCGGGGAGCTCGGCGCGATCGTTGAGTGCGCGCGCAGCACGCTGCCTGCCGATGCGTGGTCGATGACTGCTGTAAAAGACGGGCGCGAGCAGGAGACATGAAGCGCTGTAATGAGAGAGTGAGCAGGGGCGGCCAGGGGCCGCCCCGCGTCTTTTAGCGCCTGATCAGGTGAACGATGCGCGCGAGCACCATCGCGGCGACGCCCGCGGTGACGAGTGCAACACCCGCGGCCGGGGTGATCTGCGGTGCACTCACCACCTCCACCACGCGGGTGCCCGCACCGGCGAAATGGTAGTAGGCGGCCACGGCGAGGACCAGCACGATGATGTTGGCTTCGTTACGGATGCTGCCGGCGATACGCTGGATGAGATTGCTCATGGAGGCAAGCCTTTTGTCGTTGGGGAGATTTAATATTAATACAATTAAATAATAAAGTCAAGCCGTATGGGCTAGTTTTCCGGCAACGGCCCGATTGGCAGTCGGGTGCGCATTGTCGGTCTCGGCATGAGAGGGCGTGTCCACTCGTGCAGGCAGTCAAAAGGCGCTAGGCTTGTGCATGAGACAGGCGGGTGAGAAAGAGGGCAGGTGGATGGAAGGATTCTGGATTCTGCTGATGGTCATCGCTGCGGTGGGGCTCGTGGGCTGGTCGACCAGGAAGCGATCGGCTGGCGAGGCCACCCGCGGTGGGGGCCAAGGCGGACGGCGTGCGGGCACGACGGCAGCAGGTGACGGGGCGCGCGAGACGCGTCGCCAGGCTGCGCTTTCTGAGAAGCTCGCGCCGCTTCGTCATCGCTGGCGTCAGCTTCGGGAGGAGCGCGAGGCGGGGGTGCGCAGCGGCGAGCTTGCCTCCTGGTATTTTGACGCACCCACGGACAAGCAACTCGCGGTGATCAGGGAGGCGGGCTGGCCACTTGACCCAAGGGGGCTCACCAAGGGCATGGCCTCCGAGGTGATCGGCATGGACTATCCTGCGGAGGAGGAGAATCTCGAGGTGCTGCGCTTTTTCCGTCAGTCGACGGCGGGAGCAACACAGACCACGGCGCGCATTGCTGCTGTCGAGCTCCTCGCCGACGCTAATCGCCGGGAGCAGTGGGAGGCGCGGCCAGCGAGCAAGGTCCTGCGCGAGTCCCTGCGGCTGATTGGCCACAAGGCAGCGAAGGGCCTCACCGAGCGCGAGGGGCGCAAGCAACTGGATGCGTTCCTGCTCGATGCCGATGACGAGGGCCTGGAGAGGCTGCTGCTGGAAGCGTTCGAAGGCGCCTGGGGGGATCTTGAGGACCGTGACGTCCGCGAGGATCTCGGGATTCGAAAGCCAACGCCACGGCAGGTCGCAGACGTGATCCTCGCGAGCGCCAGGGGACGGTCGGCCGAGGAACTCGCGGCGAATCCGATCATGACCGAGGATGTGGTCGAGGCGCTCATCGAGCAGCACCCGTCGCTCGCCCGCTGAGGGCTTCGCAGGCAAGCTCACGCTCGACAGGCGCCGCGAAGCGCAAGCGATCCGGGCGCGTGCTCGCATCTACCCCCCAAATGGGGGTGGTCAGGATGGCCTGAGTCGCACTAGTGTCGGGGTGGGCGTCAATGGTGGTGCCCCGTGGGGCGAGTGGCCCCGAGACGCTGGGGGCTGCATGCAAGGACGGGTCGCGGGAGTTGTGGGGCTTTTGGGCGCCGCCTTGTTTGCAGGCGCAGTACAGGCGACGACACAGGCGGTGGCCGAAGACTGTGCGGCGCAGGCGGCGGTCGGGAGTGTCGCGTTTGCGGACATTGACCCGGCGCGTGCGGTTCCGCTTTGCGAGCGCGCGGTCGCCGCTGATCCGGAGGACGCCGATCTGCAGGCGCACCTCTGCCGTGCGCTCGTGCGTGCGGAGCGCGTCGACGAGGCGCTTGCCTGGTGTGAGCGCTCGGCCGCGGCAGGCAGTGCAGCCGGGGAGTTTGGGCTCGGGAACGCCTTTCATAACGCCATCGGCGTCACCCGCAACGACGAGGAGGCCATGCGCTGGTGGCGGCGCGCAGCGAACCAGGGACTCGCCGCCGCACAGCTGAACCTCGCCTTTGGCTACGAGACGGGCGGAGGTGTCGAGGAGGACGTTGAGCGCGCATTGCGCTGGTACAGCCGCGCGGCCGAGCAAGGGCATGCCGAGGCGCAGTATCGTCTTGGGCGCCTTTACGATGATGGCTGGGGTGTTGCGCTGCCGGCCGATCTGCCAGCGCTTGAGCGCCATGGCGTGGCGGCGTCACGCGGGGATGCGGATGCCCAGTACGCACTCGGCCTGGTCTACCTGCTGGTGGGACGATCACGCGTGGACGCTGCCCGGGGGCTCAACTGGATGCGCCGGGCAGCCGATCAGGGCCACGCTGGGGCGCAGTGGGAGCTTGGCGACCTCCACCAGCGGGGGGACGGTGTGGAGCAGGATGATGTGCTGGCGGCGGAGCTCTTCCGGGCGGCCGCTGAACAGGGTCATGCCGGGGCGCAGACAGCCCTCGGCCAAGCCTACGCCAGTGGTCGGGGGGTTGATGAGGATGAGGAGCGCGCGCGCTACTGGCTGCGCCGGGCCTTGCTGAGTCTCACGCCGACCTGGCAGCGCGAGACTGACGAGGCGTGGTATCAGCGCGCGATCAATATGGAGGTGAGCGACAAGGAGGTGGCGCTCTGGCTCCTTGAGCGCCCCGGCGCAGGTTTTGCCGCAGCGATCTGGCGGACGTCGGGAATGATCAGCGACGGGGGGGATCCGCTTGTCGCCGCGCTCTTTGAGCGGGCCGCTTGGTACCAGTTGCTTGGTGGCGATGCGGTTGAATGGCGGTACGCTAACGCGGTCAGGGGCGGGGGAGATGACTACGAGCGCCTGGTGAGCGAACCGCTTGCCGCGGCGGAGGCTGGAGAGGTATGGGCGCAGGAGCACGTCGGATGGATGTATCTCTATGGCCTGGGCCTTGAGCATGACGAGAATGAGGCAAGGCGGTGGCTCCTCGCCGCAGCGGAGCGATCCTATACGCCGGCGATGAGATATCTCTCGCTCATGCAGCAAGAGCGAGAGCGGCTCCTTTTCTGGGTGGATCGAGCCGCTGAGCTCGACGATGCCCTGGCACAGTACACCCGTGCGCTGATTCATTTGGAGCAGGTCGATGTCATAACGCAGTACACCGACGACGGACGGAAACTTCGGGAGCATGGGGGGGATGCCGACGCACTCCGCGCGGCAAAGGTCCGCCTGCGCCAGGCCGCCGAGAGGGGGCTGCCGCAGGCGCAGGACACTCTCGCAAGACTCTACTCGCTTGGAGGGGATTACCTGCAGGCTGAGTACTGGTATCAGCAAGCCTGGGAGCAGTTGCTCGGTGACAGGCGAGGGGGGCTCGTCCGGTTCTATGGCAGGGGCCACAGTGAGTGGCTCAGCGGGCAGGCCCGGCACTGGTATGAGCGCGCGGCGGCCCAGGGGCACACCGACGCCATGCAGATGCTGGAGAGCCGGTGAGCAAAGCCCGCCTGAGGCCCTGGTGCCCCAGGCAAAACGCCGCCAGCGGCCCTGAGAGCAGCCACCGGGCTGGCTCAGGGCCGTCCCATTCCTGGCGGTGCAGCAGGACCGCCATGCTACTGACCACTGTCGGTATCCGCATGGCAACACGCTGTCGCAACGCCAGCAAACCCGCTTGAGCCGAGTCGCTCGTCGCCACCCGCGACAGGCCGAGGCAAGCTGTCACCTGAGAGACGAATCCCCGACTGGAGGCAGATCATTGTGTGTTAATTAATTAGCAGCTATTTAATTGACATTATAATAATAAAGCGTATAATAAATGGCAGTTGAACAGGAGAGACTGCCATGCTGAAAAAGACAATTGTCACGCTCATGCTCATGCTGGTTGGCCTGCCGGGTGTGGCGGTCGCCAATATGCACGGCCTGGCCATTGGCAGCTACCTGGAGCGTGGCGAGTACCGCATGCAACTCCCCGCCTTTACCAACCACTGGTCGCGCCACCACAACCGGGACTTCCAGTGGAACGAGATGAATGAGGGGGCGGGGGTGCAGCTCACGCTCAATGGCGGCAACTGGCGCGAGAGCATCGTCATCGGGGTGCTTGAGGACAGTTTCTACAGCTGGGGCGGGTACGCGGGCTACACGCGGCAGTATATCTTCGCGAAGAACGGCTTCGGGCATATCAGCGGCGGGGCGTTCGTCGGTGCCGCCTACCGCGCCATGTCGGTCGACGGCGGCAACATCTTCCTGCCGATGGCGCTACCGACACTGACCATCGAGGCCCACCGGGGCATTGGGCTCAACATCACCGGCCTGCCGGATGTCGGGGATAGCTTCAACGGCATGCTCCACGTCCAGATCACGGTGCCGATGTAGCCGCAACCGCGGCGAGGCACTGTCAGTGTGACCCAGTCCCGTATCGCTGCGTGACCCGCGGCTATACTGGGCGCTTGAGAGAAGAAAGGGGGTGGGCATGATGGGGCAACGGATCAGGCTTTTGGCATTGACGCTGGCAGCGGCCAGCGTGCTACTGGTTGCGACACTGACGGCGAGCGCCGATGAGCGGGCCGAGCGCGAGGCGCTGGAGACGCTGCTCTGGGTAGCCTCGGTGGATGGCGGGCTTGACCAGGAGATCCACGCATATTTCTGGAGCCAATTGCGCAAGGTGGTTGGCGGTGACCCGGACAGTCTTGATGCACTCGCCAGATACCTCGGCGAGGGGCAGGAGGCGAACGTGGCCTTTCAGCGGGCAGTCTGGGAGAGTGTGCAGCGCTCGAACGAGGCGGGCGCGGTGGTGCGCACACCCGGGCTCGAGCGGGCAACCGAGGCGCTGATCGCGCAGTTCGGAGAGGCTGTGGTCGGTGATGCGCTCGCCTCCACCGAGTCATTGCTGCGCGGGGCGGCGTTCGGCGAGGTCGTGCGCGGGGGGTCCGGGAGCGTTGGTTACATCGATACCGATTCGATCGCGCGGGTGGTGAGCGGTCTTGATGCCACGGGCGATCGGCTGGCGAAGCTCCTTGACCGGGATTGGGACGGTGCGCTCTCCGAGCAGATCATCCTGCCGGGGCTGGTGCGGGTGCTGACGCCCACGCGCTTCGTGGTTGAGCGGATGGAGGACACGCCCGGCCACGAGCGGACCGAGGGTTTCACCGCCGATCGGCGCGGCTGGGGTGTGGAGGAGGGCTTCTCAATCATTCGCTACGAGGCTGGGGTCGCCTTTGATGGGCGCGCGGGTATGCGCGAGGGCTGCAGGGGGATGTTCTCGATGGTCGGTGCGGGCTGCGAGACCATTCCCATGCCGATGCGTGGCCATGAAGGCGTCCGGGCCTCGACGAGCTTTAGCGAGGCGGGGCAGTCCTTTGGCATCGCCTTCCAGGCGATCTGGCTGGTCGAGAGCCGCGCGGTGGTCATGGCCTTCGTCATAGACGAGGGTGGCGTTGCTGACGCCCAGGCAAAGCTCACCGCACTGCTGACGCGCACACGCTTCGACTGACCGGCCGCCGCGCACGCACGCGCGGCGGATTATTGGCCTGTCGCCGCATGCTATGATGGGAGAGGACAACGCGCCAGTTCACGCCTTGCCGCGCGCACCGGCGCTCGCGTACGCTGGCGAAGTGCCGCCAGCGATTGACATTATTATAAATAAACATTAAAATAAAAAAGACTAACGGGAGGCCCCATGAGCAGAAATGAGTCGGAGTTTGGCACGATCATCATCCCGAGTGCCGAGTGGGCCGGGGTGAAAAAGGCGATCCGCGATGCGCACAACCGCTATCGCGAGGACGTCTACAGTCTCGCGCTTGAGCTCCATGGCGCACTCCATGGCCCGCGCTACAAGGGCAGGCGGAACGTCCGTTATCTGGGCGATTACGGCTCAGCACTCGAAGCCGAGGTGAAGCCAAAGTTTCAGGCCGCGCGCACCGAGGCGCAAATCGAGCGGGTGTTCATGGCAGGCTACCTGGTGAGCTACCAGGCAGGCATCCATGAATCGGGCCTGAGTCGCGAGGAGTGCGAGATGATTGCGTTTCGCCGCCCGCCCAAGCCGCAGAGAAAGACGCTGGATCGGCTGATCCCTGCGGCGACCAACAAGACCCTCGCGTTCTCAAGTGGTGACCTTTACGTCAGCCTCGATGACGAGCAGCGCACGCTGACCTGGCGGGTTGACCGGAATAACCACGCCTGCCGGCGGGCGCGGGAGAGCACCCTGGGGGCTGCCGTATTCAAGGCGCTGGCAGCGGTGAAGTGGACGCGCGGCAGCGGCGGGAAGATCATCGGCAACGATGAGTACAACATCGACGCTGGCGCAGGGATCGAGGGCGGCGGTGGTGGCTATGTCACCAAGGCGTTCGGCCCGGGGCGCAAGGAGGAGAAGGTCGCGTGGGTCAGAACCGTCGGCTGGTAGTCCATCCGGGTCTCCCGGCACAGAAAGGGTGCGCTGCGGCGCGCCCTTTTTCGTGGGGCGCGCGCGGAAGGGCGATCCACGGCTCAACTGGGATGGCTGCTTCAGCGGACCGGACGACCCGCATCCCTGGTGGATTGTCTGCCTGCCAGGAGCAGGCTATTATGGGGGAAATAAAAAATCAGGGTGGTGGCAGGGGATGATCGAGAAAGATCGGGAGGAGCGGCCTGCGCGCGACGTGCGCGAGGAATTCGGCGCGCGCCAGGAGCGCGATGTTGCCTTTTATCTGAGGCGGGAGTTTGCGGCGCGGGACGATGTTGCGGTCTTTAATGATCTTCGCATCGCGCACGAGGGAGAGCATGCGCAGATTGATCATCTGGTCGTGCATGCGAGGGGCTTTGTCCTGGTCGAGTCGAAGAGCATTCACGGCGAGGTGCGGGTCAACAAGGAGGGCGAGTGGTCGAGGAGTTATCGGGGCAGCTGGTCCGGCATGCCCTCCCCGGTGCGACAGGTCGAGCTGCAGAGGCGCCTGCTCGAGCAGTACCTGAATGCGCATGCGGCGCACGTGCTCGACAAGATCGCATTCGGACTCTTCCAGAGCTACTTCGGCGGGCGGATGTGGGATGCGTTCTGCGCGGTCTCAAGTAGTGCCATCATCCACCGTGAGACGATGCCAGCGGAGATCTCGGAGCGAATCGTGAAATCCGAGTTTGTGGGTGAGCGACTGCGCGGAGTGATCGATCGGCGCGCCGTGCTGACTACCTGGCCACGGTTTACCGAGGACGAGTGGCCGACACTGATCGCCTTCCTTCGCTACACGGCGGGCAAGGCGGGGGCTGGCCGCGCGCCTGCCGGCGAGCAAGCCCCTGGGGCGTCCGGGGCGGGCGCGGCCGAGCGCCTCTCGGTGGGTGCCGAGCCTGCTCTGCGCTGCAGGAAGTGTGGCGAAGGGCGCCGTCTGAGCGCCCAGTCGGGCCGCTACGGGTATTTCCTTCGCTGCCAGATGTGCCCGACCAACACGCCAATGCGAAGCGCCTGTCGGGCCTGTGGATCGCACAACGGACGGGTCAGCAAGAGCGGTGCCGCATTCATCGCTACCTGCGGGAACTGTGGGGACGCTGCCACGATCTGGAGGGCCTAGCGCGCCAGCGTGTCGCTGTCCCCATCCGATGGTTGCAGGGGCACCCAAGGCGCGCGCCTGCCATGTGTGGCGGTGGCGATGCGGGGCCGCTCTGGCGGGGGCGGGCGCAACAGCAAGGGCGGCCCGAAGGCCGCCCCGCGCGGCTAGCAGGCCCCGATGCAAAAGCGGGTGATCTCCTCCACGGGGATGACCCGCGCGTAGCTGGTGTGCACGATACCAGCGAGAACGATGAGGACAAGGATCGTCATCGCCTCGCGGCGAATGAAGGCGGCGGTACGCAGGATGGTCTTCGCCATGGGGTCGAGCCTCGTGTCGTTGGGAGAGATTTAATACTAGCATTATTAAATAATGATGTCAATCTATAAATGGCCGGGGGTCTCTCCGCACGATCTCAGGTTGGTTGCGTCAGTGCCATGCTGTCTTTTGACTTGCCAGGTGTCGCCGCCAGCGCCCTGCAGGCAGCGGACTGGCATTGGCATGGCGCCAGAGGGCTGGCTGTCGCGTCGTCCCGGCATGCTGTCAGGCATGCGCATGCCGCCCATTGACTTCATGTTTAATAACTGTATAATTAAAGATAACAGGTGGACAGAAGGACGCCTGCTGGCCTGGCGAGGCCGCCCCGTCCGCCCGAGAGGGTCTGGTGAAACGCGCAGGACACTGATCGGCCCATGCCCACGGACTCCCTGTATGGCGCATGAGCAATGGACGGACTCCCCCTTCGCGCCCTGACCAGAGGATCTCCACACCCATGAAGCTCATCGATCGTATCGAATCCAAATCCGAACTGTTGGCCGCAAAGGATCGCATCGCCATGGTGTTGCGTGATCGCCTCTCGCTCAATCTCCGCCAGGGGAGGCTGAACGAGGTGACCGCGGCACTCCTTGGTGCGCGGGACTGGAATACCGCCGTTGGCGTCGTCAGCAAGCGGGAGCATGAGCCGGTGGCTGACCGGCGCGCGGCCATTGCCGCTGAAGCCTTTGTGGGCGATCTGCGCGATGCCACCAATCAGGACAGGCTGGATGTCTTCTGCCTCGCCTTTGATGACCTGGTGTTTGACCACATCGGCACATCCGAAGCGGTGTCGCGCGAGATCAACAACCAGGGTCCGGTCGCGCAGATTCGGGCGCTGCTTGAGGCGAGCGGCCCGGGGGTGTTCGAGGAGATCATCAAGGCGATCGGCGGCGAGTGGGCACCGCGCCTTATGCTCCGCGAGATCATCCACCGGGCGCTGAGCATGGCGGGCTACGAGCCCCCGGCCATCATGGTTCGCGTCAGCGATGACGCGGGTCATGATGAGTTCCTCGCCGATGCCACCATCTACTTCGAGCACCTGCACCTGACAGGCGAGCTCGAACAGGCGATCGAGCGCATGCGCGCTGGCGGGTTCCGTGGCGAGGCGATGGAGCCGCTGGTCGAGTTCCTCGCCGGTCACCCGCAGCTCACCAGTGCCGAGCCGCAGCGCTTTGCCGATCTGCTGGCGCGCTGTATGTTGCTCGCCGTCTCCGCGCCCGATGAGGCGGGCTACTACTGCGTGGCCAACGAGGCGCAGGTCGACGCCTGGCTTGAGGTCCTCGCCCGACGCGAGTCGTAGGCCCTGGGGCTGCGCGGACGGCACCCGGCATCGGTCCGGTGTCTGCCGCGCAGCCTGCCGATGTCAGATGGCGAACCCAGCTTGATGTCAGCGGGAAGGCGCCTGATCATCCGCCAGGCACATTGTCCGGATCATCAGGGTCAGCCTCCCCCAGCCAGTCGAGCGCTGATGCAAGCGCCGTCGTCTCGCGGTGAAGGGATCGGACTGCCTGTGAAGCAAGATCGCTCAACTCGAGCAGGCGCTCCATGTCGAGTGTGTTGGTGTACTGGTGGCGCGCACGGTGGCGGAAACCGCGCAGCGCGTCCCATCGCTCGAAGCTGGCAGGGCCAAGCAGGGCCGGTCGCACGCCGGGGTTTTCGCGTGCCATGCGACGCAGGGGGACGATGTGATAGTCACTCCCCGCGTATACGACGTGCTGCGGGCAGGGTGGGCGAGCCCGGCCGATGTCGTGCTGTGCGGGGCGATCGGGTAGTCTGGGCGTGGAGTGCGCGCAGGCGCTGGCCGAGGGGATATGGGGGTGTGATGCGACCGGTGATTGGAATGCTTGTGACAGCGGTGCTTGTGCTGCCGCTATGGTCTGCCGCGGCGGCGGAGGATGCGCCGCAGTGGGTGCCGCCCGAGGAGCGCTTCGAGGCCCTTGGGGTGCGAATCATTGACTGGGAGGACTTCCTAGTCGAGCGCCTCGGTTGTGGCGTCGTGGCAAGGCGGATGCGCGATGGCGTCGAGGTGATGCTTGCCCTGATCGAGCGCGGGGCGCTTGCCGAGGACCGGGACGATTGCGTCCTTCCGCTGAGCCTTGAGGCCGGGCAGGTGTCGGACGGGCGCTACGCCGACGAACGCGGAGGATTCCGCTGGCCGCCCGCGGTCGAGGGCGCGCTTGCCAGTGGTTTCACGGTGAACGGTATGCGCTATGCGACCGCTATGGCGGTGATCGAGATCAGTGGCGAGCGTCTCGATTTCCACATGGCGGTGACGCGGCGGGCGACGCCGGAGCAGGCAATCGAGGCGCTGCGCGAGCTCGCCTGGGGCGTGCGACCGCTGCGCGGCTACTGGTAGGGGCGCTAGCGCTCCGGCGCCGAATCAGCGGCGGACTGCGCTGCACGCACCCGCAGGGCGCGCAGCGAGGCGGGACGCTCGATGATCCATTCCGGGTAGTCATCTGGATCGACCGACTCCCAGCCACGCTTCTCGATAAAGCGCATGTTGCGCTTCGCTGCGAGCGCATCGAGAAAGCGCGCAAGCCGCGGCAGGCGATCGTCGTCCGACTCGCCGGTAAACGGGCGAATCGGCACCAGGTTGCCATAGTTGCCGCGAAGCCCGATCGGCAGATCATCGACCATCACCGTGCGCTCAAGCCGAAAGCCGTAGCGCTTGACCTTGGCAAGGTTCTTCTCATGGAAGGCGCTCTGCCCGCCGGCGGCAAAAAAGCCACCCTCAAGGCGATGGCGCAGCGTGCAGTTGCGTCGCGTGAGGAGAAAGGCGGGGCGGGCATGGCGCGGCAGGATGGCGTCAAGGATATGCTCGGCATAGTCGCGCGAGGCCGCGGTGTAATAGCCAACCGGGTAGTGGCGGTGGACGTGGTGCAGAAAGTCGTCAAGGCCAGGCCGCAACAGTGAGTGCTCTCCCATGCCGAGTCTGGCAAGCGAGAGCGCCTTGATGCCGGGCTGCGCCAGTGCCGAGGTTGTGTGGATTAGCGTCTCATCGATGTCGAGGACAACCAGCAGTGGTTCGCGACTCATCCTTCCTCCCGCATCCTGAAACTCCAGTCTAACACGTTGTGCCAGCGTCCACCCATTCGGCATATAAATAATAGACAACAAATTAAATCACTGTTAGGATTTGCCTCATGTGAACGCAACCGGCTGCTGCCGGCTGCCACCCCGGAGAGCCACAGTGACTGCCCATGATGCCGTTGTAACCATTGAGGATGTGCTGGCCACACCGCGCCGCATTGCCCTATACCTGCCGGATCCGGCTGTCTTTGTCACACCCTGCCCGGTGCTTGAGGGCAAGCTGATCGGATTGCCGCTTAGCCGTGAGCCGCTGCGCCTTGTCGCCGATGGGGGGCGTGCTGCGCGCCAGGTCGGTCTTTACGCCGATCTCGAGGCTCCGCGCTACCAGCTCGATATGGGTGCGGTGGCAAACCGCATCCGTCAGGGCTCGGCGCACCGCCTGCAGGAGAGCACCCTTGGCATGACGGGGACGGTGGTGTTCCATGGGCGCTGCGAGAAGGTTGATGGACAGGTGCTGCCTGACGCCTGGGCGCTACGCCTGACCGCACCCTGCCGTGTTGAGACCTACCGGCGCGATCTGGATGGCCGGCTCTGCACGCGCAAGGTGGTGGCTGCCGCCACCGGTGACGTGCTGGTTGCCGTGTCGGGGCAAGCGGCGCTGCCGCGCCACGCCGCACTCCTGCACTACACGGGTGACGCGTTCGAGCAGACCCTGGGCCGGGACCCGGAGAGCTGGTCGGACGAGGGCCTGGTCAAGGGCTTTGCCGATGCGGTGCTCGCCGGACGGCTGCGCGAGGAGTCGCTGCGCGCGCTCTGCCGCCGTATCCAGACCCGCTGCATGGGAGGCCGCCTGGTGGGCGATGGTGTCGCCGACTGCCTGCTGCCGGAGATCGCGGCACGCGCGGCAGTGCTCCCCGGTCAGTAGTCGATTGCCTGCGGTTGCAATCGCGCATCCGCAGGCAGCCAGCCGCCCCTTCGGGGGTAGCCACCTCGCGCTTGCCAGGTACCGGATTGACGGCGCCGCGGAGCGGGGCCAGTCCATGGATCCCCCTGAAGGGACCGTTCGATTCCGCTGATGCGAATACACCCCTGGTGAGGCGAGAGAGCCCTGCACCGCCTGACCGTTGTGCCGGGTGCGCCAGGCCGCCCGGTCTGGACGTGCGTGCGGCGAACGGGTAGAAATAGATGTCAAAGCACAAGACAAGGCGGGGTGGGCAGGATGGGAGTGCAATGGCATGGGCGGATGCGGCAGGCCCTGGGTGTGTGTCTGGCAGGGCTCTGCCTGCTTGTCTCGCAAGTGGCGGGCGCCTACGGCTCACCGGGCGGGCAGCAGTACACCAGTCTTGCCATGGAGTCGGCGCGCGTCGCCCCGGTGACGACCGCGGCGCTTGAGGCGCTCGATGAGGTGGAGCTCGCCATTGAACGTCACGCTGATGGCGAGCTGAGTGACGAGGAGCTGCGCCGCCTGGTGGAGCGTCGTCTTGTTGATGCCCGCCAATACGTCAGCTTCGCGCGCGACAGGATACTCGACGACCACCTGCGGCAGTTTTTGGACCGCAGCCGCATGCAGGGCCGCTGGGCGGGGCTCGCCGAAGAGCTCCTTGTGGACATGGAGCGCCACATTGCCATGGTCGAGGAGATGATCGAGGACACGGCACACGAGACGACACTCTATCTCAGCGGGCGGGAGATCGAGCGCGAGGTGTTTGCCGAGATGCGCTTTCGGCGCATCGGGGTGATGATCGAGGAGCAGGCGCGGGGCTTTGGGCGCCAGGCGCGCATCCATGAGCCTGGGAGCGTCTCCCGCTACCTGCTCAGTGCGGGGTCGCACTCGGGCGAGGCGCTCGCGCACATCATTGATGGCATCGCTGATCGCCTGGAGGATGGCGAAAGTGCCCTTGCCGTGACAGACGCGATGGAGGAGGCGCTTCGCGGCGGCTACCGCGATGTCGCCCGCGGGCGCCAGGCGCTTGGCGACTTCGGCCCGGAGCTTCGAGCGATGGCGGATCAGGCACGCAATCCGGCGGCCACACGCCGCCTTGTTGATGAGATGCTGGTGGCGGCAGAGCGTGGCATTGCAATCGAGCTTGAGACGCTGCGGGGTGTCGAGGCGTTTCTCACCGAGGGTCGCAGAACCGAGAGCCTGCTCGCGCTGATCGACCTCGCCGAGGCGTGGTTCAACACCCTCGGTGAGCTTGAGAACCAGCGCATCGAGAGTTCGATGGAGCGCGCCGATATCCTGAACCGCATGTTTGAGGTCGAATAGGCAAGGGAAAATGCCCGGCTGCGACGCCGGGCATTGCCGTTGTGATTCATTTAATTATTGATATACTAAAAAACACACAGTGGCCGGCAGCGCAAGCGCTGTCTGGCGGCGTTCTGGGGGCGGTTGGATGATGAGCAGACAGAGACAGGGGGCAGCGCCTGCGGGCGGGTTGTCCCGCGCGGGGGGACGCTGCCCGCCAGAGAGTCATCGGGAGGGTGTCTGATGACGACGCGCTGCCCACCAGGGCTTGAGGCGATCGACAAGCTCGCCGCTACGCCAATCGCAGAGCTTGTCCTCACCGTGGGGTTGCCGAAGGCGCGCGAGCGTCTGTGGCGCAATCAGTTCGTGCTCGCATCACCGGCCGTGATGCTTGCCGCGCTGTACTCGCCCGGATTCGCGCTGCTCCTGGCCGGGGGTGCGGTTATCCTTGCCAGGGTGCTCTGCAGGCAGGCGGATCGCGTCGCCCGCGCAATGCTCGTGTGGCTCGCGGAGCGCGACTTCTTTGCTGCCCATGGCGCGCTTTCCGAGGATGAGGCGCTGCTTGCGCCGCTCAGCGTCCAGGAGCGCCATCTGGTGGTCGGCTGGCTGCTTGGCCGGGAGCAGTCAGGCGCACGCCCGCAGGACTGCGCCGCGCTTGGCATCGGGCTTCTGCGGGAGATTCTCCTGCGCGGGGATGACCAGGGCGATGCGGGCCCCGTCTGGTTTAGGCGGATGCGTGCCGAGAAGGCGGCGGAAGTGCGGTAATGGGCGCACCCCTCGAAGATGAGGGGCGCGCGATGGCTTAGATGCCAGGGGTCGCGTCAGACGATCGCTCTGCCTCATGCTGCTCAATGGCCGCCTGGGTGGCGAGGATCGAGAGTACGTCGGCGCGGTCGATCGCGAGGCGCTCTCGCTTCAGGACGTCAGCCTCGACCCGAACGCCATAGCCGTTGGCTGTGCCGAAGTGTACAGCGACGGCAGCCGGATCCTGGCCGTCGGCAAGATCACGCCCAAGCGAGCGGGCCGTCTCCTCGACCTTCGATGCGGGGACCCGTCCGGTTTCGATCAGGAACGTCTCGGCCTCATCGAGGAGGATCGGCAGGTGCGAGCCTGGTGCGCGCGGGCCGTTCAGGCGATCGACCAGGAAGCGGATGAAGTCCTGGCGCAGTTCAAGGGGGCTGCTGTCATCCCCGGCGGGGCTTGCCGGCTGCGTGTCGACGGCCGCATGGACGGAGCGGGCATCATCGATGGCGTGACCGCGAAGCAGCACCGTTGGGCCGACCGCGCGCACCGTCGCAGCGCGCGTCAGAGAGCGCGCGGCGAGGAGGTCGTGCACCTGGGCGACCAGGTCCCGGCCACTGATCTCAAGGGTGCCGACATCGCTGTCCGAGAGCGTGAACTCGATCGCCTCGTCACGGAACAGGACGTCCGGGTCGACCGTGTACTCGATCGGCGCGCCAGCGCCCTCTGCATGGATGAGCGCGGTGACCCTGGCATCGCTCTCGTCGACGGCCTGCTCGGCGTAGGGCTCAATCCCATCATCCTCACCCGAGTCATAGCTCGCATAGCCCTTGCGCAGGGAGCTGAGGTAGTTGATGCCCTCGATGCGAAGCGTGACATCAGGCGAGGTCCCGTTCAGCGCTGCCAGTGGCCCATTGGGCTCGGCGGAGACGGGCTCCTGGAAGCCGGCGGGGAGGGTGAGGGAGGCGCGAAGAAGCTCTGCCACGTCGAGTATCTTCTTGACGTCCGGTGTCTGACTCATGGAATTCTCCTGTTAGTTTAGCTTTAATCATATCACTGCGGCGCACGCCCTTGGGGCGCAGGAGGCCCTCGATCGCGCGCAGGAGCCAGCCCATCTCGGCCTCGCCGCGGGGGATCACGATGCGCTGACTGACGGCGCCCGACTGCGGCGCGATCGGGCAGAGTGCGAGCAGTGACGGGCTCGCCTCGATGCGAAGCCGATGGTGGGCGCTGCCGCCCGCCGGCGAGGGGTGGCAGAGCTCGACCTCGGCCTGCGCGGCACCTGCCGTCATGCGGTTGCTGACCAGGCACAGCGCGTGCAGGAGCGTACTCAGCCCTGGCCTGTCATCGGGCAGATGGACGCGGCAGCGCGCCGGCATGGCGTGCTCATTAAGGGCCTCGAGCGCAACGCCGCCGGTCTGCGTGCGACCAAGCAGCAGTCCTGCCGACTCGCCCATCGCGCCAGCGCGCTGCCAGTGCCCGCGGGCGCTCGCGTAATGCAGGGTGGTGTATGCCATGCGGCCTCCTGTAACAGATTGTATTAGTATACAAAATAATAAAGGCATGTCAACCGCATGGCGCGAGCGCTGGGGATTGACTTTTAATTGATAAACAGTATAATAAATAAATCAATCAGGCGGGAGAGAATCATCATGCGGACACCCTGGGGCAAGGCACAGACGGTGCGGGCCATCGCCGATGGCATACGGGTCGTGTCGACCGCAAGCCATGGCGGCATGAAGCTCGATGCGGCAAGAAACCGCCTGATACCGGAGGCGCTTCGCAGGGCGTCTGGCTGGTATGAGGAGGACTGCGAGGCGGCGATTGTCGTTGCGCACTTTGCGCCGGAGTTTGCCGCCGCGCAAAGCGAGCGGGGCGAGGCAAGTGCCGAGGCCATTGATGCGCTGCGCGAGCAAGCCTGGGGGGTGGTGAGAAACTACTTCCCGGCGGGCTATGAGGTGGCAACCGGTCGCACGCTGGCGCCTGGCGAGTCGGTCGAGCGGGATGGCGAGCAGTTTCATGAGCGCCACCGCGAGGACTGGGTGGTGATCGCCGCACTGGGGGAGGCCGATGGCGTGCACTGCATCGCGACCCGCGGTGGTGTGCGCGGTGATGTCGAGGAGCGCACCTTCCTGGTGGCACGCGAGGAGTACGAGACGAGAAGCCGCCATGGCTTCGTGATCGACCCGGCGCGCCACCGCCGGATCGATGACGCCGCCGAGGGGCCAGGCGTCAGCGGCTGAGTCCGGGCAGGGGGCTCGCAGGACCCGGCAGGCTGGTCGATCTTGACTGGCGGCGCCGAGCCCCCGATCTTGAGCACCGAAGAGGCGCGGCCCCTGCCGCGCCCCAGGTAACGAGGATGACACGCATGCGATACTTTGCCGAGTTATTCGCCGTCGACACCGGGACTGGCGAGCGCACGCCCGCCGCCGAGCGGCTGGTCGTGATTGCAGCGGACGCCACCAGGGCGCGCGCGGCCGTGATCGACGCCCGCTGGGATGCGCGCCTTGACGCAGCCTCCTGCCGACCCGAGGTTGCGCTGTGGCTGGATACGGAATTTTGCTGCGATCGCGCCCTGGTCTCGATCGCGGGCGACGAGTCGGTGGGGATCAGCACGGTGCGCTTCGCAATCGACGCGCCGAGCCTGCTTGATCTCGGGGTGTTCGGCTTTGGCGATGAGCCCGCTGATGAGGACGAGGTGCGCGGTGAGATGGCCAGGGTCACGGGCCTTCTCGCCGCGGCATTCAGCGAGCTCTATGATGGACCCGCCACGGTCACCCTGGAGGGGCTCGAGGTGTCGGAGGGCGAGGCGCTGGTGCTGCCGGTCGAGCCGGCATGAGGCGGCTCGCGATCGGCCGCCTGGCAGCATGAGTGCTTGACATGTAAATAATAAACACTATAATAAGTAGAAGGTCACGGGAGAGCGTACGATGTCTGAAGAAGCACGCACGTTGGCGGAGCAGTTCGGTGGCGTCTGGGGCGAGCACCCCGAGGTGCCGGTCAGCGACTGGGCCTATGAGGTCAGAAACGAGGACACGCGGGTAGGCTATTGGGATTACGTGCTGGGGCGCCTGGAGGACTAGGCGGGGCACGCGGCCCGCGTGCTGGCGCGGGCCGATTCTGCAAACCGGGAGGGGTGAATGGGAGAATCCGAGGTCGTCAAGGGGCTTTCGTATCGCGAAGGGGATCTGGTGGCACTCGCCGATGGCGGTGCCTTTGATCTGATCATCCATGGCTGCAACTGCTTTCACACCATGGGTTCGGGGGTTGCCGGGGCGCTAAGAGCGCGCTGGCCTGCGGTCTATGCGGCCGATTGCCGCACGGCGCGCGGGGCACGTGAGAAACTCGGCAGCTACAGTCTTGCGACGGTCAGAACCGCCTGCGGCGGCGAGCTTCTGGTGGTCAACGCCTACACGCAGTTCGACTATGGTCGTGACCCGAATCGGGTCTATGTCGACTATGGGGCGATCGCGTCGGTGATGCGTGAGATTGGCCAGGCGTACCAGGGTGTTCGCATCGGCCTGCCGATGATCGGGGCAGGGCTTGCCAGGGGTGACTGGTCACGGATCGAGCCCGTGGTCGAAGAGCAGCTTGCGGGTGTCGATGGACAGCGCAATGCGGTCACCGTGGTGGTGCTGCCTGGCTAGGCGGGAGCACGGGCGACTGGCAGAAGGAGCGAGGGGCGGCTGGTGCCGCCCCTCTGGTTTTCGCTCATAACGCCTACGGGTGGCGCGCGCAGAGGACCGAGTGGAAGTCCGCCTTTGGGGCCGTGGTGACGCTGCCCGTCACCGGGTTTACGCGAATCCCACGGCCGGTGTTCGTTGCCTGTTCCGACGACCAGTGCACGGTGCTCGGATTGCTGATCCCAATGGTCTGGAGGCGATCGGCGCGATCGGCGGTGGTTGTCCCGAAGGAGTCCGTCGCGAGCAGTTGAAGCTGCTCTCTGGCCGGCAGGAACCAGGCGGAGCCACGGGCCTCGCAGGCGAGCGCCGCTGGGTGGGTGCCTGTCGCGGCGAGAATGGTGGCGGTGTTCGCCTCGCCATCACGGGTATCATAATCCCCTGCCGTGCCGCTGTTCACCGTTCTCCATCGGTGCACGCCCTCATCGGTCGCGGCGAAGAACACACCGCGGCCGATGAGGGCGCCTGCGGCAATGACGGTCTCCCCCTCGAGTGTGCAGGTCTGGCCGGGTTCGGCGTCAGTGCAGGCGGCGACGTGGGCCGGGCGGAAGGTGGCGCTCACCGTGCAGGCACCAGCGATCGGCGCGGTGGAGAAGACCCCTTGGGAGAGCGATCCGCCGCAGCCTTCAGCCGTGTCGACGATAAAGCCTGGCTCTGGCGTCACGGCAACAGCGTAACGGGCACCTGTGTAGGCGCTGATGCTCTCCGGCGCGATGCTGCCACCGGGGCCGGCATCGGTGCTGATCGGGTGCCGGGGGGTCTCGAGGTGGCGTGCGCAGAGCACGCGCTCGTCTCCGTTCTTATCCCGGTTCAGAGTGCTACCGGAGTGCGGACGAACCACCCTGGCGACCTGATTTGTGACTTGCAAGGAGGACCAGTGCATGTCGGCTGGCCCGCTCAATCCGATGTCCGAGAGGCGGCCTACTCGATCAGCGGCGGTTGCGCCGAAGGCGTCGCTTGAGAGCAGGGCAAGTTGATCTTGTGCTGGCAGGAACCACTCTTCGCCTCGTGCCCGGCAGACTTCGGCTGCGGGGTGCGGGCGGCCGCTTGATTGGAGGATGTCGAAGAGCATCGCCTCGGTGTTCAGCATCCCGTCACGCGCATCATCGGTGTCGGGAGTATTGGTGTTCTGTGACTTCCAGCGGTGGGCGCCCTCATCGTTCGCGGCGAAGAAGACGCCGCGGCCGTCGAGCGCGCCTGCGGCAATGACGGTCTCGCCGTCAAGCGTGCAGGTCTGGCCGGGGTCGGCGTCAGTGCAGGCGGCGACATGCGCCGGGCGGAAGGTGGCGCTCACCGTGCAGGCAGCCGTGATCGGCGCGGTGGAGAAAAGACCCTGGTTCAGCGACCCGCCGCAGCCTTCAGCCGTGTCGACGATAAAGCCTGGCTCTGGCGTCACGGCAACAGCGTAACGGGCACCTGTGTAGGCGCTGATGCTCTCCGGCGCGATGCTCCCGCCAGGGCCCGCCTCGGTGCTGATCGGGTGCCGGGGAGTCTCGAGGTGGCGGGCGCAGAGCACGCGCTCGTCTCCGTTCTTATCCCGGTTCAGAGTGCTACCGGAGTGCGGACGAACCACCCTGGCGACCTGATTTGTGACTTGCAAGGAGGACCAGTGCATGTCGGCTGGCCCGCTCAATCCGATGTCCGAGAGGCGGTCTGCCCGATCAGCGGCGGTTGCGCCGAAGGCGTCGCTTGAGAGCAGGGCAAGTTGATCTTGTGCTGGCAGGAACCACTCTTCGCCTCGTGCCCGGCAGACTTCGGCTGCGGGGTGCGGGCGGCCGCTTGATTGGAGGATGTCGAAGAGCATCGCCTCGGTGTTCAGCATCCCGTCACGCGCATCATCGGTGTCGGGAGTATTGCTGTTGTGTGTCTTCCATTGATGCACTCCCTCATCGCTTGAGGCGAAGAAGATGCCTCGGCCGTCGAGCTCGCCTGCGGCAATGACGGTCTCGCCGTCAAGCGTGCAGGTCTGGCCGGGGTCGGCGTCAGTGCAGGCGGCGACATGCGCCGGGCGGAAGGTGGCGCTCACCGTGCAGGCAGCCGTGATCGGCGCGGTGGAGAAAAGACCCTGGTTCAGCGACCCGCCGCAGCCTTCAGCCGTGTCGACGATAAAGCCTGGCTCTGGCGTCACGGCAACAGCGTAACGGGCACCTGTGTAGGCGCTGATGCTCATCGGTGTGATGCTGCCGCCAGGGCCGGAGATCGTGCTCACTAGGTGGCGAGGCGCCTCAATATGGCGGGCGCAGTGGACCGGCGCTTGCGTATTCTTGCTGGTCGTGCTTTGGCCGCCACTCGTAGGGCTGATGCGCAGGCTATTGCCGCTATTCGCCTGAACCGATGACCAGATTAGCGTGCTGCCAAGGCCGAAGGCAGACAGGGCGTCTGCGCGTGCCAGGGAATCCTCGCCAAAAACAGGCGCTGCGAGCAATTGGATTTGCTCTCTTGCCGGCAGGAACCACTCCTCGCCGCGGGCCCGGCAGGCTTGCGCCGCGGGGTGTATGGTGCCCGCGGTCAGGGAATGGAACAGCATTGCCTCGGTGTTGAGTAGGCCATCGGCCGTGCCGTCGGTCCCAGGGGTGTTGTTGTTGGTGGTGCGCCAGGCAAGGGTGCCCTCTCCAGCGGTAGCGAAGAAGAGGCGACGCCCCTGACTGTCGCCGGCATAGAAGACCTCGGCGCCATCAAGCACGCAGGTCTCACCAATGTCGATCTCCGCGCAGGCAAGGCTGCCGTCGTCCCCAGGACCCTCGTCGCCTGGCTCCTGCCCCTCGCCTTCAGCGCCGCCGGGCGCGGTGAGCCCCTTCATCGGAATCAGAAACGTGTAGGAGGCAGCGGCCAGGAGCGGCAGCGCGCAGAGAAGAACACCAACACCGGTGCGCACGGAAAGCCGCCCCGCCACACGGAAAACCCGAGCCCCACCCATACCGCCTCCTGCGCCCTGCGCATCGATCCACTTTGTTTAATTTCAAGAATACAAATTATCGCGTTCGTGCGCAAGGCGCAGACGAATGAAGGCGCGAGGCATGATTCGCGCATCCCTACGGGCATAGCGGCAAGCAGTTGATCCGTTCCCCATCGGCACGCAGCGCCTTGCGACCAGGGTATGGGGGGGCGTTCGCCCCGCTGATCACCGGGCCATGGGGTGCAGTTCCGGGAGCAGCAAGAGTCCGGCTGTGGCTGCCCGGCAAACCTGACCTGGAATTAGCCCGCAAGTCCGCGGAGGCCATCAAGCGGGACTACCCGGACAAGATGCTCGCTTGCAACTGCTCGCCGTCGTTCAACTGGAAGAAAAACCTGGGCGACACCATCGTCGCCAAGTACCAGCGCGAACTGGGCTCCATGGGCTACGGGTTCCAGTTCATTCCGCTGGCGGGTTTCCATGCGCCGAACTACGCCATGTTCGAGTTGGTCAGGCGCGGTGAAGGCGCGAGCGCCTGATCATCATTGATCGGACCGGGCGGCAACGCCCGGGCCGTTTGCGTTGGTGCTGCTTAGCCTAGTCGGACTTTCGTGCGGCGCGCTGGCGCACCAGGGCAAGCCCGAGGAGGAGTGCCACCACCGGGGCGAGGGGGTCATGCCGGGATGCGATACTTCCCGAGCAGCCGCCACCGGAGCTGCCCCCGGAGCTGCTGGAGCCACTGCCAGCGCTCCCCGAGGCACCGCCATCCCCATCACCACCGGCCACGCTGTCGTCTGCCTCGCTGTCAGGGGGAGACGGGCCGGCTGGAGCGCCGTTGTCCGGTGGACCGATCAGCGAGGGATCCTGGCCGGAGACATTGAGAGCAAAGACCGCGATGCCCTCGGCTTCATTGCTGTCGGTGGCAGTGATCCGCACCCAGTAGCGCTCGTCGCTGTCGTGGCCGGGGACGCCATGGAGGGTTGCGCTCTGCGGATCGAAGGCCATCCAGTGAGGCAGCGGTTCATCGGGGTAGAGACTTGCCCGGAACGTGAGCGCGGATGGACTCTCGAAGCGGTCCTTCGGGAGGTGCCATTCCAGCGTCTCGCCGACCGCAACGGCCTGGTCCTGCAGCGGATGGGAGAGGCGCGGGGCGGCGAGCTCCTGCACGCTGCTGGCAAGAACGGGGTCGGGCGCCGCGTCCTCCGTTGGCGCAACCGGCTCCGGGAGGTTTACCGGCATGAAGTCGCCCTCCGGGGGCGGCGCCTGTGCACGCTCAACGGTGTTGATGACGGCGGAAGCCTGGACTCCCCCATCGAATGTGCGGATCCAGTCCAGGAGCACGTAGGGGTTGGCATGATAGGTCAGTGACCCATAGGAGGACCAGGGGCCGCTCACCGGCCGGTACGCATACGAGGTGACGCCAACGATCACGTATTCGTTCGGCACGAGCTTCACATAAATCGGGACGTCTTCCTCCCAGTGCTGAAGCCCGTAGGCGAGGGCGGTACTGGGGTTAAAGAGTGCGGGCCCTCCGGAGTCTCCCCGTCCGACGGTCCCCTCCCAGGGGCCAAGTCCTGGGGAGCCAAGCACATTGGTTCCAAGCGTACTGCCCGGCCCGGGGTCGCCCGGGTCACCGCAGGTGCGCAGGCAGTACTGATAGGGGAGGAGGCGCCCCCCGTCGAAATCGCTGGCCAGGTAGTTGCCCTCGGCCTCAACACGATCGATCTCGTTTCGCGCATGCCGCTTGACGGTACTGCTGGCATCGCGCGCTGCACCGGTTTGCCCGGTGCCAGAGCGCCCATACCCGACCTGATCGATCATGAGCCCGTGGGGGTTGAACGAGATGTCGCCGATGGTAAAGCGCTTGATCTCCGGTGGCAGGGGCTGATCGAGGTGAAGCAACGCAATGTCGGGAACATGGCGCTGCTCCCAGGGGTTGACGGAGAGATCGTACCCGGGTGCGGGATAGACGTTGCCATGGATGACCAGCCGCTCTTTGCCCTCAAGCGGGAGCTCCATGGTGCTGCGCCTCATCCCCGGCTTCGGGCAGTGGGCGGCGTAGAGGATCAGCCGGTCACCGATCGGTGTGCCGGTGCATGCGTATACTACGCGATCCCCGTTGGGCAGGGTGATGGCTTCCGTGAGCACCCGCACGATGCTGCCAAAGGGGTGGTCGGTGGTATTGCGCACGATGGTGTCGGCCTCCGTGCGGTTGATATCCCAGGTGATGGCCGATGCGCCAAGCGGCGCGGCCAGGAGGGCTACTGCCAGTGCATGCTGTCTCCACCTGATCCCTGCCATGACCCCTCCCGCCCGAGACTCCATGGAACAGCGTACCGAGGCGCGGTGCCGGGGGCACCCCCCAAATGGGGGTGAATTACATGGGAAGGGGCGCGCAGGTGCATCATCGCGCGGCCGGCGTCTGCCAAAAGCCTTGTGGCCCTCCCTGGCCCGGCGGGGTGTCGGGCCAGGGTCAGGTGGCTCAGGGCGCGCTGCCGACCTCCTCCCCGGTGTCCGTGGCAAGGAGGACCGCATCCACGACCAGGCCCGTCGGGCCAGCGAAGCGAACGCGGAAGGTGGCGCGGCGGCTCTCACCCTCCACGCGCGTGGCATCCTCCAGGTAGGCTGTTGCGACAAGCGTCGGCTCATCCGTGCCGCCTTCGAGCAGGGCCGGGCCGCGCTCCTTGATGCTGACGCCATCGGGCAGATCCCAGGCGCTGATCAGCCGATCGGCGATCTCCCGGAGCAGAGTCTCGCGACGCGCCTCCGTCAGCAGGGATGTCTTCAGTGCGACGCCAAGCGCCTCGACGGGGGCCTCTGAGGGCAGGTGCTCAAGCACCCGGCCAAGCGGCGCGTCCTGCGCCCGCTCATTAAGGCCTGCGTCAAGAAACGCTCGGGCAAGGCCCTCCGGCCCCATCTCATTGAAGCCGCCATGGCCCTGCCTGGCGATCGCATAGCGCATGCCGCGGTCATTGGTGAGCGTGTCGACCAGGTCATTCACCAGGGCATCGATGACTTGCTCGTGCAGGGTTGCTTGTGCGCTCATGCGTTGGACACTCCTCCGTGGTTGTCAGATCAGGCGGCACTCAGTGTCTGCGGCGCAAGTGCATGGTTGATGTTCTCGATGACGGCCTGCCCTTTCGGGGTCAGCCGCATCTCCCGCAGGCGGCGGTCAGAAGGGCACTCGTGGATCGTGATCAGGCGAAGCCCTGCCTTGCCGCCGCGGCCGTACTCTGCGAGCATCGCGCAGAAGCGCGATACAGACGCCGGCCGATGGCCGATGCGCTCGGCAATCTGGTGCTGGGAGATTCCATCAAACCGGGCGATGGTGAGAAAGCAGGCGATCATCCCAGGAGAGAACTCGGGGTCGACCGAGCGGAAGACATCGATCAGGCGCTGGGCAGTGGCGAGAGTCTGGATCACGGGTAGGGCTCCTCGGTTGGATTCATTTAATTATACATAAATAAATAAAGAAGTCAATCACTCCAGCGTGACTTGCGCCCCGGCGTTCGTGATAAAATAAACCCACAAACAATGGCCGAACACCGCCAGGGCAAGGGAAGGGCACGCCATGTCAGCAGAGCAGCCAGCATCGGTCCCGCACGAGGGTCCGATCAGGATCCCGTTTCTCATCAATGTGCGAGAGCGCAGCAACCGCGAGGTGAGCGCGCTGCTCGAGGTCATGGCAGGTGCGCTCGGCGGGGCCTACTTCCGGGACAAGGGCCTCCTGATGGCGGTGATCGCCGATCAGCGTGCGGCTGCCAAAGCACCCTTGAGCTATCTGGCCGGCCCCTACATCGGCATGATCCCGCGCGGCGAGGGGTGCCATCGCATCATCAGCAGCACGGCGGTGCCAGGCGGCTATACCGTCTACGCACCCGAGCAGCTCCTCGCGCTGGTGGCACGTGACCATGGGAGAGGGCGGCGAGCGCCAGGTGGTGGTGAGAGCAGCGAGCCTGGCCTCTCCTGACATCGCCCTGCCAGCACCATCCCGGATCGAGCCTCAGCACCCTGGGTCGGCGGCCAGGGCGGCGAGGAGTGTCGCGCGGTCGCCGACAGCGCTGATCGGGTAGAAGTCGGCGTGCTGGAGCGGGACGCGGCCGTTTCGTTGCTCGCGGAACTCGGTGGTGCTCGCCAGGTGGAGATACACCTGATCATCGACCTCGGCACCCACGCCGAGGACTCTCCACTGCACACCATCAATGCTCACCAGCATGGCCTTCTCCCGTCACCGATAACTTTATTATACATAAAATATAATAGAAGTCAATCGGCAGCCGCGAGAAGGCCTTGCGGCGCTTCAGTCGTCGGCGTCATCCTCGAGGCTGTCGATCGGCGTGAAGCGCCCGTCGTCGAACTCGGCGGCCGGGCGCACCCAGACAAGGCCATCGGCCGCCTGGTAGACAACAACCGGGTCAAGCGTTGCCTCGAGCAGCCCGCGATGCAGGACGCGGTACTTGCCGCCCTTGCGGTGGATATGGGTCGGGGTGAACGTGGTATTCATGGTTGCCTGCTCCTGTTGCATCCCGGGCGTGCGGCCCGGGGGTCGTCAGTGTCGGGGTGGCTCGCTCGGCCTGGCACTCACTCCGCCGGGCCGATCCAGACGATGATGTGGTGGCCGTTGTGGCCCTGGCCGTGCGCCCGGGCGGCTTCGACCACGGCTGACCAGTAGTGTTCTGGCATCTCCGCGTCGGTGCCCTCGCCCGAGAGGCCGGGGTCGACGCCGACGAAGATGTCCGGGAACTCGGTCTGCGTGCAGCGATAGCCGGCCGGGATCCACGAGGCAAGGCCGTGCCCGACGCGGCCGGACACCCACTCCTGGAACGCCTTGTGTTCATCCGCCGTAAACCAGGGCACGCGCATCACCACCAGCGCGCCGGCGCTGGACGTGACACCCTCAAGCGCGGTGCCCTCATTCGCCATGGGGCACCCCCTGGTGGGCAAGGCGGGCCGGCTCGCAGCGCTCGCTCATCTGTGAGACGAGCGCCTGGTAATCATCAGGGACCAGCTCTTCGCTCAGTCGGCCGCCCTCGACCATGTCGGAGACGAAATCCCAGAGGCGCTCAAGCTCCTGGATGTACTGACGTGTTTCCTGCGGGAGACCCTGTGACATGGACACCTCGTCGTGACTGATTCTAATTATTATAAGGGTTTTAAAATAAAAGTCAATACCCCGGGCAGTCTCCCACCCGGGGTGGCGTCGGGGCTTGTCTAGCGGCTGGCGGTGAGCCGCGGGCGAGCCGGATTGGCCTCGAGCAGCGTCTCTGGCTCAAAGCCGTGGGCACCGACGGCCTCGGTGATGGCCTCGCCGAGCAGCTCCATGGCGCGCGCCCGGTCGTCGTCCTGGCCATGCTCTGCCATCCAGAGCAGGTTGTGGTAGTGCCCGCGCTGGCGCTCGACGATGGCCGCATTCACGGTCTTGGTCATCTTCTCGGCCGCCTCGTACTGCGCCCAGAAATCGGGGTGGGCCTGCTCGGCATCCTCGGGCAGCCAGGCGCGCTCGCGGCCAACCAGGCGGTTTAGGCGATCGACCAGCGTCTTTGAGCGCGGGAAGAAGTGAATCGTACCCCGGCCCTTGTAGTAGCGGACGTCGAAGTAGCTCGCCTGGAGCCGCTCGCCATTGGCAAGGGCGCGCTGATGGTGCTCGAAGAGATCAGCAAGCCCCACCTCCGGGGTGAGCTTGCCGTCGAGCATGGCGAAGACCTTGTCGATGTCGGCCAGGCGTCGGCGGCTCTCCCAGGCAAGCCCGCTGCCGAAGGGCCAGTACTGAAAGCCTGGCAGCACAAAGCGCGTGGTCTTGATGCGCATGGCAAGCGTGCGGTGGCGGTCGTTCGAGCGCCAGCCCATGTAGTAGGCGCGGTTATCGGAGTGATAGCGCATGATCTCATCGAAGACATCGCAGGCCATGTCGACCTGGATCTCGCCCTGCTTCGCCACCAGGCCGCAGATAAAGCCGCGGATATTCGACTCGGTGAAGGCCATCTGCTTGATGTCCTCGAACTGCGCCTCAAGGCGCTTCTGGGCGGCCGAGGAGAGGCGGCTTGTGACATCGGTCGAGCGCAGGATCGCGGTCCAGGCGCGGTCCTTCAGCTCGCCGTAGGCCTCGTTCAGGCGGTTGATCACATAGGCGCTGTCCCGCTGATCGACCCCTCTGCCGGCCTCGCCATTGGCCTCGGCCATGGTCTTGCCGACCAGCGCGCGGTAGTTCTTGAATCGCGCCTCGGCGAGGATCATGGTCTTCGCCGCCTCGACGGAGGCATCAAAGGCGAGCACCACGTTCTCGATGAAGCGCTCCGGGAGCATGAGCGCCTGCGCCTCGCCGGTGTCGCCCGCCTGCGCCCAGTCCTCGGCGCTTGCCCTGTCGCGGCGAAGATCGGCGAGGAGATCGCCGAGCACGTCGGTGGCGCTCGCAGCCTGCTTGTTCAGCCAGACCAGCGCGATGCGAACGGCACTCTTGCGCTGCGTCTCCGGGGAGAGAAAGGCTGCATCGTGGTACTCGACCCGGCCATGATCGGCCACCAGGCGGGCGAGCTGCTGGCGCTCACGGGTGCAGGGGTTATCGAGCGTCTCGGCGTTGATGACCGCAACGATCTCGCCGTGGTAGAGGATCTTCCAGGCGTGGAGCACGTGGGCGGCCCCGGAGGCAAAGGGCGGGTTCATGATGATGTGCGAGTAGATGGCCCCATCGCGAAGCGCGAGAAAGTCATGGCCCACCACCCGATAGCCCTTCTCGCGCAGCACCGCGTGGCGCTCGATGTCGTACTCGACGCAGTCGATCGCCGCCTGCCGCATGCCGGCAAGCTCAGCGCGCCCCGGATCGGCCAGATCGCCCGTGCCGGCCGACGGCTCGAGCACCCGGATGAACTCCCGGGACTCGAAGAGCGACCAGGCGTGGCGGGCGAGTGCTGCGGGCGTCGGGTAGAACTGCAGGACGTCAGCGGATGTGGCCATGGGGTGAGCGCTCCGGAGTTGCCTGATCAAAAGCCGCCGGCACCAGCGTGGCACGCGGCTGCAACGTGTCGATATAGTATAGCGAGAATAAATAAAAAGTCAAGCCTGATCGGGGTATCGGGCCTGCTGATTTAAATAATAGACAACTAATAAAAAAAGCCGTAGAGTCACGCCATGTGACGCGCGCGGCATCGACCGCGCCACCGGAGGGTCTCCCATGACCACCGCAACAAAGCTCATGACTGAAGGCGAGGTGCTGCGCTCAACACGCAGTGTCGCACTCTACCTGCCGGACCCGGCAGTCTATCTCCTCGCGCACCCCCGCGATCGCGAGGCGCTGATCGGCCTGCCGCTGCTGCGCGAGCCACTGCCGAATGCACCAGGGCAGGCGCGTGCGGCCGTGCTCTATGCCGATCTCGCCGCGCCGCGCTACGAAATCGGGCGCGCGGCGGTTGCTGAGCGCATCGGTGCAGGCGAGGTGCGGCGTGTCGCGGGCGAGGGCGATGGCCTCCAGGGGATATTCACCTTTGCGCGGCCACGGCAGGTTGCCAACGGCCAGGTGCGGCCCGATGCCTGGGGGCTGATCCTCACCGAGCGCTGCCGTGTTGCGAGCGCCGAGGCGGATCTCCTCGGGCGGGTGATCAGACGCCGCGTGGTGGAGGCGGAGCGCGGCGAGGCGGTTGTACACATCGTGGCGCGCCCGGAGGTCCCGCGCCACGGCGCGCTGCTACATTTGCCTGGCAGCGTCTACGCCGAGCGCTTTGCCTGTCTTGAGCCGGCCGCGGACGAGGGGCGCTTTGCCGCGGCCTTTGATGTGGCGGCGCTTGCGCAGGTGTTGATCGAAGAGGTGCTGTCCGCTGCAGGGCAGTCCGACAGGCTGTAGCAGACAACAGACAACAGACAACAGACAACAGACGACGGGCGAGCCGGATGCGCTCACTCGCCACACGACCAGGAGGGCGCATCATGGCGCTTCGCGAACACCAGAAATACCTCATCACGCCAAGCGGCGAGGCTGTCATCTTCCCTGCGGCGCTCTCCCACAAGCGCCTCTGCCAGGCGCTCGAGCTTGAGCCGGGAAGCTTGCTTGGCGCGGGCTACGTGAGCTTCTCACCACCGGTCACCTGCGGGCTTGATATCAATTGCTTCGGGCGCTCGCGCTCGCTGCGCCTGACATCGCGCGGTGGCATTGATGCCGACTGCATTGCCCGGGAGATGCGGGTCTAGGAGACCGGCACCCGCCCAGCTGTCGGCGCACAGCACGGGGCCGCCGGCCCCGGCGGGCGGCGCGCCTTGACAAACGGATTATTTAATTGTACAATTATTAAATAATCTGGAGGCCATCATGACCACACGCACACCCCCGACACTCTCGGCCATGCAGTTCGCTGTGGCCGCGCATGGCGCGCAGGTGCGCAAGTACACCGGCGAGCCCTACTGGAAGCATCTCGCCGAGGTGGCTGGGATCGTGGCAGCCGCCGGTGGCAGCGAGGCCATGGTGGCGGCCGCCTGGCTCCACGATGTGGTGGAGGATACCGAGGTCGGCATCGACCAGATCGAGGCGCACTTCGGCGGCGAGGTGGCCGAACTGGTTGGCTGGCTCACCGACGTCTCCCGGCCGGCGGATGGCAACCGCGCGGCGCGAAAGGCGCTTGACCGGGCGCACATCGCGAGGGCGCCGGCGGATGCGCAGACGGTGAAGCTCGCCGATCTCATCTCGAACACCAGCTCGATCGCGACCCACGATCCAGACTTTGCCCGCGTCTACCTGAAGGAGAAGGCGGCGCTGCTCGCGGTGATGGATCGCGCCGACCCGGCGCTGATGGCGATCACCCGTGCGCACCTGGCCCATGCCGAGGCGCTTGCTCGCCGCCCCGGAGAAGTGGAGGCGGGCTTCGCGCCCTGACCCGGGATGGGGGCTTGCGATTGCGCAAGCCTGGTGGCACACTTAATTTATAGAAAAATAATAGTGCACCCATGGAGGGGTTGGCATGGAAGACTCGCGCGCGCGCCGCATCGCAACAGTGGCATTGCTTGGCCTTGCCCTCGCGCTGGGGGTGTCAATCGCAACGGCGGCAGACTTCCGCCTGGTGGTGAGCCAGCCGGGACTCAAGGCCCCGACGTCCGTCGAGGAGGGTGCGCCACAGGCGCCGCCAGGCGATGACCCCTCGCCCCCGACAGGCCCTGCACTTTACAGCTTCACTTCGCACACCTTCACGAACTGCGGCCAGACCGGCGGGCTTGGGCCGAGTCTTGAGTTCTGCCAGGCAGCCTATCAGGCCGACTGGGCGCAGGACGCCGCGCTCTACAGCGTTGATGGCGGCATCCAGCGCTGGGTGGTTCCCGAGTCCGGGCTCTACCGGCTGGAGGCAGCAGGCGCTGCTGCCGCAGCCACCACCAATCGCAGGGGTGCTGTGCTGGCCGGGGAGGTCTTCCTTGCCGCAGGCACCGAGCTGCACATGGCGGTTGGCCAGATCGGCTCCAGCAATATGAACGGTGGTGGCGGCACGTTTGTGGTCATTGATGGCGCCGAGCCGCTGCTTGTTGCCGGCGGTGCAGGTGGAGGCAATAGCCAGCGAGCGGAATTCAATCAGAACTTCAACGGTCGGCTGACCACGTCGGGCGCGCGAGGCGAGGCTTCCGGGTCCCTGATGCGGCGCGGCGCCGGCGGCGAGAACGCTCTCGGGGGCGGCGCGTCCAGCAGCGCCCGGGGTGGGGGCGGGCTGCTTGGTGGCGGCGTTTCTGAATTCATCGGCGGCGGCGAATCCTTTATGGATGGCGCAAGAGGGGGCGCGATCAACGGCGTGCATCGTGGTGGGTTCGGTGGCGGCGGCTCGGGGAGCGCAACCAACCATGGTGGTGGCGGCGGGGGCTACTCGGGTGGTGGCGGAGGCGGTGTTAGCGGGGCCAATCGTCGGGGCTATTCCTCTGGCGGCGGCGGGAGCTTCATCTCGGATCTCTTCATCAGCGCGGCCACCCACGGCGGCTTCTTTGATGCCACGGGTGCTGTGCACCCGGCCTATACCGGTGAGGTCGGCGTGGTTGCCCCGGAGATGAACGCCGGCCATGGCTATGTCGTGATCGAGCGCCTCGAGGACTAGCGAGGCCGGCCTGGCTCCGCCCAGGAAAGAGAAGAGCGGGCGTTTCGCCTGGTTGCAGGCTTAACGAAACAACAACAAGAAAGGTGACGTATGCAGCACAAACAACTCTCAGCTCTACTGCTTGCCTCCCTCATTGCACTCTCGGCGAGTGCACAGGCGGGAGAGTATCGGCTTGTCTCCACCGTCAAGGGGCTTTCCTCCGGCGCGCCGACCACTGGCGAGGAGGAGGCGGCGGTCGACGACTCGCTCGCCGAGGTCTGCGATGGGCTTGAGGCCGAGGAGATCTGGCGTCATGTCGGCAACGGGACGCGCGGCTATCGACCGGTGATCGACGCAGGCGGTGTCGCCTATTATGGCACCGCCACGGGCGATATCTATGCGGTCGGCCCGGACGGCTCAAGGCTCTGGCACAACTCCCAGGGGAACTCGCGCGTCGTCGATACCGCGCTTGGGCCGGACGGCATGCTCTATGCGATCGAGTGGGATGCGCGGCTTCGCAAGCTCGACCCGCAGACCGGCGTCCAGCACTATCGCCTCAGCATCAGCGGCGACTCCTACGCGCTCGCGGCGAGCGCCGATGGGCGCATTGCCCATTCCTCGTTCACCAACGCCACGCGGGTGCAGCTGCGTGACCCAGGCGGCACGGTGATTGCGGCGTATAGCGGCACAATCGCAAACCAGGCGGCCATGGCCTTTGATGACGCGGGGGATCTCTACGTGCTCGGCAGTGGTGCGAGCGGCGGGCTGGTGAAGCTCCGCCAGAATGGAACCGGCATCGATGAGCTCTGGCGAACGGCGGCTGTCGCTAACGCCCACTATCTTCGCGTGATGCCCAATGGCGATCTCCTCACCGTTGGCCGCGAGAGCGACACCGCGCTCTGGGTGCGCCGCCATGCCGCGGCCGACGGGGCGCTCCTCTCCGCGCACCTCGCCGAAGGTACGCCCGCACGGGCCGAGGACGCGAGCATCGACGCGCACGGCAATGTCTACGCCGCCGCCGGTGCCTGGGCAGCGAAGTTCGATCCCGCCGGCGCGCTCGTCTGGCAGGCGGACCTCACCAGTGGCGGCAACGTCAATGGCATCCGTATCGGCCCCCAGGGCGGGGTCTATTTCGGACATGGCGGCGGCCACCTGGTGCATGTCGAGCAGTTCGCCTGCCAGTAACCGACCCGTGCCCCGGCGTGGCGTGCGCGCCGGGGCCTCATCGGCGCTTGACAATTAATATAAGAAGTATATAATATGGCAGCATGACACAAAAACAGCGTGCTGCACGAAACTCCTCCCACCCCGTGGCGAGCAAGAGCGCTCCCCGGGGTGATCGTGATTGCGCCTTTACCGCGGCGGCCAGCTCGGCGAGACTAGGCGGCGGGCAGGACGGCAAGGCGGAGGGAGTCGTGGAAAGTACACTCGTCAAGACGATAGAGGTTCTCGCAGGCGATCACGGTATCGCGTCCGATGCCGCGCGCGCCATTGCGCTTCGCGAGAGCTTCGCGCTCAGCGCGCCGGCTGACAGCAACTACCGCGTGATCGCGGTGCGGGCAGCCTTGCCAGGGGAGGGCGAGCCAGAGAGCGGGGCCGGGAGCGACCTGCGCGAGGCACTGGTTGTCCTGACGTCCGGGGCGTGCCTGCGCCTTGAGATCAGTATTGACGAGTCGGCAACGCTCGAGGCGATCCATGGCAGGCTCCATGCGCTTGCGAGCGCCGCGGCCTCGACGCTGACACCGGCAAGCCTGGAGCCGGACGGCGTGCACGATCTCCTCGACCGGCTCGAGGGCAGGTTTCCCGATCCGGTGGCTGTCCGCGGGCTTGCCGCGCTCATTGTCGCCGACCACGCCCGGGGGCTTGTGCGCGCGGTGATTGCCGAGGCGCGTCATGCCGCCGAGCCGCCGGGGCTTGCGGCCATGCTCGATGACCATGGGCTTGAGGTGGCCGATGCGAACCTCGCGCTGATCATGCCCCAGCAGGCCCAGGACGCCATCTGGCGGCGCCTCGCCGAGCACCCGGGGGTGGTGGGTGATGCGCTCGTCGACAGCGAGGCCTTCGATCTGCTCGCAGCCGGTGTGCCCGCCGAGGTGATCGTCCGCCACTTCGCCGGCGAGGCGGCCGAGGGTGCTGACCCCGAATGCCTGCGACGCCTGCTCGGCCTTGGCTGGCGGGCGAGCTCGCTCGGCCTCTCACCACTTGCCTATCGCCTGGGCGTGCGCCTGCCGCCCGCCTGGCTACCGGAGCCAGGGGACGCCGAGGGCGCCGAGCTCTTCCTCTCCATTCTCGCACGCTGCCGGCGCATCGCTGCTGCCTTCGCCGCTCGCGACGAGGCGGCCGCCGGCGCAGGCGAGGAGGATCTCATCCTGCGAATGCTCCTTGGCGCCGGCGCCGGACTGGGCGACTTCCTCGACTTCCGCCCCCAGCGCGTCGACCCCGATGCGGTCTCGGCCTATGTCGGGGCGCTGTCGCGGGAGCTTGTCGCACCGGCGCTCGAGACGGATTGGGGTTACTACGAGCCGGACGATGTCGCCGCGGTCATTGGCCCGGCGCTCGCCGCCTCGCGCGGCTTTGCCGGGATGCTGGGGCTTGCCGAGGCCTGGCGGCGGGCGCGTGGGCGCTTCCTCTCAAAACTCTCGGAGAGTGGGCTGCTCGACTACGAGCCGCGCTGGACGTGGACCGACCAGGCCGGGAGCCTCTCGGTCCGTGGCGCAACACTTGAGCCGGTGCAGAGCCTCGAGGCGCTGCTCGAGGTCGCAGCGGCGCTCGATGAGGGGCTCCTTGAGGAGATTGAGGCGTGCATCGCCGCGCGCCGCGGCGTGCTGGTGCTGCGCGAGGGTGGTGAGGCGGTGGCCGCACTGGTCGTCGCGCTGCCGCTCACGGAAGCAGCCCTCCAGGGCGTGCCGGCCGAGGAGGTGGTGGTGCGGGCGGTGGGTGGCGATGAGGCTCGGGTGCTGCGCGCGACAGAACTCCTCGGCAGGCTGCTCGAGGCGCTCTATGCCCAGAGCCGCCAGGAGGACTTGCAGTCACTGGATCAGCGCGCGGCCGCCTACGCTGAGCACTCCCTTGCCGAGCTCGCGGTGCTGGCCGGACCGCCCCAGGCGCTCTTTGCCGACCGTGAGGCGCTTGCCCTTGCCCACGACTTCCACGCCTCGCTGCTCGGTGTCGACCCCGCGCGCTACACGCCCCAGGCACTGGGCCGCGCGTTGATCAACGGCTTGATCAAGCCCCCCACCCGCCACTAGGCGCCTGCGCCAGGCCGCGCACCTACCCCCCAAATGGGGGTGGTCGTGCTGGTTGAATGCCCGCTATCGTGGCCCCTGGGGTGGGTGAGGTGCGGAGGCGGATCGCATGAGGGGTCGAGCGGGTTGGACAGGTGGGCTTGCGGCGGCGGCAGTGACCGCGGCCACGCTGCTGGCGGGCACGCCAGTTTCTGCGAGCGGCCTTTGCAGCGATGTGGACGCGCTGCTCGAGGCCAAGCGACAGAACTTTCGCACGATCCGCGCCGATCGGGATGACAGGGCAGACTTCGTCCTTGGCAACGCGACGCGCTGCTCCGTGCTGCATGACGCAGACGGCGGCAGCTATAGCTGTACGTGGTCCTATCGAGGCGTGCCCGGCGATCGGCCGATGCAGGACTATGAGGCGTTGATCCGCGGGCTCTACGCCTGCACGAGCATCCACCCGGCGGCGGTGCTTGTCGGGGAGCCCCCTCCCCGTTCCCCGCCGTACCGCTCTCGCGAGGAGATACTGGATCAGAGAATGGAGGCGGCCTGGTGGTTCTTTCGCGAGCGAAGCAGGTATTCGATTGCGAGGGAGGAATTTTATGATGCCGTCGAGTTTCGGGAGATGGAGTCTTACATGCGCTCTGAGCAGCTCTATGTGATACTCAACTACGAGGAGCGTGGCGATTCGTTCTCGATCCATCTGCATTCGGTAAACTACTAGCGCAGCCGGTATTCGACCGGCATGCGTAGATTATGCAGCGTGTGCGCCGGCGCCTCCGGCAGGGGGGAGAGGCGCTCCAGGAGTTTGAGGGCGCCGTTGTCGAGCCTCGGGTGGCCCGAGGACTCGAGGAGCTCGATATCGGTAATGTCGCCGCGCTCGGTGACCGTGAAGCGAACCACCACGGTGCCCTCCTCACGTCTGCGCTCGGCCTGCCGGGGGTACTCCCGGTGGCGCTGAAAATAGCCCCCGAGCCACTCCAAGTAGGCGCTCGCCTCGGCGGAGTCGGCGTAGTCGGCTGCCGGTGGCCTCTCAGCCGCCGGGCAGGCGTCTGCCACCGGGGCGATGGCACGTGCGGAGCCTGCGAGCGAGAATTCAATCACCTGGCGCGCGCCGTGGCGGGGGCGAAGCTCAAGGAGAAAGCGGTTGTGGCGGGCGAGCCCGGCCACGAGCGCGCGGTCGCCGCCCGAGTGAGCGATGTGCGGCGAACGCCCGGTAAACCAGGCGGCCTGCTGCGCTGGCAGATCATCGAAGCGGTAGCGCACGTCGAGCGTCTGCTCGAAGGCGAACGTGGCGCTCTCCACCGTCACGCCGAGGATGCCGGAGGCGCAGACGACGGTGAGACGCGCAGGCGGCTCGCCAGGGGCTGAGCGCACCCGGGCATAGGGGGTCTCGGTGTCGTCCATGCGGTCGCGCGCGACGCCACTGCTCCACTCGGCCATGGCACTGGCGGGGGTCAGCAGGAGGGCCGCGGTGAATGCCGCGGCTGCCGGGAGCGCGCGCCAGGGCGTGACTGGGGCGGTCTTGTCGGGATCAGCCATGGTGGCCACCGCGAGGCGGTCTTGCTGGAACCATCGGCGCTGCGTGCTCATGCATCGATCTGCCTGTTTGTCTCGCGGGCCATCGGGTGTTGCGCCTGCGGTGCAACGCGCTCAAGGGGAGGATGTAGCATCTCCGGGCGCGCGTGTCGAGACGCTCGGGCGACGGCGCACGGTGCGGCCGTGCGCTCGCGCGGCGCGAATCACTCCTCCTCCGTCGCCGTCAGCCACGCCCGGCCCTGTCCGACGCCAAGGTGGCCGTCATCCCGGGCACGGCGCCGGACGATGGCATTGGCCTCGGCGCGGCTCACCGCCTCGATGCCCTCATAGGCAATGCCCTCGTGCAGATCCCAGGCGGGATACTCAAAGCGCACCACCACGCGAAAGCGGCGAAGCGGCGCGGGCGCGTCTTTCGCGCGACCGCCTGGCGAGCGAGCGGGCTTGCTGGCAGGAGCCGCGATGCGAAGCCCAAGCGCCGCCTCGACCTCCTCGCGGGTGCCAATGACGGGCTCCGCCGCATGCCCCTGGGGGTAGGCGTAATGGCGGCCGCTTGCGAGCAGGCCGATGCGCGGGTCGAGCGGTGTCTCGGTCATGGCCAGCGCTCCGGGCGATTTCAGCAGTTGATTTATTATAACGAAAATAAATAGAAAGTCAATGCGCTCGGCGCTCGTCACCGCGCCTGGGCGGCAACTGGTAAGCGATCCTTACCGGTTGCCCGGAGCGAGGTGCTGAGCGCGCGCGGCCTGCATCGCCTCACCGAGCCGGGTCAGCAGGGCGGGCAGCGCCTCGGGGATGAGGAGCCCTTCGGCCTCGCCGACGCGTGCCCGAAGCGCCTCGAGGGTATCGGCGGGCAGGGCGTTGTGGCGCTGTGCGATGGCCAGGCCAAGGTGCTGATCGGTGATCGTGATCGGGGCATCGGTGGCAAGCGGATGGAGCCACAGGCCGACCTGGAGCGGGGCGTCGAGGAGCTCCTCGGCATGCGCCTCATCGCGGTAGATCCCGAGGAAGGCGTTGCGGGTGCGAGCGCGCTGCGCCGCACTGCCAAAGTGCATCAGCCACTGCTCGGCGCGGGCACGGAGGACCAGGCTTCGCATCCCCCGGCCGCGCTCGGCGACAAGGCCGAGCGCAAGGCGAATGTGGGTGCTCGGCACGTAGCGGCCCTTGCCGTTGTAGAGGCAGCTGTGGAAGGCACGGTAGAGTGACTCGAAGCAGGTCGACTCGATGCCTTCTGCGGCGAAGCGCTCATCGAAGCGCGCCACCTGGTCGTCGGCGTCGGCTGCGAGTCTTGCAATCACGCGGGGGTCGGCCGGTGCGCGCCCGGCCTGTGCCCAGGCGTCGATCGCCGGGTAGTCCTTGAGCGTGGTCTCGGCGGGATCTCCCGTTTCGTTGAGCCACGCCGTGGTCGGCGGCGCGAAGGCGATCGTGCGCTTGCCAGGGCGCACCAGGCTGCGCCCGACCCAGCGCCAGGGGTAGAGGGCGGCGACCCGGGGATCCGGCTCAAGCGTGTGGTAGAGCGCAATCTGCCCCTTGCCGGTGACCGCCAGGCGAAGCACCGTCAGCCCGGCGCCGTCTGCCGCCGTCTCGATGCGCTCGGCGAGCGAGGCGGCATGGGAGAGCGTATACACCTGGTCGAGAATCGGGGCGAGTGCGCGCAGCGCGCAGGCATCGGGCAGCGGAGCGCCGCGGTTGGCAACGCGCCAGGCGCGGATCGCTGCATCGACGTGCTCGACAAGTGCTGCCTCCGTGCCAAGGCCTGCCTCACGCGCAGCCCGGGCAAGGCAGGCGCGGCTGTCGGCCTCGGCGCGCGCATCGGCCTCGAGGGCGGCGAGGGCGTGCTTGAAAAGGCGGATGTAGGCCGTGTGCGCCGTGCGCGCGCTGCGGTTTTCGATGTAGTGGCGGAGCATCGGCGCACTCGCCTGATCGAGGCCGAGATAGCCCGCGCCAAGCCCCGCACCGGGGGGCTCTGGCAGGCTCACCCGGGCGTTGAACGTCGTCTGCGCGCCCTCCTCGCGCCAGCGCGTGCGGACAACGGGCACCTTGATGCAGAAGCGCCCCTGGTGGCGCGAAACCACGTGGAGTCCCACCGTGCGCGCGGGTGAGGCCAGGACATCGAGTGCAACCGAGCGCTCGCCGCTCACGTAGCGCGCGCAGGCGGGCGCGTTCTCCGGCGTCAGCAGATCGGGGTAGTAGCAGAAGACGCGCGAGCCGCTTTGCACGCCCGCGTTGCAGCCCGCGATGTACTCCTCGACGCTCGGGTGGGCGTCGCCCAGCAGCCGATCGGACTCGTCATCGGCGACAAAGCGGAAGTAGCGCGCCTGGAAGTCAAGGCGCAGGAACTGCCCGGCCTCGGCCTCGGGGTAGAAGCGCCCGAAGAGGTGCTCGCGGTGATCGAGCCCGCAGAGCAGGATCAGAAAGCGCTGGTAGTGGAGCGAGAGGCTTGCCGAGCGGCGGTTGGCGCGGGTGAAGCGCACGTCATTGAGGCCAATGCGTGAGCCGTCGATGCCGCGGAAGATCCGCGCATGCTCGTCATGGGTGGGGAAAAGCCGCGCGGCCGCCTCATGGCTTGGCGACTCGCTTGTCACCCGGTAGAGGTTCTCGCCGTTACGCACCAGCAGGAAGACGCGGGCGTTGGCGGCGTTGCGCGCGACACTGGCGAACGGGTCGCCGTAGTCGAGATCGCGGCGGCGAATAGCGCAGGAGACAACGCAGCGTGGCGCCGGCAGCAGCTGATCGCGAAGCCCGGGCTCCTCGGCAAGGCGCTGATCGAAGGCCGCGATTGAGCCCGCGTCGAAGTCCTCGGCGACATCCATCCAGGCGGCGAGCTCCTCGTCGATGAAGAGCTTGCGCTGCATGAGGGTGAGCGGCTCATCGGCACCCGCGGCCGCGCCGCTTGCAAGGCGCGTGGTGTGCACGCACTTGCCGGTGTAGAGATCGAGCGAGGCGAGCCCCTCAAGGAGCGACTCGGCGCTCGCGCGGGCATCGCTGGTGCGGGCGAGTGCGGCGGCGGCCTGCTCGGAGAAAAAGCCCGACATGGTGGCAAGCTTCTCGGCGATGGCCTCGGTGCGCGCCTTGATCCAGTCGGCCTTCGCACGTGCGATCACCGCCTGGTGGTTGACGGCCTCCCGCAGGGCCGCGAGATCGCCATCGTCGGGGCGACTGGCGAGCAGCCCGCCGAGGTCGCGGTGGGCGGCACCGCGGACCTGGCGCACTGCGTGGTCGTGGGCCTGCGCCGGGAGGGTCGCCTGCGCGGGAGCCTTGCCATCCTCGGGCGAGGCACCCTTCCCATCCTCGGGCGAGGCACCCTTCCCATCCTCGGGCGAGGCACCCTTCCCATCCTCGGGCGAGGCACCCTTGGCAGCGGCCTCGGTCCTGAGCGCCGCGGCGATGGCGGGCGCCATCACCGCGGGGTCGTGCTGACCGCGCAGCATCTCCTGCTGGAGTGCGGTGATCTCCTCCTGGAGGCTTGCCATCTCGCGGGCGCGCACGGCCTCGCCGTCCGGCGCTGGCTCGAAGCAATCGAGAAAGGCGTCGGTGAGGAAGGGCAGGTCCGGCGCCTTGCCCCAGAGCGGGTGCGCTGCCAGGGTGATGGTATGGGGCAGCCCCTCGAAGTAGTCGATGCGCGCAAGCAGCAGCACCGTGCCAGCGGCGATCTCCCGGTGGCCGGGATCTATCGGGGCGAGTGCCACCTTGCTGCGCCAGTAGCTGCCCGGCTCGAGCATCTGTGTGCGCGCCTGGCGCGAGACGCGCTCATCGCCCGGACGGGACAGGCCGATCTCGTTGGCCATCAGGGTGCCTCTGAAGCAGATTTGCTTACATAATATATCAAAAATAAATAAAAACGTCAAGCAGGCAGCCGCCCGCGACGGCCGGTGGCTGTCCGGCCGTGCGGGTGCGGGAGAGGCTTGTTGCTAGAGCCCGGGTGCGGGCTCGTCGTCGACCCTGATGCGCTCGCGCCGCCGGACAGCGCCAGGCACCCGGGGGTTTCGCAGCGCCTCCCGGGCGGCCGCGATTGGCAGGTCGGACCAGGTGTTTGGCTGGTTGTCGGGGTTGGCGCGGGCACGCTCGCGATTGACGCCCACCACCCGGTGCGGGCGGGTTCGCCCGACCGGCAGCGCGGGCTCGGCCATGGCCTCCTCCACGCCCCTGGCGAGGTCCTCCGCACTGCGGTGGACCGGCAGATGGCGCATGCGCCGGTGCGACTCCTGGGCGGCAGCGGGACTGCGGTAGGTTCTCGACATAAGCACCTCCTTGTTTTTATTGTCCCCAAAAGATACCACGCCTGCCGGGCCACTGTCAGCTGGCGGCGCAGACTCCCCAGGGCCAGGCCCCCGGCCCTGAGTTCCTGCCCTACGGGAGGTCGAAGGGGCAACGATCAGGGCTTGTGTTCGGCGTCGTGATCTCCCCCCGGAACCTGCCCCGGAAGATCCTGGATCTGGCGGTAGAGGTCCGGCAGCTCGTGCTGAATCGTTCGCCACACGATTGCGAAATCGACCTTGAAGTAGCCGTGAGCGACGATGTTGCGCATCTGGTACGCTGAGGAGAGAGGGAGCCGTGGGTGTCTTGCGGCAAACTGGGGGTAGCGCTTCTGGATGTTATTGCTGGCCTCGCCAATGATCTCAATATTGCGGATGACGGCGTCCTGGACCAACTGGCTATCCAGAAACGCCTCCTCGTCCATGTCGTCGGTGTAGCGATCGATGCGATCGATTGCCTCGAGAATGTGCGCCAGATAGTCAGCCAGGCGCTGGCCATCCCGAGTCATACCGGTCGAGCCTCAGAGATCACGCGAGCGCGCACGTCATCCGGCAGCGCATTCGGCGTGAGAACATCCACAGGCACGCCCAGCAATTCGATCAGCTCGTGGCGAATGGCGCCGAGGTCGAACAGGGTGGTTTCCGGGGTCGTATCGATCAGAAGGTCGAGGTCGCTACCATCCTTGTCCTCGCCGCGAAGCACCGAGCCGAAGACGCGCGCGTTCGATGCTCGGTGGGAGGCAACCACCTGCCTGATCGTGCTGCGGTTCGCGGCGAGTGCGATTGAGGGTTTCATCATTCACCTCCAGCAGTGACGGTACAGTATAGGGCGAAGGCGGCGCAGGCACCAGCACAAGGGAGGGCGGGCGAGCCAAGGCGACAAGAAGGCGGACACCCCTGCGCCACGTCACGGGACCGAGCACACATCTCCGCCGAGGCAGGGACGACACCGGCGTGGCGCGTTGGGTCGCCTCGGAGAGTCCGCGCTCGAGGGAGCGGCGCAGTCAGGCGACAAGGCCCCTGATCAATTCGCGAAGGCGAGGGGCTCCACCCACGGCGCCTCAGGAGCGTGCGAGGGCAATGACAGTGCCGCCCATGGCGCCGTCGAGATCAGCGGCGACGTGGGAGAAGCAGGGCTCGAGGTGGACCAGCTCGAGCCGCGCATTGAGCAGTCCGACATCCCGCCGGGGGGTCAGATCGAGGCCATCACGGTAGCGCGATAGCGCGCGCACCGTCGAAAAATGGAGTACGGGGCACTGGTTGCCCGCATAGACCGACCCGCGCTCGCTGGAAGCAGGGACAACGTAAAGAAAGCCCGTTGCAGTGCGCTCGCTGTTCGCCATGGTGATGCCTCCGCCGAGTGTGTTTTTATTATACACGAAAATAAACTAAAGTCAATGCGCGACCGCCTGCTCGGATGGCACGCAACGCGAGCGTTGAGCCATCCCGCCACCAGGGCATGACTGTCGAAGGCCGCGGGACAGGATGGGCTCGAAGGACGCTTGACATTAGAATGGTTTAAATATAATATCGTCGATACGATTCAGTGTGCCGGCAGGGGCTGGCGCCACGGGCTCGGCGAGCGAGGTGGGGCGATGGGACGGGTGCTGCAGGTGTTCCGCGAGAAGGCGTCAGGCTATGCCGTTTTCGCCCTGGTGATGGCGATACTCTTCGGGCCCATGTTTCTCCCCAGGGGCGCGGCGCCTGAGCGCACGCCGCCCGGAGAGCCGCGGGTGCACCCGGATGCGGACCTGGCGGTGATCGCGCGCGCCCGTGCGGTGCGCGAGATCGATACACGGACAGGCTCGCTGGCAAGCTCGGGGCTGCTTGGTGGCTACACTGGTGTGCCCTCGCCGTGCTTTTTGTCCGGCGTGTTCTCGACCAGTGATCCGAATCCGGCGATCGCCGCACGCGCCCGGCTCAGGACCGCGCGCTGCGACTTCTCACGTGACCTGATCGAGGAGACGGCCGAGGCGTTCGACTGGATCATCGCACTCGGCGAGGTGCCAGAGGGGCTGTGGTTTTTCCATCTGCGCGCGGCCGAGGCGACCGAGGAGACATTCAGCAGGGTGGGGCTTTTCATGAGCGAGGCGCACTGCGAGTGGGTCCAGCGTGAGGCGCTGCGCGTGGACTACCTGGTCTCGCGCTGCACCGCCTGGGATCCGCAGCGCTGGTGAGAGGGGGTAGCGGCTGCGCAGGGTCTCTGAAGACTTCCGACGGTTGCTCGAGACGGCCTTGCCCCGGCGCGAGGCTGCCAGCGCCTCGGCAAGGGCAACTGGCACCGATGGTCTACTGGTAGCGCGGCCGGAGGCGCGAGAGGTCATGGCCGAAAAGCCGTGACTGCTCGGCGGCGTAGTCCGGATCGCAGCCAGGCTCCCAGGGCAGGAGTCCGGCGGGGTCTGGCAGCAGCATCTGGAGTGCCTGCACCGTGCGCCCGGTCATCGCCGCGGCAACGCGGAGCTCGCGGGTGGCGAGTGCGGCATCGAGGGCGACAAAGCCAACGGGCAGGCCCCTGACGACCCGACGGGACGTGCCGCCGTCCTGCGGCACCCGGCCGCCGCGCGCCTCATCGGCGGCGAGATTCAGCAGCGAGCGGTGCAGCGAGGGCTCACCGACGCCGCTGATGCAAAGCTCCGGCAGTCCCGCCCGGCTGAGCCCCACGGTGTAGCTGAGATCCGCGCTCCCGCCACCGACAGCCTCGACTCCCAACACACTAATGACCGCCTGGCCGTGCCTGGCAATGAGCGCCTCGACGCGCGCAAGCACTGCCTCCCGATCAAAGCCGTCCGCCTGGTTTATCATTCGCGCCACTCCATTCAGTCCGTGTCTGTGCAGAAGTCTAGCGGGGCCGCGCAGGCGGGGGGCGGCGGAGATCCGGGGAGATTGGGCATGCCGTTGCACTGGTGAGCCTGTGCGTATCGCGCTAGCCTCCGTGTTGGTTGAAGGCAATCAGACCGTGAAGGGGGAGCGATGGGACGAGGGCGCTGGATGGGACGTGCGCTGACGCTGGCGCTGGCACTGGCGTCCATCGGATGGGCACAGACGCAGGAGCGCGTCGAGACCACCGATGGCCGTGTGCTGATTCTGCACGGCGATGGAACCTATGAAGAGGTTGGGCAAGCGCAGCCGGAGTCCGGTGACTACCAGCGCATGGGGATTGGGGATCTAAAACTCGACATCCGCGAGATGTATGGCGCGCAGGTCGAGTTCCGCACCGAGGTGGTGTCGTTTGGGGAAGTCATCACGCTCGGCGATCCATCTCAGCGATTCGGGGACTCTTCCCCAATTTTCGCCACCCCCGGACGCCTTGCGCGAGAGGACCGGCACTTTCTGATTGAGCGCTGCGCGAATGGCTGTGTGGTAACGGTGCGCGGGGAGATCGGCCGGGTGTTCATGGAGCCTGGGGTCATCCTCCACACGTTGGAGCACTAGTGCGTCGCACTGGCACCGCAGTCACTCGCCGCGCGCCCGGACCTCGCGCTCCCAGAGCGCACGGAACACCTGCTCGCCCTGCGCTATGTGCTCGTGCACCTCGAGGCGCGGCCCGGCCATGTCCATTAGCAGCACGCGCACGACGTCCTGCTGGAGGTCGGGGTCAAGACCGCGCAGCGCGGTCAGGTCCATGGGCCATTGCGGGCCGTTGTAGAGGCCAAGCAGGAACTGCCGCACGGTGCGCGACTGCCCGCTACCCTTTTGGGCGACGCCAACGAGGCGCTGCAGGGCGGGCACGCCGAGTTCCTCGGTCACCTCGCGTCTGGCCCGCAGCCACTCCAGTTGTTGTCTGATGCTCTCAGGATCCACGGGTACACCTCGACAGGCTCCAGTCGGTCAGACTAGGATACCAGAGGCGGCAGGAGGGGCCGTAGTCCACCTAGACACAGCATGGGAGCGAGGGGTCATGACGGACGACGGTGCGAACAGGAAAGAGATGGAGGGCAGCTTTCCAAGGCGGCATGAATACATTGACTGTACCGGCACGGTTAGGAATTTTGACATCCGAGCAGGTTCTGGATTGGCTGCGGGAGAATGAGGGCAGGGGGATCGCGTTGTTCATTCAGGGCCACGATGACGCCGTCTAGCGGGTCCTGGTGGGCCAGCACCCCCGAAACGGGCCGGCCACCAGGCGGCGGGAGGCCGACAATCCTGCCGCTTGGAAGGCGCCCGGGCGGGCTCATGGCTGGGGCGTGAGACGGGCGCTGACGACGGCCAGGGCGCGTCGCGCGGCGACGAGATCAAAGCGGTCGTGCGCATCGCGGATCCGGCCCTCCATGTCGATCCAGTAGGGCTGCCCACCGGCGGCGGCCGCGATCCGCGGCAACTCGAGCGGCAGCGTGTCCGGGCCAAGGCCTCCGGCGTACCCGCAGGGCTTGCCGGTGATGGGATCGGGCCAGGCGTCAGGCAGGCGGCCGAGGCCGCCGGAGGCGTCGAAGAGCACCTCGTGGCGATCAGCATCAAGGAGTGCCGTGGTGAGCCCGGCATTGCAGGTGTTGTGCTGGGTGATGATCCGCTGGTGCGCTGGCGCGAGAGCGAGCGCCTCGCGGATCTGCCCTGGCGTGCGCACGGTCGCCCGCAGGTTAAGCTGGACACGGCCGAAGTGCGCCGCCACCTCACGCACGTGACTGCGCCTCTCCACATCAAGGAACTGGAAAACCGCCTTGCCGCAGACATGCAGGGCCAGTGCGGGGCCGCCCGGCCCCCCGAGATCGGATACCAGGCGCTCGATCCAGTCCATCGCGGGATAGCGCCCGCTGCCTGCCTGGCTTACGCTGTAGAGCACGCCAAACTCAACAAAGGGGAACTCGGCGGCGAGATCGCGAAGCGCGCCGGGGCCAGTGGCCGGGTCGATGCCCGTCAGGGTGCAGCAGCGGAGCAGGCGGGTCTTGCGCACGGCGCCGTCCTCATTGCGGTGAAGTCTGTCATGGAAATTATATTAGAGAAATTAAAAAAGTCAATATGATTCGGACGACCGGGCAGGGGCAGGATGGGCTGCTTGCGGAGCGTGTCATGGGGCAGGAAGCGATTGACATGGAATTTAAAAACTGTATAATAATTAGCATCGAACCATGGCCAGGCTGGGCCGGAAGGCGCCGAAGCGTGGGCGATGACGATCAATAACGGCGGGAGCGGACACATGAGCACATCGACGACAGGCAGTTTCGAGAGCCGGGTGGATTTTGCTGCGCGCGTCATCGCCTCCGGGCGCGAGACGACGCGCAACTTCAGCAACTGCTTCGAGATGAATGACGGCGAGCATGTTGTCGAGGCGTTGCGGCGACGCGCGCAGCGAAACCCGCGTCTCGCGCAGGCGCTGCCGCGCTACATCAGGCAGGAAAGCGTAGAGGCTGCCGAGGCGACACTCGGCCACCTGACGCGCGAGCAGCTCATTGCCAACGCCAGGGAGACCCGTGAGCGGCGCTCCGCGGCCTTTGCCGAGCAGATCAAGGCCCGCCGGGCTGTGAGCGCGGATCCGTCAACGCCCGAACCGTAGCCTGCCCGGGCGGCTTTTGCGACGCACACGCTGGGCGCCGGTCTCTCCTGCGCCCTCAAGTCGCCCCAGGGGTGCTAGAATAAGGATTAAAATAATCCACCGGAGGTGGCCATGTACGCCGCACAGTTCTACGCCCGTCGGGTCATCCGGGATACTGCATGGGCGTTTGATACGTTCGCCCTGGTGGGGCTGATCGAGTCCTCACCGGATGCCGTGCAGCCGGAGTCGCTCGGAAGGGCGGAGGTGGTGCCCGGCGGACAGGGCTTCCGGATTGTCCCTGGAGGGTCACGCCACGCTGTCATCGAGGACGATGAGACCAGGCTTGCGGATGTCGCCGGGGCCCTGCGCCGCAAGATCTGGTCAGGCGCCCTGGCGGCGAACGGGCGAATCGACCTCTTCCTGCGCGAGACACGGATCAGTCCGAAGGGCGAGGGGGGCCGCGTCTATGCGTTCTGCGCGGCGGCGGTTTTCCCCGTGGGGCATCTCGAGGATGGGCTGCTCTACAGCTTCGATGACGCGGGGCGGCTTGTCGAAAGGCGTGCGGTATCGGCGCTCGGCGATGAGATCGGGCAGCTCTTTGATCGGCCAATCTGGCATGTTGGCGGAGAAGACGAGCAGTATGCGCTACTCTCGACACGCCGCCTTGATGTCCATGACGCCAGCGTTCGTCGATCGCAGCTGATGCTCGAGGCGATGGAGCGAGGTGCGTCGGTGGGCCGGGAGGTCGCGCTTGAAATCGCGGCCATTACGGCCTTTCTTGAGGACGAGCGGATGCAGCGAGATGGGGAGTTCCGGCACTATCAGCGCACCATGCTGCGCCGCCACGGCGTCATGGATTACTCGGTCCCGCAGACGAAGAATGACCTGATGCGCCGCCAAGCGGCGGTGAGAGAGGTGCTGGATGCCATAAAGACAGCACCGTCTGCTGAAATCGGGGGCGACCACGCCCCTTGCCTGTAGCCGCCTCGCGAGGGCGCCGCCAGGAACCACAAGGGCCTACCAGGGCCGCGCCGCGCCGTCAGGGTGCTGGCGCAAGACCCTCCCGGGCCTCGCCCGCCCGGCGGAGCGGGGTGTTGGCAACGAAACGCTCGCCATCCTTTGTGCGATCGTCCGAGTGGCGAAGCCCGGGGTGGTCGAGCAGGACGCGGCCGATCAGCCGCCGGGCCAGGCCCTGGCGGCGGTAGTCCGAGCGCGTGTAGAGCGTGCTGATGACGCTATCGACGATCTGCGCCCCGCAGACCGGCTCGCCATTGATGAGCAGCTGGTAGCGCTCGCCACCGTGCGCTCCCGTGATGCGACGGTACTCCCCTGATGAGGCGACCAGCCGCTCAAGGCCCACGCGGCTGGTGGCGTCGGGTGCGTTCACCGGCAGGAGCAGCCACGCCATGGGATCGCGTGCGAGCTCCCCGACCAGTGCCGCTTCCTCTAGCCCATCGCAGAGTACCGGTGCACGTCCGCCCCGCGTGAAAAGAAAGTCAAAGCCCATGGTGCGCACGCCATAGAGGCGCCCGCGCGGCCCCTCGACCACGTAGAAGGTGGTTGTGTCATCGGCACGGAGGTAATCCGCCAGGCACTCACCCTCCTCGAGCAGCCCGCTTGTGTCCACGGCGGCGTCGAAGTCCGTGAGCGACAGGGCGGACGCATCAGCGCGAAGCGCCTGGAGCGCAGCCGCTTCGGCCGTGTCGAGTCGGGTTGATCCGTCGAAGTACTGGAAGCGTGCCATCGCAATGCCCTGGTGTCGATGCCGTGCCGGACTGGAGTCCGCACAGATTATTTACAGACAATTATATCATCCTGCAGTTCTGGCGGGGCCAGGGCGCTTGACAACTTTAATATAAAGAGTATAATTAAAGCCAGCTACCGAGGACACGCCATGAGCCAGCAGGACGATCCGCGCCTCACCCCCCGGGACGACTGGCAGACCCAGGGCCGGGGCAGTAATGACCAGGAGTATGAGATCTACAGGGAAGCCGCGGAATCACTCGGCTGGCCGCTGAAGACCTATGAGGAGTGGCTCGCGTCCTAGCGCCCTGCCCAGGCGCCGTTGCGCGCGCCCGTCTTTCTGCCAAGCCAACCGATGACTGGGCGCACCATCAGGTGCGCCCGCCCAACCGGAGTCGACGCCATGCGCATGATTGTCAGTGTCCGTGAAACCCATACCGCGCACTACGCCCTTGAGGTCTCCGAGGCGGACGCGCGCAAGATCAAGGCGGCGGACGATGAGGAGCGACGGGTGCTCATTCAGAGGCTGTGGGGGTCGAGTGCCCCGGACTACGTTGATGGCACCTCTGAGTTCATCGAGGCGCTGACCGACACGGGTGAGCTGATCAGTCTCGGTGACTGATCAGGGCAACCTGGGACAGTGGGGGCGATCGCCATGCTGAATCAGCTTGAACTCTTCTGCGAAAAGACAGCGGCGCAGGTCGTCGAGACGGGCGGGCTCGCGGTTGCACGGGATGCGGCTGTCGACCGCGCCCTGGGCGCGAACGCCCCCTGTGCCGTGTCGGTCTCCGGTGGCAAGGACTCGTTTGCGGCAGCCATCGCAACCCACGCTCACCTTGAGGCGATCGGTCACACCGGCCCCCGGCTTCTCATCCACGCCGATCTCGGCACGGTGGAGTGGGCGGACTCGCTGCCCGCCTGCGAGCGCCTGGCGGCGCATCTTGGCTGGGAGCTTGTGGTGGTGCGCCGCGCCGCCGGTGACATGATGGAGCGCTGGGAGAGTCGCTGGGCGTCGAGCCTGCGGCGCTACGCCGCGCTTGAGACACTCACCCTGGTGCTGCCCTGGAGCACGCCGGCAATGCGCTTTTGCACCAGCGAGCTGAAGACCAACGTGATCCTGCCCGCACTGCGCCGCCGCTACCGGGGCGAGGTGGTGGTCAACGTCACGGGGGTGCGCCGCGAGGAGAGTAGCGCACGCGCCAAGGCGCCGGTCGCAGCCGAGCTGCCGAAGTTCCGGGGCTCGCACACGCCGATCCTCTCCTGGAACCCGGTGGTCACGTGGGGCGAGGCGTCGGTCTTTGACGCCATCGAGCGCTCGGGGGTCACTGGACACATGGCCTACGGTCTTGGCATGTCCCGGGTCTCCTGCTGCTTTTGCATCATGAGTAACGGCCGCGACATGGAGATCGCGGTGAGTGCACCGGATAACCATGCCATCTACCGGCGCATGGTGGCGCTCGAGGCGGCGAGCAGCTTTGGCTTCCAGGGCACGCGCTGGCTTGCCGATCTCGCCCCGCAGCTCCTCGACGACGCGCTCACACAGGCGGTTGCCCGGGGCAAGGCGATTGCCGCCGAGCGACAGCGCCTGGAGGCGATGATCCCCGCAGACCTTCGCTTCCGCAAGGGCGTCGCCGAGCGGCTGCCAAGTCGCGAGGAGGCGGCGCTTGTCGCCTCGACCCGCCAAACGCTCTGTGCGCATTTCGGCATCGAGGGCGCCGTCGCACTCGATGCCGAGGGGGTCATGGCCCTCTATCGGGAGCGCTGCCTGCCGGCCGCCGCCTGACCCGCAGGTGGGGGTCGGCGAACTGCGGGATGTCCTGCGGGAGGTGCGGCGCCAAAGCTGAGGCAGCGGCGTGCGCCAGCGGGCGTCCACGCTGTCCGGGCGCAGGCGCCGGGCGGTGGGGGCAAGGGCATGGGGCAGGCGAGGGCAACACCGATCGAGCGATGCAGCAGGGAGCAGGGCTGATTGCCGAGGCGGTGGCGCCGAACCAGGCCTGCGCTCGCTTCGCGCAGGCCGCCCGATCATTGCAGGCGCAGCGTGGCAGTGACACCGATCGTTTGCGTCTGCACGCCTGGCGCGAGGCCTGGGGCACTCTGGGCGCTTTCCATCAGCCCCTGGGCTGACATCGGGCGCGCACCCCCGAGGTCATGGATCTCGAGTCGCACGAGGTGGGCCGTGCGCCCGTCGGCCACCGCCGCCGCCCTGGCGTGCACCTGCTCGCGCGCCTTGGCGATCAGCGCGGCCTCAATCCCCGGTGCCGCGCGGGCGCTGACCAGGAAGCACAGACTGAGATCGCTTGGCCCGGTCACGGGGGCACTCTCCGTGCTCTCAGCACCAGCCACTGCACTGGCACCGATCAGGGCGTTGACGCCACTCGCCACAAAGCTGAGCATCGCGACGACCGCGATGCTTGCGTAGAAGAGCTGGGTCATGTCCATCTTCATGCCAGGGCGCTCCTGTCAACGCTCGCCGACCCGCGTCTCGCATCGACGCCGTCGCCGACAAGCTCGCCCGGGAGCATGCCGACATTGGCAAGCCCCTGTAACGGGCGGATGAGACAGCTGATTGCGCGCATTACCTGGAGGCGGTCCATGGGCGCGCGGGGAAAGGCGATGACAGCAGCTACCTCACCGCTGTCGCGGTCGAGCGCGCCGAGGCGAAGGGTCTGCGCGTCGGCCTCCACCTGGAGCGCGGCAAAGGGGTGATCCTGATCGCCCGCGGCGTAGTGGGCGCCGGGGGGCGCGATTGCGAGCGTCATTCTCGCGATGCCCGCACCGGCTGCAATGCGGTTGTGGACGGTGCAGAGCACGCGGCCAAGCGCGCCCAGCAGTGCGGCGTCAGTGGGCAGAAAGAGCGCGCAGCGACAGGGCATCGCAGCCTCGTCCAGCGCCTCGATCACCACCTGCCACTCGGCGCCAAGGCCGATCAGGACACCGGCAGAAGGCCCTTCTCCGAACGCGCTTCGCCAAGCGCCACCCGGCGTTTCATAGCGAAGACTCATGTACTGATCGCGCATGATGACACACCCCTTTTGTCGTTCCTTCATTATAATTAGCGTTTAAATAATGTCAATAATTCGGCCTGGTTTAATGAAAAAGACGAGCAAGAAGTGGCTGTGTGCAGGACTCGGGCAAGGCGGTCGGCATGCCAGGGGATTCCTTCCGACGACTGGCAGGTGCGAGAGCCGGGCGCGGGCATGCGCCAGTGCGCCGCGAGACGCGTGCTGCGGACAATTCATGGCCGAACGCAGCGGACATGGGGCTCGGGCAGCTGAGAGTGTTGATTTTTAATTCGCTTGATATATAATCATGACGTCTGCGCCCAGGGCGGCAGGACCCTATTGGCCACACGGAATCACAAGCATGGCAATCAGCGCCCCGACTCCCCGCCTCCAGCGTGGCAGTGTCAATCTGCTCCTTGTCGCGACACTGGCCTTCATCGCCTTCTATGGCTACAACAGCGTTTTCGTCCCGCACTACAACAGCAAGGTCATCGAAAGTATGCGTGGCAACCCGGCGACAGTCACGATTGATGAAGTTCTCCTTGCGCAGGAGTACGCAGAAAAGGCCACCCCGTCGATACAGCCCCAGGGCCTCTATGCCTATAAGGGGAAGTGGCACGGAAGGTCCGTTTCCATCCGGTTGCTTTTCTCTGACGATGGCAGCACCCTCCACAAGGAGGCGATGCTCCTCGGCCGCCACCTGCTTAGCGCCTCGGCGACAGTGCATTTCGAGGGCTCGGTGATGCGCTACAGCGACATTCGTGGGGATCGTGTCCTCTTCTCGGATAAGGGGACGCCCGTCACCGTCATCTCGGCCGACGAGCTTGTGTTCGAGAAGCCGGAATCCAGTCTTGAGGGAACCAACGGGAAGGTCGTCTTCAGGCGCCCATAGCGCCTGCCGGCTCAAGCGTCCTGCTCGCCCGCCGCCTCGTCGTGGAGGCGGCGGTTGTCCTTGCCGGCAAGATAGACCGGGTAGCTCACCCAGCTGCGGTCGTAGGGCTGTCCCAGCCAGCCGCGCCGGTAGGCCATGCCGCGCCCGCTCGCCTCGCGAATGAGGATCTCGTGCATGTCGCGCGCGATGAGATAGGCCTGGCGAGCGCGCTCGCTCTTGAACCGCCGGGGCGGGGGAGACTTAGCCATGTTGACCTCCTGGGCGTCCTGCCGTCCTTTGAGCCGCGGTGCGATGCGCGGGGTGATCGCAGTGGAGAGGGCGTGTTTCACCTCCAGCCATGCCCATGGTGCCCCGCCGGGGCCTGCCTAGCCTTGTGGGGATCGCTGCGCCGTCTCCAGATCCGCCAGGCGCGCTTCGGCCTCGGCCCGGAGCTGGTGCGGTGTCTTCCCGGCAAGCCGCTGGAGCGTGACCACCAGGCGCTCGCCTGGCATGACCGATTTGGAGCGGAACTCAAGCGACATCTCGATGTAGTTCGGCGTCGCCGCGTCAACGAACTGCTGGGCGAACGCTTCGGCGAGAAGCCGGCAGGCGCCGCCCTCGAGCCGCATGTTGATCCCCCGGGCATCCAGGGTCATCTCGTGGAGCAGGAGTTCGCGAACCTCCTGGTCGACAAAGGCCGCGCGCAGGCGCTCGCACTCCGACTCAAGAGCCGTGATGCGCGCGGTGAGCGAGCGCCGTGACCGGGGCAGGGAGGCTCTCACCAGGTGCAGCAGGAAGGCGCCGAGACCCCTCATGGCTGCACCTCCGGGGCAGGTCCGGGCGCGCGGGCGAACCGGCACGGAGCCTCCAGGACGAGCTGATCGAGCCGGGCGGTGAGAAGCGCGCTGGTCTCAAACCAGGCGTGCATCCCGCTGTCGTCGCCAAGGAGCGTTCCGGCGTCCTGATCGGTCCGCTCGTCCTTGCCGAGCATGCCGATGCGAAGCCCCTTCGCCCCGTAGAAGTCCACCACCGGGGTGTGGGGGATGGCGCGGCGCGCCAGGTGCGCTGTGGCGACCCAGTGGAAGGCCCAATTGTAGTGCGCGCGGCTTAGCTCAACGTAGTCGCTGTCCCGCGAGAGCAGGTCGATGACCGGGAAGTCCTGATCGACGCCGTGGCGACGCCGCGCAAGGCGCCAGCGTGTCGCGGCGCTTGAGTCGGGCGAGCGATCCAGGCGCGAGAGGCGCGCGCGAAGCCGACCGCGGGCGCGATCCGCGGCCCGAGTGAAGTGCGCACTGCAATCAGCGTAGTGGTAGATCGCAACCGGCGCGATGGTGTCAAACAGCCAGGCATCATCAGCGATCCACTCGCGAAGCGCGAGAAAGGCCCGGTCGGCCGGGGAGAGGTCCTCGGGGGCGTACTGCGTCTCGCCAGGCACGCGGGCAGACAAGGGGGTGACGGTATTCATGGGCGCTCCCATTGGCCAACTTTAAATATTATACAAGAAAATAAAATAAAGTCAATGGGCGCGTTACCGGGAGGCGGTTGACATCGTGGCGGAACACGATATAATTAAATGTTTATAAATAAACAGGGCGCGTATGCTTATCACGGCGTATCACGGCACACCGTACCGGTTCTCCCGCTTCCGCGCTGCTGCCTCGGGCATCCACTTTGGCAGTGTCGAGCAGGCTGTCCACGCCTGCACCATCCGACTTGGCAAGCTTCCCATTGCGCAGTTCGAGCGCCTGACTGCGGGCCGGGTTGGCTGGCCCGGGCGAATTCTTCAGGTGCGGCTGTCGATCCGGTGCATGGAGCGCGTGGCTGATGCAGGCACGGCGGCGGCCTGGCAGGCGGCAATTAGGGAGGCCCGGGCGGCGGGCATCGATGCGCTCGTCTACGAAAACGCCTACGAAGGGCGACTGGCGGGCGATGCCGTCGTCGTGTTCGAGCCGACCGCAATCGAGATCCTGGACCCGGACTGGAACCCGGCTTCTCGGCATGATGAACAGATCATGATTCATCAATAGGTCATAACTGGAACAATGGTCTATAAAAGGATCATTGTACTTGCTTGCGACGGGCGTCCGGCCTAGACTCGGGGGCGACTTGAACGCATCTCAACACGTCACCGGGGCATCATGGCAAAGCGCGCCAGCAGGGGCTACACCCATTACAGCGAGGAGGCGGTTCGCCTGCTTGGCGAGGCTATTCGTCAGGGGCGGATCGCCCGGCGAATGACTGCCGAGGAGCTTGCCGAGCGTGCCGGCGTCTCGCGTGGCCTGGTGCAGCGTGCTGAGCGCGGGGAGATGGGCTGCACGATTGGCGCGGTCTTCGAGCTTGCCGCCATCGCTGGCGTGCCGCTGTTCGAGGCCGACCCCGTGGCGGCCAGGCGCGAGGCGCTGCCAAGCCCGTCCGGGTGGGTGGCGGCACCGGTGCCGGTGCTGCCGCGCCGTGCCCGCAGGAAAAAGCCAGTGGAGCCGAAGGATGATTTCTAGGGCGCCGCAGGAGGCCTATGTGTGGGTGTACCTGCCAGGGGCAAGCGAGCCCGTGGTGGCGGGGCGCATTGCCGTCGATGATGGCGTCTACCGCTTTAACTACGGCCAGAGCTACCTGGCGCGGCCTGATGCAATCGCGCTCTACCTGCCGGAGCTGCCACTGGCCCCGGGGGTGATCGACCCGCCGGCGGGCATGGTGATGGCCGGTAGCCTGCGCGATGCTGCTCCCGACGCCTGGGGTCGCCGGGCGATTCTCCACCGCCGCTTCGGCGCGGTGGGGGCGGAGCAGGATACCGGTGACGTCGATGAGCTGACCTATCTGCTCGAATCAGGATCGGATCGGATCGGCGCGCTCGACTTCCAGGCGTCGGCGAGCGAGTACGTGCCGCGCATCGAGGCACCGGCAAGCCTTGAAGATCTCCTTGATGCCGCGCGGCATATCGAGGAGGGGCGGGATCTGCCGCCTGAGCTTGGCCGGGCGCTGCACCACGGCACCTCGATTGGCGGTGCGCGACCGAAGGCGCTGGTGGTCGACGGCGAGGGACAGTGGATTGCGAAGTTCGCATCGAGCAGTGACATCACCAACGTGGTGAAGGCGGAGCATGTCGCCATGCGCCTCGCGAGCGCTGCCGGGCTTGCGGTCGCACCGGTGCGACTGGTGGCGTCGGCCGGGCGCGACGTGCTGCTGGTCAAGCGCTTTGACCGCGAGCCGGCCGGCGTCACCTGGTCGCGGCGCGCCATGGTCTCGGCACTGACCATCCTCGGTCTCGATGAGATGCAGGCGCGCTATGCGAGCTACGGGGATCTCGCTGACCAGATCCGCCTTCGCTTCACGCACCCACGGGAGACGCTGCACGAGCTTTTTGCGCGGATGAGCTTCAACGTCATCTGTGGCAACACCGATGATCATGCGCGCAATCACGCCGCGTTCTGGGACGGGCAGGCGCTGACGCTCACCCCCGCCTATGACATCTGCCCGCAGGCGCGCACCGGCAACGCCGCGAGCCAGGCGATGGCGATCGATGGCGCGGATCGGAGAAGCCGCCTTGCCACCTGCCTGGCTGCGGCCCCCGCTTTTCATCTGGGCGAGCAGGCGGCACGGCAGATCATCGAGGCGCAGCTGGCGGCCATAGAGAGCCATTGGCAGGCGATCGCGGACGAGTCCGCGCTGAGCCAGGCCGATCGCCGTGCGCTCTGGGAGCGGGCGATCATGAATCCGTCGATCTTCGATGGCTGGCAGTAATACCGGGGTTGACAGGGGCAGCACCCGGTGATCTTCGCTGTCCCGGGACCGGGGACACGCACGGCGGGCACGCCGCTCGCCACCACCCGGGTGGTGGCGCGATGTTGGCCGACAGGTTGGTGCGTGTTGTGTTAGCGCTCGCAGATGAGGTCTATTCTGTGGTGAGCGCGTCCGCCGGATCTCGCGGAATGGATGAGATGGCACCATTGAAAAGAAGCCCCACCGCGATAGCTTCTCCCGAGGTGCCAAATCCCAGCTGCGCCGTCGGCTCTACGGGGGTCACGTTCGGGGGTGTGCGTCATCCCAAATGAGCCGGTGAGTCTGGCGTCGATGCGTTGCGTGTAGCTGGATGCGAGGGCCGAGTCAGCGTGCTCAAAGTGGCCCGTGCACCTGGTCATCCTCTGGTTGGAGCGATTGGTCTCTGTCGCGCATTGACCACTCGTTAATCCCCCGGAGAACCAGGCGCTGATTTCGCGCAGGAACTGCTCTGTTTGCGCGGCGGACTGCCGCTTCGCAGTCTCAGCGCGCTGTGCGAGGACACGGTAGGCAGCGTTCTCGATCATCGCGATGGCGCCGGCAACACTCGAGCGTGTGATCTGCTGGGGAAATTGCGCTCCATGATCACGCTCGAAGTTACGCATTGCAGCGCGCGTCTGGGCGCCCATGAGGCCATCGAGTGGCCCCGGGTCATAGCCGAGATTGCGCAGGCCAGCCTGCACCGCCAGGACCGGTGCACGATCAACATCCTGCTGGGTCCCCTCGGAAGGATAGTCCAGCAGGTACCAGGTGCTCCGGTTTGGGCCCAATTGAAATGCAGCGGGGGTCAGCCATTCGATGCCATTAAGGTCCCTGGCGATCTCCGCGCCAAAACCAGAAACAATCATGCTCGCGAGGCACCTTTCCAGAATTCTTGACGTATCGAGGCTGGGCAGAGATGTCGGACGACCGTAGCGGCAGTACGGGATTTCCCCGCCGGTCCAGGCATAGCGATCACCCTCCTCGCCCCTATGGAGCTGCTTGGAATAGGACCGCCACTCGACAGCCATGGCATAGGAGTAGGTATTGTGGTCGATCGGCTGATCATCGAGAGTCACGCAGTGGCCGGGGTTGATCTGGGAATCGCGCGCGAGTACCTCCCGACGGGCGCCGGCATGCGTCTCCCGTCCCGCCGTGACATGCATCCGGTAGGGCGTGACGTTGCAGGCCTCCCAGCCCGCCGTCGTCGGCAAGGGCGCGAGCCCAAGAGAGGCGAGGAGAATCAGGGGCACGCACCAGGCGAGCAGTTGTCGCGGAAGCGGGCGCCAGGTCTGCTCTGCACCGGGGTGGGCGTTGCCGCTCTCTGCTCGCCAATGGCCCGCCTCGCCTCTGCCCATCACCCACCCGTCAGTCTTGTTGTTGGTTGCTGTGTCTCTGATACTAGACACGGCAAGGGGCGCGCGACCACCCCCAAATGGGGGTGACTTGCGGCGATGGAAGGGCGCGCGGGCGGGCCGTGTCAGCCCGCCGTGATGCGCAGGCTCAGAATGAGGAGTGCTCGGTGAGATGGCCCTCGCCGGTGCGAATCGCCTGCTCAAGCAGCGCACGGGTCTCGGGGGGCAGCGCCCCGTCGAGGGCCTTGCGAACGGCCCTGACCATGCCCTCGGCGTCGCCATCGGGGAGGCAGTGGATGAGATCGCCCTCGTCGAACTGCCTCTCGACGCCGTCTTCGGCGCAGATGGCGGTCATCTCGGCAAAGACCTCCCGCATGGCGGCCTCGGGCGAGGCGGCATAGACGCTCGTCGCGTAGGTGCCTGCGTCAGTGTTAGGGCTAGCCCAGTGGCAGCAGACGCGGTAACGGCGGACATCGACTTGATTCGACATAATGGCTGATTTCCTTGCTGGGTTCACGTTATTATTATAAGGAAAACAAAATAAAAGTCAATCAGTTTGTTGCGCGATCCTGGCCGGGTAGCGCGTCCCCATGGTTGTCGAGCGGCAGTGCCCCATCGGCGCGTGGCGCCGGTGCGGATACCTCGCACCCGGTTGCGAGAGACAGGGGCTGGTAGGGCGCCCATTCGCAGCGAAGCGCGCGTTCACAGGGCGCTGCGTTGGGGGGCGTCGACGCCTGGGCGGCGAGCGCCTGCCGCCGGATATCGCAAGCTAGTGGGAGGGGCGCGCCTGCCCGGCCACCACATCGACGCGAAAGTGCTCACCAACGCTCACTGCAAGGCCTGCCAGGCGCGGCAGTGTCTCGCGCGCGCCATCGCGCACCTCGACGTGGTAGAGGCTCTCGGGAGCGCCGGCGCCTGGCGCGCTGACGAAAGCCTGCGGGCCGCCAAGCCCATCGGTCTCGATGATCTCGATGCGGGCAACGCGGCCTTCGTTGAGATCGATCCAGCGCACCACCAGGACCGGGGTGTAGGCGTGATCGGGGAGTTCGAGCACGAAGTGCGCGGCCTCGCGCTGCCCGCCCGCGCCCTGCTCGCCCGGCAGCTCCTGCGGTGCGGCCTCTCTAAGCGTGTAGGGCGAGGGCGCTCGGTGGGGCTGCGTGCGCTCGATTTGCGCAATCGAAAGCGCGGGCTCCGGGGTGAATGCGCGCAGCTCCCCCAGGCGTGTGATGAACGCCTGAGGCGATCGTAGCGCCAGGAAGTGCGCGCGCCCGAGCGAGACATCCCGGTCGGCGAGCGTCTCGCGCAGGCGTGAGGCGAAGCGCTCGTGGTCTGTCGCAGCCGCGTGTGACGGGTGGCCGGCTTGCGACCGCGCGTCCACAGGCAGCCGAGGCGCAGGCGCGGCAGGGGGGTCGTCGGCGATGGCGAGCGGGGCGGCGTGCGGGCGCTCGGCACCTGTCGTGTTCTGCGTGAGCGGGGCGGACTGCCACAGCCAGGGTGCGGTGCTGGCGATGGCCGCGACCAGGGCGATCGCGGGAAGCAGGCGCCGAGAGCGTATGGCCATGCTAGTTGGGGCCTTCCAGTTCCACGCGCACGCACTCGCAGGCCCGTACCCGAACGCTCCCCTCCCAGTTGATGTTGTTCATCAGCTGCTGCGTGCGCGCGGTGTAGGTGTGGCGCTGGGCCGGGATGTCCGCATAGGTCATCGCGCCAAGCGCGTTCGAGCCACAGCTCGGCCCGGGGTTGGGCGATGGGAAGACGTGGTTGGTGAAGTTGGGGCCGACCCCGTCCAGGTTCATCTGGACAACAGCGCTCGTGCGGTAGGAGACGTAGAAGGTGACGGTCCCTGTGCCCGCCCTGCGGCACTCGGGGAGCGACTCGGTGACGTCATCGACAACGTCGAGTATGTCGTCAACGAAAGACGATGAGCCATCCCCACTGCCGCCACCACCCCCCTCGTCCAGGCAGCCGGCGAGCAGAAGCGCGGCGGCGGCAGATCCGATCAGAGTTTTGAATCGGTGTCGTGCGGACATGGGTCACCTCGAGGTGGTGGCTGGGGCGTCGGCGTGCGGCGCGGTCAGCGCCCCTGCCATCGCCATCCGGTGAGAACCGAATCCCAGCGCAATCGCCGGTCGTGGGTCATGCTGCTGTTCTTGTTTGACTCGGCTTCTCCGTACGAGCGGAAGGTCTGATAGCAGTCTGGCCCCGACACCAGAGAGCGGCCGGCGTTGTCATAGCGCGCCCGGACGTGGTCGCCGAAGTGGAGTATCATGGAGGGGGCGCGGTAGGTAGAGCGATCGTGCTCGAAGATGGCAGAGTAATAAGCAACGCCGGAGTAGCTCATCTTGCAATAGGCAAAGCCCTGATTTGCAGCCGAATGGCTCGCCGGGGCGATGAGTGTCGCCGCGAGGAGAAGGGGCGCGATGCGTATTGGCAGGCGAAAGGCGGATCTCATTGGCTCGTCCTCTGGGTGTTCAGTGTCTGAATGGCTCGCAGGCGACCGCTGCCGCCCCCTGCTCGCCGATAGCCCGCCTCGTCTCTGTCCATCACCCACCCGTCAGTCTTGTTGTTGTTTGCCGTGTCTCTAGATACTAGGCACGGTCCGGCGCGCGCGACCACCCCCAAATGGGGGTGACTTGCGCGAGGCGTGCCGCGCGGCGGAGGACGGGCCCTGTTCGTGGCGGGTCAGGCCACTTGACGTTTAATATATAAACTGTATAATAATTATATCTGAAAAGCAGTCATGCCCAGAATTGCTGACCCCAGGGGGTGTCCGATGGCGCGAAGGCTGCGCTTTGCCGATTTGCCCGAGGCTCAGCAGGCGCAGGCGCGCTCGCGGTTCATCGACGCCAGGGCCGGCGATGGCTATCGCTACGAGCTCGATTGTGACGGCAAGGTGCTCTGCCGACAAAAAGACCGGAGTGGCGTCAGGTGAGCGCCGCCGGCGCGGTGCCGCCGCTCGCGGCCCTGGAGATTGTCCTTGATGCAGTCGGCGTGCGGCAATTCCGGAGCAGCTCCGGGAGCGGCAGTGCCATTGGCACCCGCGAGTACCGCCGCCGCGACCTGTTTGAACCCAATACGGGAGTCACGCCATGAATACCGCGAAAGTCTACCAGGATAGTGCGGGCCGGGATTGCAGCATCAGCCAGATGGTCGCCCGGGAGCCGCAGTGGGCGGCAAGCCGGGTGCAGGCCGGTGAGGCGGCGCTTGAGGAGCTCGTGCGGCTGCGCGCGGCGACAGTCGAGGTGGCCGATGCGCTGCGGGAGATGATCGAGCATCACCTGGTACCAGGCTCTGAGGCCGCCGCCCTTGCCCTGCGGGCAGCGCAGGCGGTTGTCGCGACCAGGGAGCCCCCGGCATGTTAAGGGAGATCACTTGTGCGGTTGTCGGCCACCGCTTTCGCCTTGCCCAGGCGCTCACCGACCAGGCACAGCGCCTTCACTGCACGCGCTGCCGCCGGAGCTACGCGGTGCTTCTGGACAGCAGCCTGCCAGCCGTGCGCTGGGATGCGGACTTCCACCGGCTTTACGCCCACTACGGCGTCGACGTTATCTACCACCCCTGGGAATTCGGGAGAACCCCATGACCATGACCATGAACGAGGACGCCCACGCGCAGCTCACCCACCTTCTTGAGTGCATGCAGCTCGACGCCAACGAGCGCGAGGTGGGGGAGACCGGCGGTGAAGACTGGGCGCGGCAGGCCGAGCAGCGCCAGGCGACGCTTGAGGCGATCCTCCGCGAGGTGCGCGTCATTAAAGCGCACGCGCAGGCGGAGTACCTCAGCGTGCTCGATGTCGACAATAGCGGCGACGGCGAGAGCCTGCTGCTGCACCTCTCAAACGGCACCGTGGCCGACTTCTGCCCGGCACAGTGGGGATTCTCAGTGGAGGGGGCATGAGCGGGATCGTGGTGACACAAGAGTTGATGGCGCACCTGCTCGCCCTGCGTGATCGCGTGGGCGGCACGCCGGGCGTGGCACGCCATCGGGGCTCCCCGGTGCTCCAGGCGCTCATCGACGAGGCCGTGGGGCTTGCGTGCCAGGATCGCGGGGGCAGGTTGCCAGGGCGCTCGATCCGCGCCTGTGCCGAGGCACTGCGGGGTGAGGGCGTGGCGCTTTGCGCGATGCGTGCACTCGACAGCCAGGTGCGTGGGCGCGCCTGCCAGGCGGCTGCCGAGAGCCTTAATGGGTTGCTTGCCGAGGCGCCCGGCAATGGCGAAATCACGGGCCGCGGGGTTGGCCCCGGCGCGCAGGCGGATCTCCGCCACATGGCCGCAGAGCTCTACCAGGCGGCAGGTGCCTACGACATGCCAGAGCGGGTGCTCGATGTGCTGGCCGACATGAAAAACGGAGACCCCATCCGCCATCAAAGCATCCTGCCGGTGCGACCGCCCGGGGTGGGTGACTGACCCCGGGCGCGGGGCAATCCGGACGAGACGCGCGGGTGACGGGGCAGCCCAAAAGCGGCTATCGTGCCCGGACAAGACATCAGGGGGGTGTGAATGGGCGATCGACAGGGGCAGGCAGCAACGGATGAGGCGCTCCGCCAGGAGTGCCTGCGGGAGCTCCTCGACGGGGTGCGCGCGGGACGCTCGGAGACCTGGGCGCGGCGCAGGATCGATGAGATCCTGTCACTTGGCATGAGTGCGGACGGCGTCCTCGGTGCGGCGAGCTATGCCCTTGAGGACAAGGCAGTGGCGCGCCTGCGGGCGCTGCTCCAGGAGTCTGTTTCCATGCGCAGGACCGCGACGCCAGAGCCCTCGCCAGCCACCCGCGAGGCCCCTGACGCACCGGTGGGCGCTGTCGATGAGCCCGCCACCACGAAGCCGAGCATTGATGAGCCGGTCCTGAGCGGCTGGCTGATCTCTCTGCCCGGGCAGGCTGTCATGCTGCTGGCTGTCCTGGCCCTGATTCACATGCTGCCGGCACACCGCCCGCCGGCAATCACCTTCTACACGGACCCGACGTTCTTCGAGCGTTATGTGATTCCGATCGTCTACCATGTCCTGCTCTGGGCCCCGCTGCTTGGCATTGCGGCCTGGCAGCGCAACAGGCACGGCGAGGCGAGCGACTGGCCAGGGGCGCTTGGCCTGCTGCTAAGCCCGGTGTTGCTTGCGGTTGCCTATGCGACACTCGCGGAAGTGCCGCACAATAGCTTCGCCGAGACCTGGGGCGCTGTCGTGGGCGGCGCGCTTGGTCTGGCCGCCCTTGGGGGGGCTCATCGGGGGCCTGCCGGCCTTCCTGGTGAGCCTGCACCCGAAGCTTCGCGAGGCGCGGGGGCTCCTGGTCGTGGCTGGCACCGGGGTGGGCGCGCTGGCCGTCAATTATCTCGTCCGCCTCGGCATCACGCCGATCGGCTAGGCTCTGGCGTGACACACGCAGAGGCCGGTGTGGGCGGCAGCGTGATCAGCCTGCGCGCACGAAATGCTTTACTGTGAGAGCACGCCGGGGGGCGCCGCGCGTGGTCCTCAACGAACCAGGGGGGAGAGAGGATGGGCCAGGAGCGTGATCAGGAGGCAGCCAGGCAGGCGTTTCTTGAGGAGTGTCTGCGCGAGCTCATGGATGGGGTCGCGGCGGGGCGCTCGCGGGTGTGGGTGCGCCACCGGCTGCGCGAGGCGCTCGCCAATGGCGTCTCGCGCTCTACACTCGCCGGGGCCGCGTCCTATGCGCTGACCGGCGGGGCCGCGAGGCGCTTCAGCGTGCTGCTGAGCGAGATCCCGGTACCCGACCGTCCCTCGGCAGGGGATGGTGCGGCTGGCGGTGAGGGCGCCGCCGGTGCAGGTTCGACCCGCACTTCGTTCGCGCAGTTCATGATGTCGTGGCCCGGCCAGGCGCTCGCGCTGCTCGCCCTGCTTGTGACCACCTGGCTTTTGCTCGCCATTGCTCCCGCACGCGTGGTCGAGTTGACCAGTCCGTCGCTCGCCTCGCGCTACCTGCCGCCGGTGCTGATCCATGCGATGATCTGGGCGCCACTCTTTGCCATCGCGGACTGGCAGCAACGTCGTCTGGGCAGAGTGAGCCTCTGGACGCCATGGTTCGGCCTGTATCTGAGCCCCATCCTGTTCATGGGCGCCTACTTTTGGACTGCAGAGACGCCCGCTGAGAGCATGGCGGCGTTCTGGGGACTGGTGTTCCTCGCCATGGTGCGGCTCATGCTGATCGGACTGGTGGTGGCTGGCGCGTTCAGGCTCTGGTACGGCGAGGAGGACGGGCCGCTCAGTCCGCGCTCAGTGGAGATCGTCGTCTTCACCTGCCTTTGCGCGCTTGCCGTGCTGTATTTCATCGGGCTGAACATCGGCGACTGAGCGCCGCGCACGGCGACGACTGGCGCGGGCAGGCTTGGCGCTGGGCGCCGCTGCGCGTTAGCCTGTGGAGCGCCAGTGAGTTGAAGAGAGGAGGCAGACGGACATGTCCGAGACGACCGAGTCACGGCCAGATCCCGCCATGCGAGCGCTGATCGGGCGCCATGTCGAATACGCCGACAGGCTGCGCACCCAGCACACCATCTCCTGGACGCTCTTTGGCGTCGGCATGCTGGTGCTTGCGGTGATCGCGAGTGAGGCAGGCCCTGAGAGCCTGGTCCTCTCCGCCGCCGGGCTGCTGCTCTACGTGCTCTACACCAGAAAGCGCGATCGCCTCGGCGCGGCGCTTGCCACCGAGTGCCGCCAGCTGACCCGGCCGCGCTTTGGCGATGATCACAGGGCGGCGCGGGACTACATCGAGACGCAAAAGCGATTGAGCGGCTGTTACGAAGCACCCCGGGGCAGCGGCCGGGACCCGCAGGCGTGGCTTACCCTGTGAGCCGGTGATGTGCCCTCGTCTGGCTGGCCGAGCTGTCGCTGAACGGTTTTCTGCTCGCACTCGCAGGCCAGGCGATGGCCTCGCCGGAGGAGATTGAGAGTGGGAATGCCAAAGGCAGGCGCATTGCCGGGGTCGGGTTCGTGCTCCTGGAGCGCGCAGCGAGCAAGGGTGCTTGCGGGTAGCGATCATCCGGTGGCAGGCAGTGCCGAGCGCGGCGAGGAGCTGCTCGTGCAGGAGACCCGCCTCGCCAATGATGGCTATCGCTGGCATGCGGTGCGCGCCGGCGCCCGCGCGGGCTGGGTACGTGAGGATCTCATCCGCCTGCGATAGCAAGGTGCCTTACGGTCAGAATGGCGACCCGTATTATTTATTATTCAACAAATTAGAAGATTGACTTAGGTATTCATTAGTGTATAATTAAATAAAGATTGAGCCAGCCCACCACCGCCACCCGGCGGCGCAGGTGGGCGGCGGTGAGGTGAGCATGACCAGACGGACCGTGCGTATCGTGATCGAGGTCTCTGCGGAGACCGAACGGACTGCTGAGGCGCTGCGCGACGAGGTGGCGGGCGTGCTTGGCAACGAGTTCGGGGAGTGCCTGAGCGTCTGTGCCGATGGCAGCGGTGACTTTGATGACGAGCGCTGGAGCCTGGTCGACGCGAGCGTGGTGGCCTGAGTCGCAGGCCAGTGGATGGGCCTACCACCTGCCGGGTGGTGGGCCAGAGTGGAAGGGCCGGGAGGGCAGGGCGCGCATGAGTGAGTCAGCAACGATGCCGACACTTCGCACCTACGATTTTGCAGCACACCTTGAGCGCCAGCGGGCGTTCTCCGAGGAGACCTTCGGTCCCGGGGCGAGAACCCGGGGGCTTGTCGATCACATCCGAAAGGAGATCATCGAGGTGGCGGATGCGCCCGATGACCTGGTGGAGTGGATCGACCTCGCGCTGCTGTTTCTGGATGGCGCCTGGCGCGCCGGACTAAGCGCAGCCGAGGTTCTACTGCTCCTCGGCGCGGGCGGCATGGCCGCCTCCCGGGATCTGGTCACCTACCTCACGGTTGCAGGCGTCGACGCGGCGGAGCTTGAAGAGCCCGGTGCACGCCGTCGTCTTGAGGAGATCGCCCAGCGCCTGGAGGCGGCGGCCGCAGGCGACCGCCCGGCCTGGGTCTCCGGCGCGCGGCACGCGCTCTGTGGTGCGCTTGCCGCCGGGCACAAACCGGGTGCGGTGGCTGGAGCGCTGAACTGGAAGCTTGCCCGCAACGAGGCGCGCGACTGGCCGGACTGGCGAGAGGCCGACCCGGACCGGGCGATCGAGCATCTGCGTGAGCGTCGCGGGCCTGCCGCGGGCCGCGGCTCGGCGCCTGCATGATATAATATTGTGAAATTAATCATCCTGGGACGCCAGTGCCAGGCAGGGGGTATCGATGCGTTTTGACGAAATGACCCAGGACATCCGGATCGCATTCAGCCAGGCGATCACCGCCTGGTATCTGGGCGTGATCCTGCCCTCGCCGCTTCCCCGAGCGGGCTGGCTCGGCGATGATGGCAAGGCGCACGATCCGGCCGCCGAGCGCCATGCCAGGCGCATCAGCCGGCAGCTCGACCGGATGCTGATGACGCGCACCGCCGCGCTCGGCCGTGCGCTTGCAAAGGACGGCCCGGCAAGCCACGCCCCTGAGGGGGAGTGCGCGGTGTTCCATGTGGACACGGTGCACCTGGGGCTCCTCAAGCGCCTTGAGCACTCGGCTCTGATCGAGCAACACCGGCAGTCGATCAGCGAGCACATCGCCGAGCGTCTTGCTGCCGAAATCCAGGCTGGGGATGTCAGCGTCGATGCGGGCAACGCGCCGATCGTCCTCTGCGCGCGGGGCGCCTTGGAGAGCCGGGTGCGCGCCGTGCTTGGTGGCCTGGACGGGGTCCGGGTCGATCAGCCGCGCTCACTGCCAAGACAGCCGCAGGGGCCGCGTGAAGGCCTCGGCGAGGCGCACCGGTATCTGCGCCGCATCACGGGCCTGGTGGCCGAGGCCTGTGGGCACTGGAGCTGCCACCCGGACTATGACCCGATGGAGGAGTTCGCGCGCGATTACCTGGCGCGCCCGTATCGTTTCGATCGCAGCCTGCTCGCGGTCTTCGCCGACGCCGAGCGGGAGCAGCTGATGGGTGGCAGCGGCGCTGCGGCGCAGCGGATCGCCGAGGCGGGCTTTGCAGTCGCCGATCGGCAGGTGACACTCCCGCCCGAGCTCGCCAGACTGATCCTGGACGATGAGGAGTGGGCCCATATCTGCGATTTCAGTGGCCGCGAGGGACTCTCGCTGCTGTCCGCCGCGCTGATCAGGCGCATGCCGGGCGGGGCGATCAGTGTTGGCTACTCGGGGGACCTTGGCGAGGCGCCCCTGCTGCTCGCAGCCGAGCGGATCGTTCCCTTCTCAGGGGCCGCGCCGGAGCCCACCTGGGGCTTCGATGATGATCAGTCGGAGCAGGCGCAGAAGGGGCGTCTGGCGGAACTGAATGCGGCGCTGGGGGCATCCCACCGGCAGCTCGATACCGCCATCTTCGAGGCGCTGCTCGCCCGGGGTCGCATCGAGGAGATCGCGCCGCAGATGATCGACCTGCCGCCGGAGGAGCTCAAGCCCATGGCCGGGCGGGCGGGTCCGCTTGGCAACGACGCTGCCTGCCGGGCAGGCGCCGAGCGCGGGGTGCCGGGGCCGGGCTAGCCCCGGATCGGTACGCCGCACGCCTTCGTCCGCCCTGGGGTGAGCGGGGGCTTGCGGCTACTGCGTGTTGGCGGCGGCACGCATCGCGTCGCGGAAGTCCTCGCAGCTGGCATAGGTCTGCTGGACGCTGCTTGCGACCTCGGTTGAAACCGCAACACCGCCGATCAGTGTCTGCGGACCGAAGTAGAGCCCGTACAGGTTGCCGCCAGGCGTCGTTGCCTCAAGAAAGCCGTCTCCCCCGCAGGGGAAGTCGCGCTCCGAATCCGGCACGAGATCGACAATGATCCTGCTGTCGATGAGATACAGCGAGCCGCCGATTCTGCTTGATGCGGCACGCCCGAAGCTCACCAGGTCGATGCGCCCATCGTCACGGTAGATGACTTCCTGAGCAATGAACGAGTAGCGGCGCAGCTCGCCGTTGAAAAAGTAGGTCAGGTCCGTGATGTCGCGGTGCTCGGAGTTGGCAAAGGGACCGAAATTCACGCCCCCCTCGCCTGTATCATCGGTGAAGCGCGCATCGAAATAAAAGACCACCTCGTCATTGACACGTGCAATGAGGGAGGCGTCATAAATAAACCGCATCCCGGTTCGAGGTACTCCGCTGTGCAAACCCGTGTATTCGACGATGCGGGTGGAGGCTTCACCGTTGAGCGACGCCCCCGGCTGATCGATCCAGGGTAGGATGCCGGGTCCGCAGTCCTCAAGACGGACGTGGAAGTCCTCGATGCGTGTTGCGTCGGTGCGGCCCGTGAGCGCGGGCTCGCCGACGCCGAGCACGGACACACAGTCGTGCGCAATGCTCGATGCCGACGATGGGGTAATACGCCAGGAAACTGTAGGGGTTGCCAAACCGACCATGGAGCAGGAGCTCGCCCGCAAGGAGCGCATTGTCGCCGGACAAATCCGGCTCCTGGTCGAGTAGCCCACCATCATCGAAGCGCTGCCGCTCGGTGAGCTGGAGCATCACGGTTTCGCTGCCAGGCCCGCCCGTATTGCCGCCGCTGCCACCGCCGCTGCCACCGCCGCTGCTACCGCCACCGCCACCGCCAATACACCCGGCAAGTGCAAGCGACAGGGTCACCCCGGCAACACCCTTCAGCCCTCTTTCCAGTCCGCTCACAAGACCCCACCCTTTTGTCTGTCCGTGCACTCGATCGTAGGGGCGCTGGCGCTGACCCGACACCCCCATTTGGGGGGTAAGTGCACGACCGCCACCTCGGTCGAGACACGCACGGCGAGGACCGCGCCGCCCCCTGATCCCTCGCGCCCGCCTCTCCCCGGGTCAACGACCGCATTGGCCGCAGGCACCGGTTTTTGGCTAAACTGCCGCACAAAGGCTTGTCAGGCGCGGGGAGGCGCGGGAGAGGTCGCATGTCGGTTACCGTCTACGATGACAACAACCCCCATCCCGGGGGCTTCAAGGGCATTCGCCTGTCCTACCGCTCACTTGAAAGAGGCCAGCGGCAGCGCTACTACGCGTTTGCCAGATACGCGCCCACCCGGGAGGCGCAGGCGCGTCTGGAGGCCTACGTGGAGCGCCTTGATGCGCGGGTGAAGCGGCTCAATGCGTCGATGGCCGAGCGCACAGGCGCCGATCAGGTCGCCTCTGAGCGCTCCGTGACGGGCGTGCGGGGGATTTCGGCAGGCTTTGCGGTGACCCGCAAGCGCAATGGCCGCGTCTACCACTACCCGGCCTTCCAGACGCCGGGGCGCCACCACTACATCGGTGAACGGCAGGACTACGAGGCGGCCTGGCGCGCGGCGGCCGAGCACCTGGTGGCGCTTGGTCGCGCGCCGTGCGCCGAGGAGATCGCAGAGCGCATGCCCGGGCCCGAGGTCTTCGAGGTGGCGCGCGAGGAGCGCGTGGCGGCTGGCGAGGCCATTCCCAGAAAGGCGCTCCCAAAGGGGCCACCCTTTGCCAATCGCCGCGCCTACCCGACTGACTGGCTGGAGTGGCTGAGTGTCCGGGTCGGCGCGGAACTGGAGCGGCGCCTGGACGCGGGTGCGCGCGATGATTTCGACCCGGTGTCGCTGGAGGAGCGGCTGCGCGCGGAGGCGCGGCGCTACACCGGCTAGTGGAGCCCCGGGTCGGGTGAAGCGCCCGCCTCGCGATCCGAGCGCTCAAGCACGCGGAAACGCTGGGGCTTTAGCTGCGCGTGGAGATCCGGGTAGAACTCGGCAAGCGCGGCGACCACGGCGCCGCGGGGCAGCGTCTCGCTGTGCAGCCGGAACGACTCCGGGTTCATCATGATGGTGATGTAGTCGTCATCGGAGGCCCCTTTGAGGAGCGCCTCCAGGTTATCGAGCGGCAGAAACTCAACACCATCATCGCCGCCGAAGACTTCGCGCTTGCGCTCCCACCAGCCGTCGAAGTCGAAGGCCTCCGGGTCGATCCCCACCGCGTAGGCGCAGAGCGACTCCTTGGAGCCCGGCGCGACCAGCTGGCGCGGCTCGCCATTACTCATGAGGTAGACGCCGGAGTCACCCACCAGGTGGAGCCCGGCGGGGACGCGGCCGAGGTCAATGTCATCGGCCTTGGGGAAGCGCCGCGTGCCATCGGCCTGCATGAGATCAACGCCTGGCTTCAGGTACTCGCCCTCATAGGACTGCGCGAAGGTCGGCGAGTGGAGCGATGCGGACTGGGCGTGCTCGACCAGTGCGCGGACGACACCGACGCGGAAGAAGAGGGGTTTCATCGTGCTCATGGGGTGATCTCCTGTCATGCGTCGCGGCAGTATAGCCGAGGGGGGCGGGTGTGGCGACTGTTTAATTAATATACATTAAAATAATGTAAAAGTCAATCATGGCATACCCGACCGGGGCCGCGCTGCCCGGTTTGATCGGTGGCGGGCAGCGCTCGATCTGTGCGGCGGGACAGTGAGCTTTTGCGCCCAGGCGAGATCGGCGCCGATCCCGGCTCGCTAGGCGACCAGTCGGACTGAGCCAGCCGCGCCGATCCCGCAGCGGGCTCGGCGGCTGGCTTCAGGACTCCGTGGTGGACCCGGGCGAGCGGGAGTCGCCTATTGCACATCGGCGTGGCCACGAGGCACCCTGACGCGCTCTAGTCGCGCTCGATACCGTACTTCCTGAGCTTCTCCACCAGGGTGGTGCGGCGAAGGCCGAGGCGCTCGGCGGCGCGGGCAACGACCCCATCGGCGCTCTCAAGCGCCTGGCGGATCAGCGACTCCTCGAGCCCGGCGATCAACTCCCTGAGATCGACGCCGCCATCCGACCAGTTGACGGCGATCTGTCCGGGGACCGGTGCGCGCTCAAGTGGCGCAACGGGTGTGTGCGCTGGCAGCTCGCGCTGGACCTCCTCGGGATTGCCAGGTTTTGCGCCCTGGTAGCGGGCGGGAAGGTCTTCCAGGGTGATGCGCCCGAATGGCTTGATGATCGCCATGCGCTCGATCAGGTTGGCAAGCTCGCGCACGTTGCCTGGCCAGGCGTGGGCGGCGAGGGCGGAGAGCGCCTGGGGGGTGAAGTGCACGGAGGCGCGGCCGGCCGCCTCAAGGCGCGCGCCAAGCTCATCGACGAGCTCGGGAATGTCGCCCGTGCGCTCGCGCAGCGCCGGCATGTGGATCGGGAAGACATTCAGGCGGTAGAAGAGGTCCTCGCGGAAGAGCCCCTCACGGATGCGCGCCTCGAGATCGCGATGGGTGGCGGCGAGGATGCGCACATCGGCGCGGATGGAGCGGTTGCTGCCAACGCGCTCGAACACCCGCTCCTGGAGCACGCGCAGGAGCTTGACCTGCATGTTGAGGCTCATGTCGCCGATCTCATCGAGGAAGATCGTGCCGCCCTGGGCGAGCTCAAAGCGCCCCTGGCGGGCATTGAGCGCGCCGGTAAACGCCCCCTTCTCGTGGCCGAAGAGCTCGCTTTCGAGGAGTTCGGCGGGGATCGCGCCACAGTTGATCGGCACGAACGCCCCCTCGGACCGGGGGCTTGCCGCGTGGATGGCGCGGGCGACGACCTCCTTGCCGGTGCCCGACTCGCCGAGGATCAGCACGCTCGCCCCGGAGGCCGCGACCTGGCCGATCAGCTGGCGCACCGCGCGCATCGATGTGCTCTGGCCGGCGAGGCGCACGGCGCCTGAGTCCCTCGCCTGCTTGCGCGCCCGCGAGCGGGCGTTGCGGGCGAGCGCCTGGGTGAGGGCGGCTTCGAGCTCCGCCTGGCGCAAGGGCAGCTCGAGGGTGCCGAGGTAGCAGGCTGGCATGGAGGCCCTGGGCGGCGGCGTCCCGCCCGGTGGGGCGAGTGCCAGTGCCGGGATCGCGGGGCTTGCCGTATCGCAGGCGTGGATCACGGAGGTGGCCGGGTCGTTGGCCGCCTCCAGGGTCACCAGGGCGAGCGCGGGGGTGGTGCCGGTGATCAGGGGCAGCGCGGTGTCAGGGGCATGGGCACAGGCCACCTCGTGGCCGGTAAAGCGCAGCACCGCAGCGGTGCGCTCGGCGCGGGCGACATCGCGATCGTAGAGGACAAGTTGCACCACGTGGCGACAGATCCCTTGGCGGCGACGGGCAGATCAATCGCACCGTACGTGCGATCTAGTGCAGGTGCAAGCGCGCGCTGGAAGCTTTGCTGATCATTGCCCGGGTGGTCTCGAAGGCGCCCCTATTCGGCTCATGGCGTGAGCCGAATAGGCGTGGTAATCGGCTCACGCCTCGATCAGGTGGTCGCGCAGAGCGCTGCCGTCGTTGCGCCGCCAGACATTGAGCCCATTGACGTTGTTGCCGGAGAGCACAGAGGCGGCCGCGCTCGGGGACGAGAACTCATGGTCGCTTCGAAAGACCAGCCCCCCTGGTGACGCCTCGAGAACACCACTCTCGAGGAGCCTCGAGCGCAGAGTCTGGTAGGCCTCGGCCAGCGATGGGCTTGCCACGGCCCGGGCGCGGGAGCCTGACTTAACAACGAACCCGTCTTCGCTGAGGTGTCCGGTTGCGCGAATACCTGAGCGTGTTGACAGGCACCAGGGCCCGGGGTCGCCCGCGGCCAGACGACTCTGCGACGCTCGCCGTGCGATGGGGAGAGCCTCGATCCGCTGGAGCAAGATTGCGTGCAGCCGGGTCATGGCCGCGACGGAGCCACTGATGGCGCCCGTCCATGTCGTGCCATCAGCGAGCCCACCGGGGGTTGAGTGCTCGATGCGCGGGCCGCCCTTGTCGCCAGGGCGCAACCACGCCAGCGCCCCGCCGAACTCGGCTTCGATCACCGCGCGCTCTGCGAGCAGCGCATCGAAAATCTCCGCGCCAATGGATGCCTCGAGCGCCTCAAGGCTAAGCGCCGCCTTGGTCTCGTCATTGCTGACGGAGTAGCGCCAGCAAAGCCCATCGCGATTAACCTGCACGGAGCCCAGGCGGCCGGGGCTCGCCGCTGCGTGGAGCGGCGAGATGCGCGCGGCGGACTCAAGCAGCGCGCCCCAGAACTGCAGGCGAAGCGCCCCGCGTTCGTCATCGCGCGGCACGTCATCGACTTGCCCGGAGAGCTCTGCGAGCGGCATCGGCGCAGGCGCCTTGAGACCATCGAGGTCAAGGCGCGAGGGGTTCCAGACCCATTCGGCAATGCGCACGTAGAGCGCGGTACGCTCGGCGATCTCCTCGGGCCCGATGGATGGCATCGCCCGGAAGGGGAGGCCGGTCTCGCGGATCAGGCGCATGAAGCCGGGGTTGCTGTCGTAGGCGTGCGGGTGAAGGCTCTGGGTCAAGAGGTTCTGGCTGTGCACCAGGTAGCCGGCACGCTTCTCTTCATAGGTCTTGTCGCCAAGGCTCTGGTTGACGCCACGCTGGAGCAGGACGAGTCCGCCGATGCGGTTGCGCATGTCATCGAAATCATGCTCATGCTCGAAGTGGTTCGCAAACGCGCCGTGGTCATTGTGCCACACATGCTCGATCTCGAAGGCCCGGGTCTTGCCGGTGCCGCGACGGCTGAGCACCAGGTCCGGGAAGGACGAGGGCTGTCCGCTCTCCTGGTCAACCCAGTGCGCGAGGCGCGCGAGAATGTGCTTGATGCAGCGGTAGTTGGTCGGCGCGCGCAGGCGCAGGCGGGGGTTTCTCGCGAAGGACTCGGTCATGCTGTCGAGGCGCTTTCTGAGCGCAAGCGAGAGGGGCTCGACGGCAAGGCCGCGAATATCGCGCACGAGCGTAAAGATCGCTGCCCGGTTGGCGTTCTCGGTCATCTTCTGCCCGCACCAGGTGCGCCGCGCATGCCAGATGTCCAGGTAGTCGGCCACCAGTGCGAGCTTCTGGGTGACGGTCTCATCGCTGTCGCCAGGGACAAGGGGGGCGAGCAGCGCCTGGGGGTAGAGCGAGAATTTGCGGTCGTGGAGGTAGTAGATTGACTCGAGTCCCTTGCGCGGCAGTTCTGCGGCGTTCTGGATCCTGATCATGGCGCTGGCATAAAAGCGCATGTCGCGGGTGACGAAGCGGGCGTAGTCATGCGAGGAGCGAAGGCCCAGGAGCGCGTGGTTGTCCTTGAGCCAGCGATGACACTCCATGGCGACCCGCTCGTAGTCGGCCGTACGCGTCCCGCCGCCGTTCTTGATGGTCTGTGCATAGCAGCCGCGGAACCAGTCCTTGCAGAAGGCGGTAAACCCGTCGCGCGCGCTCTCTCGCAGGCTGCGGGAAATGCCCTTCCAGGTCGCATCCACGCGCCGCTGCTCTTCCTCCGAGCTGATCTGGGGGATGATCGCGGCTTTCAGCAGATCGCTCATGTCGAGGCTTTGTCCACGGTCGTTCTTCATCTCGAAGACCATGTAGGCAGCCTGGGGGGAGTCGACGCTGACCTCGATGTATCCCACCCGCTCGACCAGCCAGGTGCAGAAGTAGAACAGGGCGTCGCCCGTGATCTCGTCCGGGAAAACGTCCTCGATGTCTGCGTAGCGATCCAGCAGGTTCTTCGAGCAGGGATTGCGCGGCGCACGCGTGCCGCGGCCATTCTCAAGGAGATCGAGGACGGTGTCGTTGCGATCCGGGCAGTCAATGTTGAGCATCTTCTCGCCGAATTTCGGTGAGTAGACATAGGGCAGGAGGTCGACGACCTCGTAGTCCGGACGCGCAAGCGCCTGCTGGCGGTGGTGCAGGTACGTCAGGAGCAGCGTGAGGCTCGTCAGTCGCTGCTGTCCGTCAACGATCATGCTGACAGACCCCTTTTTGTAGGTGTAGATATCACCCAGGGGATAGAACGGGTAATTCTCGACATCCCGCGGGGCATGGGATGGGCTGAATGCGTCAAGAAAATAGGAGGTCAGATCATTGATGAGGTCGACCATGTGCTTGCGCTGCCATGTATATTCGCGCTGAAAGCTGTCAATCCCCATGCGCGCCTTATCAAGCGAGTTGCTAATGACCTTCAAATTCGGCTCAAGGAGGCTTGCCATGTACGACTCCATATTATTTTTATTTTTATAAAATATATCATAGCCCTTGAGGGTCTGGTTATCGTTTTTTGTTAGGTGACAGTGTTGCGACGAGGCCTTCGCAGATAACTTATCAGAAGTGATGAGTTGTATGGGGGTGGCGCGATGGCGACACTGCTTCGCGGGGCGTGCCATGACGCCTGCTGCTGTCCTGCGCTATGCTGTGCTCGACCCTACCAGCAACGAGGAGCGCGCGCATGAGGCAGTACAAGGTCGAGTACAGCAATGGGGACGGGATTGACACGGCCTTCGTGGTTGCCAACAACCGCGAGAAGGCGCTGAAGGCCTTTCATCTGAAGGTGGCCGGGGTCGATGACGACCAGGTGCTTGGGGTTGAGCCGGCGAGCGAGGCCGACCTGCGCGCACGCATGGAGCCGGAGATGGAGTTTGGCGACGAACCCATTGCGCCGATCGCAGGTGGCGGGCCGCGGCGACGGCTCGCCCCCGCCCCGCGTGAGCGCGGCGGCGTGCTCCTGGGTGTCCTGGGCATCATTCAGATGATTGCCGGTGGCGTGCTGCTTGGCGATCCAACACTCGGCGAGAACGTGATGGTGGCAAATCTCCAGCTTCTCACCATCGGCCAGACGCTCTTTATCACCGGCGCCATCTTCGCCGCCGTGCAGTGGCGCCCGCGCTAGTGCACGGCGCGCGCCACGGCCAGGCAGGGCGGTTAGTCAACGGTAAAGGTGATCTCCTCGATCTCGTGCTCGCAGGACGCGCTCTCGGTGCCGATCTCCGAGATGCAGCCGGTGAGAATCAGTGCCGAGGCGAGGGTTACTGCTGCCAAAGGAAGGCGATCCTCGGGCGTCCATTGATTTTGGAAAACAAAATAATTACCTCAGATCAAGGTCGCTCCCGCTCGCCCCGCGGGTCTGCACGGTGCGATTGATGCGCGCAGCAAGGCCGGCATCGCCAGGGCCCGCGGCGTGCCCGATGACAAAGCGCCGCGCAGCCTCGAGCGACCACTCAGTCGCCATGGTGGATCTCGCCGCGCTCGCCAAGGGTCGGGCGCCCCGGGGCGGGCAGGCCGTGGGTGCGGGCGTGATGGCGCAAGCCGTGACAAGTCCGGTGTGGTCGCTCGTGGCAGGCCCAGACCTCGCCGTCGCGATAGAGCGCGCGGATCTCCCCCTCGCTTGGCAGGCAGCCATGGGTCTGCGCCTCGGTGGCGTCCTGGTTGCGCCCCTCGTTGAAGGGGCAGGCCGGGCAGGCGCCGGGGATCGGCGCACCGTCATCGATCATGGCCACCGGGTCCTGCCCGGCGATCAATCGCGCTTCGCTCGACATGTGGGTATCGACTCCTCGCTGTTGCGGCCGTGGGGGTGTCTCAGTGCAGCCCCGGCCCGGCGTCATCGGGCTGCGCCTCGCTCGATCGATGGTATTCGGCGATCAGCGCTGCCAGCGCCTTTTTCGCCCAGGCTTTGATCTCATCATCGAGGGGCACGCTGTGGTCGGTGAGTAGCCCCTGGAAGCGCCCCTGGACGTTCCCGCTGATACCGTCTGGCGGCATGTCAGTCACGGCGCCGAAGCGCACGTCATGCCAGTTCTGCGGGTCGCGGTGCATCAGCACGCTGCGGGTATGCGTGCCAAGCGTCGTGTGCTCGGTGCTGACCACCAGCACCTCCGCGCGATCGGGGTCATCGGAGGGCCGCCCGCCGCTTGCGATGTAGTCGGGGCTGGTCGACTGCCAGGCAGACATCGAGACGGAGGCGGCAGGCGTTCCGGCCTCCCGGCAGAGCGCCCGGAGCATCAGTCCGAGCTTCGTGCGATCGTCGTCCCCGGCGGGCACCGGGAAGGCGAGGGCGAGCATCGAGCCGATGGCGGCAGGCTCGATCCAGACGATCAGGTGTTCGAGATCGCCCTCGCGAAGCACGACCTCCTTGCTGTGCTCAAGCACGGCCGCATTGGCACGCGAGAGTCGCTCCAGTGTCCAGTCACTCATGGCTCGGGGTCTCCACCGGGTGGCTGTCTGCGATGTGAAGTGGTGCCACGGGGTGGCGCTCCGTTGCCAGGGTGCCACTCGGGGGACTCAATCGGGCCGAGGTGCCTGCCGCGCTCGTCAATCTCGACGGCGCGAAGGCTTTGGAGCGAAGCACTGCCGGGCACAAACGCGGCGTCAAGCTGCGCGGTGAGCCGCCGTCCGTCACGGCGGCACTGAAGGCGCAGGGAGCCGATAAAGGTGCTCTCCGCCGCACCGGCCCCGAAGCCTCCTGCGTGGTCGAGCACCACATAGCGGGAGTCAAAATCAAGCGCCGAAATCACGCGGTGGCGCGCATCCTCGAGCGTGTCCGGATCGCCAAGGGCGAGCAGCAGCCGCTCACGCATTGCATCCTCGGTGCTGACCGACAGCCGTGGGCCCCTCTGCGGGCCGAGCGCCTTGCGAAGCACGGGGTCGGTGGTCGTCCTGTGTAGTCCGCGATCAAAGAGCATCTCGACCAGCTCGGCGGCATCAAGATTGTCACACCCCGCGAAGCCTTCGCGCGCAAAGGCGTACAGCTGCTCGCCAGAGGCGCGTAGCTCCGCAACCATCGCCCGGGTCAGTGATTCGACCAGGCACGCGCGAAGGTGTTCGGCGGACTGCTGTGGGTTGTCGTCGTGCATAGCCCTACTCCGGTGGCGCACTGTGATGGTAGCAGCACAGGCGCATGGTGTTCATGGCCCCGTCGCAGCGGCGCCCGCCTCAGGCGGGGAGGTTCTCGGTCCAGCACTCGGCGGTCCTGCGCACGGAGTGCAGCGTCCCCCGCACCTCGCGCTGGGGCTCCCGCGGCAGGCTGCTCTTGCGATTGATGAGACGGGAGACGGCGTTGCCGTTCACGTCACTGCGAAGATCGATACGAATGTGCTCGGGCAGGCCCTCGAGGACCTCGACGCCGCGCCCGGCGCGCTTCCAGTTCATGGCCATGGGATGGCTCCTTGTGTGTGTCTGGCGACCTGTTGCCGCCGACTGTTTTATTAATATACTACAAATTAAATAATAAGTCAATTGGAAAAGGCCCGCGGCGGTGCCCGCGGACCCTCTGGGCGCTGCGGCGAGCCGCTAGGGCGCTGGCGCCGCACACGCCTCGGCCTCGCAGGCGACGTGGCGCTCGGGGTGGAGGCGGAGCATCTCCGCACAGCAGCTCACCAGGGTGTCCTCATCGATCTCCCGCGGGGTCACGTTGCTGCCGATGATGCGGGTACGCCAGGGCCCCCTTGCCGAGCGCGACAGCGCGCGATGGCGCTCGGCGCCGCGGAACTGCGCGTAGGCGACCACGCCATCGGGGCGGCGGGGGGAGAAGCTGGCGTGGGTGACGGTGAGCAGCACCCCGCTCTGTCCGCCCGGCAGCGCGACATCGAGATAGACGTCGCCGCCAACGGCGATGCCGCCCTTGTTGACCCGCACGCTCGCTTCCGCGGCGACGCCGGAGGCGGTGAGGCGGGCTGCGACACGGCGCAGCAGCGCGCGGGTCTCGCGCAGGAAGCGCTGCTTGTTGGCGTCGTTGTAGGCAAGCTCGCCGAAGTTATTCCGATAGTCCTTGGCCATGGTGCTGACTCCTCTTGTGGTTGTTGGGTGCCTGCTGGTTAGGGGCTGGCAGCCTGGCGCGGCCTGATTCGGGCGACGCCGCTGGGCCTGTCCGGTGCTTGCCCGTCAGGGCGCGCAGGTGCTCTCGAGATCCATGCGCGGGTGGCGCTCGAGCATCCGGCGCGCCTCGGTGCGAATCGCCTCCACACTCGGCTTGTCGAGAAAGCGCGCGCTGCCGGCGATGTGGACCAGGATGTGGCGCTTGTCGGGCTCGGCGCGCACCAGGCTGGGCTTGGCGAAGCGGTGCTGGAGGTAGCAGGTCACCTTGTCCCCAAGCCCGTCCGGCTCGGACGTCTCGATCGCGGCCAGCACGCCCAGGCCCTTGTTGTCGGGGTGCCACAGGGTGATGAACCGCCCCGTCATGTGCTCGCCGAAATCGATGTTGCCAATGCGGTAGTGTCCGGCCTCACCGGCGGCAAGCATCTGCTCGCCCACCGCCTCGAGCACGTCGTCGGCAAGCGCCTTCAGGGCGCGCTTACCCTCGACGGTGCGCACGGGATCGATACGATCTGGAAAGACGGGGTCTGTCATGGCGTGGCTCCCTGTTGGTTTAATTTCCATTTTACTAAAAACGCCGAGGCCCGTGTCGCAGGACGCCGCCTAGAGGCAGGCGTCCTGGATGCGAACCAGCGCGCAGTAGATATGCCCGTCGCTGATCCGCGCAAGGGCGCGGGCTGCGTCCACACACATCTGACTGGCGGTGTGCTGGGGTCCTGCGAGATCGAGCCTGCGATCAAGTGTCTCCTTCGCGGCATCAAGGTCGGCCGCCTCGACGCCAGCGCGCGCGACAACAGCGCCGAAGTTCTCGAGGAAGTCGTCGTACTCGCCCTCGATGTTGTAGTTGACGATGGACTTGAGATCCGCGCGCAGGCTTTGCAGCACCTTCGGGTCGACGCGTGACATGGCGTTACCTCATCAATGACCAGATGGGTATTATATAATAAAACTTAAATAAAGTCAATCCTGGTTGCGTTGCAGTGCCTCGGGCAGCGCTGGCATGTTGGCGGGCGTGGATCAGGCGTTCAGCGGCGAGCCGCGCCATTGGGTCGAACCTGGCAGGGCGGTTGCGAGCGCCCCGGCGGTGAACGCCCGGGGCGGCGCGTCAGGTCGATCACCCTACGGGGCGTGGCGTGCGCAGTGGACGGGCATGTGATGGGCCTTCCAGGTCGGCTGCGTTGAGCCACCGGCAGGGGCGGTGGAGAGCGCCTCGGTCGGGCTGCTCGAGTACTGCGTCGAGGTCCAGTGCGCATCGGGCGAAGTGGCAAGCGCGCTGCCGCTGCCCGCGAAGGCGGGGCTTGAGAGAAGCTGGAGCTCGAAGAGTGCCGGCAGGAACCAGCGCTCGCCGCGCGCCCGGCAGGCGAGGGCCGCCTGGGGGTTGCCAAGCCCGGAGGCGACAATCGCGTCGGTGTTGGCGATTCCGTCGCTGAAGCTGTTCGTGCCAGAGAGCTCGTCGGGGTATTGCTGCCACTGTAGCCAGTCGGCCTGCGCTGCATCGGCAAAATAGACACGGCGGGCGTCCACACTCCCGGCGTAGAAGACCGTCTCCCCCTCGAGCACACAGCTCTCGCCAATGGCGATGCCCGCGCAGACCTCGGCCTCGGTGGGCGCAGCGGGCGGCGCGTCAGGCGCGGGGCTTACGGAGGCACTCAGGCCCTTGAAGGGCACCGTCAGGCGATAGGCCTCGGTGCTCTCGACCAGGGCCTGTGTCGAGAGGATGGGCAGTGCCATCGCCAGCGTTAGTGCGGTAAGCCGGATGCGCATGATCGCCTCACTCGTGGTGGCCCGCAGTGCGGACAGTTTTATTTATTAAGATGAAATTAAAACTGCTGAGCTGGGCGCGCAAGCACTGTGCCGTTGCGATGGGATGGCGCGCGCGAGGCGTGGTATACTGGTGCACTCATGATGCGCGCACTCGGCGCTGATCTGCGCCCGCAATCGGGCGCGAGCGCGGGGTTGCGGCGTGCACCAACCAGGGAAGGAGCAGAACCATGGACACACTCCGCCACCAGCGGCTACTGATACTCGGCTCGGGGCCGGCCGGCTACACCGCCGCCGTCTACGCCGCCCGCGCGAACCTCTCCCCGGTGATGGTGAGCGGGCTGCAGCTCGGTGGCCAGCTCACCACCACCACCGAGGTCGAGAACTGGCCGGGCGACGCCGCGGGGCTGCAGGGCCCGGCGCTCATGGAGCGCATGCGCGCCCACGCCGAGCGCTTTGGCACCGAGATCATGGTCGATCATATCCACACAGCCGACCTCTCGGCGCGCCCCTTCCGCCTGGCGGGCGACCAGGCCACCTACACCTGTGATGCGCTCATCATCGCCACCGGGGCGAGCGCCCGCTATCTCGGGCTGCCCTCGGAGGAGGCGTTCATGGGCCGGGGGGTCTCCGCCTGCGCGACCTGCGATGGGTTCTTCTATCGGGGCCAGCGGGTGGCGGTGATCGGCGGCGGCAACACGGCGGTGGAGGAGGCGCTGTACCTGTCGAACATCGCCGCGCACGTTACACTGGTCCACCGGCGCGGGCGCCTGCGCGCGGAGAAGATCCTCCAGGATCAGCTGATGGACAGGGTGGCGGCCGGCAGGATCAGCATCATCTGGAACCACGCGCTCACCGAGGTGCTCGGCGATGAGAGTGGCGTCACCGGCGCGCGCCTTGCCGCGGGCACCGGTGGCGGGACGCGCGACCTCGACGTCACAGGCGTCTTCATTGCCATCGGCCACACGCCCAATACCGGCCTCTTCGAGGGGCAGCTGGAGATGGCGGGTGGCTACATCCAGGTGCGCAGCGGACTGGCCGGCAATGCGACCGCCACCAGCGTGCCGGGCGTGTTCGCCGCCGGCGACGTGATGGATCAGGTCTACCGCCAGGCGATCACCTCGGCGGCCACGGGCTGCATGGCGGCACTGGACGCAGAGGCATGGCTTGCCTCGACAACGTAGTGCGCACCGGGCGGGCCAGTCCTCTGGCGAGCGCACGCCCGGCGTTACTGCCTGCTCGGACTGGCCCATGGAGAAGTCCGCAGACCGGCTTCAGGGACCTCACGAACGCCCCCACGACCTCCCCAAAGCCAATGACGCCGTCAGGAGCCCATGACGAAGCGGTAGGTGGCGATGTCGGTCGCGCCCGGATGCTCATGGAGCGCCTCCAGGAACACATGGTGGCGATCACCCACGCACTCGATCATCGCCTGCGCCTGGATGGCGACGGTAAGCCAGGTCGGGTTCTCGAGCACCGGCGAGACGAAGTCCATCGACTCCTCGCCGCCAAAGAAGGTGTCGGCCTCATGGATCAGGCGGCAGCGCCCGTGAATGGCCACCCGGTCCAGATCAGCCACCGTTCGCACCGCATCAGTGGAGAGGATGACATCCTTCGCGTGGGGCCGCACCGCGCGATTGATCGCGAGATAGGCGTCGGCGTCAAAGTCATTCGTGGTGGTGCCACTCATCGGCGTGCTCCGGTTGTCGCGGGAGTCCCGCATTCACAAATAATATAGCATAAATATATAAAAAAGTCAAGGCGCGGGCGGGCATCTGCCCCTTCCCGGGGAGTGCGGGACAAGAAAAGGCCCGCCACCAGGGCGGGCCAAGATCCAATCAGCAAGTGAGGACGATTGGTCGGTCAGGCAAGCTCGGGGGTGTCGTGCACCAGGTTGACGGGCACACCGGCCTCGAGGGCTGCTTCGATCTCGGCTGCGCTCAGCGCACTGTCATTGATGAATTCATACATGGTGCTCACCTCCACGGTGGTTGAGTGTGCGCCCGGGGCAACCTGCTGGCGCCCTGGGCATGGGGGCAGTATACCGTGGCGCCGGCATCCGTCAATAATAAAGTTTCAATAAAATGTGCGCGCGGTCACGAATCCGTGCATGCGTGAAGCAGGGGCGGCCAGGGGGCGCCGCCACCCGGGCGTTGGGCAGCGGCGCGGTTCTTGTTCTCGCATGGCTGTTGCTGCCATCTGTTATGATTGGAGCTCACCACACGAGACTGGCGCAGTGCGTAAGGGAGGCAGGGTTATGGCGGAGAGACGGGACAGGAGACCAGGCAGGGGAGGCGCGGGTGCGGAGCTCGATCCGGCAATGGCGCAGGCAATCGCCCCCTGGCTTGCCGAGATGGCCGCGGCCGAGCGGGCGCGACGCAACCGGCCGCGGGTGATGCGCTTGTGCGCCTGGCCGTGGGCTGCCTTCACACCCATTGATTGCTCTGGTACTTGACTTCCTAATTCATAAACGTATAATTAAAGAAAGTCGGGATGTCGCCGGGAGGCCGCATGCACAACCTGTATCTTGGGCGCTGCGTGGGGCTCACGGCGGAGGCAGTCGAGGCGATGGTTGATCAGGCGCGGACGGTGAGCGCCGAGACCTTCCGCCGGCGCCTTGGTGCGGCGGCCTACAGGGCGCTCGAGGCGGCCCTCGGCTACGATCACCACCTGCGCCTTGCCGATGACTACGCGGTGGAGTTTTTCCGCAGCCGCTTTGCCGGCGTGACCTGCTACTACCTCGAGCATAGCCGTATCGAATACGTCCTTGTCGAGACGCTGCCGGGCGTGGTCAGTCGCGGGTACGATGGCGACGACCCGCTCGGCTGCTATCTCGCAGAGCGCCTGGCCGACGCCTAACAGGCGCGCCGCCGGCACCCACGCGCACCACTGCAAGCGTCCCGCGCCCCGGCGCCTGCCTGGCAGTGGTAAAATGGAGTCAAGGGACAAACAACGTGAGGATCAGGGGATGACGGACTTGACGCGTATTCGCGAGCATATCGAGCGCCAGGGGTTTGGCTGGGAGGACTGCCCGTACACGCCGATTCGGCCCGAGTGGGAGTCCTTCCCGATTGTCGAGGCGATCCGTGCGGCGGAGGCGGCGACCGGCGATGTCTACGAGCGCCCGGCCGGCGCCGAGTACTTTACCAAGCTCAAGCCCGCTGTCATGAAGATCCTCGAGGCCTACCAGGAAGACTTCCTGCGCCACGACCGGGAGGGGCTCGAGGGCTTTAGCGGCGAGTTCATCCTCGGGGTGCGCGCAACAGGCACCAACCTGCTGAAGCTGACCGAGCAGCTCGATGTCGACGCCCGTGAGTCGATGTTTGAGGGCGGCACGGGCGGCATGCGGGTCTACGACGTGGTCCGCTCCTTTGTCTTCGATGCCAACCAGACCTTCTTCCACGGCAAGGACGGGCGGGTGGGGGAGATCCCGAAGGCGGCGGCGCTGACGCGCTTTGAGCGCTTTGTCGAGACCTCGCGGGCCAGGCGCAAGCTTGCCGAGCGCGAGGCACGTGCCGCCACCCGACCGAGCACCTCGGCGAGCGCGCCGACACCCTCGGGGCGCTAGGCCGAGGCAGCTGGCGGGCGCAGGCTAGCGCCCGTGTTCTGCTGACTGCCGATGGCGCCTCGGGCGCAACAAGAAGGCCGCCCGGGGAAGCCCGGGCGGCTAGCGGTTGTTCTTCCTGTGGAGTCAGCGGCCGATGCGGCTCACGCGGGCATCCCAGCTCTCGACCTCGGCGGGGCTCTCGCCGGTGATGAGCCCGCTGGCCGCCACCCCACCCAAGCGCATCCATCGGAATTCCAAGTCAAACGCAAATAGACGCATTATCCCGTATTGACACCACGCAATGCGTGGAGTATAATGGGCACTATCAAAGACAGCGAGGATCTCCAATATGGCGCACTGCCCGAGTCATGACTGGGATAGCCACTACGCGATGGAGGAGGCCGCCAACACGCCGCCGACGATGACCCGGGTGGTCTGCTTCGACCCCGATTGCGCAAGCTATCTCGGCAGCGGCGATGATGGTGTCTACTACCAGGTCGAGGAGCTGACGCAGGAGGAGATCGACGCCCACGATGAGTCCGACTTCGCTCTGGGCTGGTACGTGACGGTGGTCGTTGACAGCGACACGGGTGCTTTCGTGGACACCCTCGTCGCGGACGCGGGACCGTTCCCGAGCAGGGAGGAAGCCCTGCGGCACGGACGGGGCATCGCCCGCGACTGGTGCGCTGACAACGACATTGTGCTGGACGACGACTGACAGGTGGCGCGCGCCATGGATGGCGCGCCAGACAGGAGAGAAGAGCCGATGAGCAAGCAGACGCAGTACCGTGACGAACTCGCCCAGTGTGCAGATCTCACCGCCCTCGAGGACCGGGTGCGCGCCGAATGCTACCGGGCCGGGATCAGTGTGCCGGACGAGAGCTGGGATGAGGTTGCAGCCCGGATGCACACCGAGGGCCATCCGCTCGCCGCCTTCTTCGACGCGGCGGTCGAGCGCTGGGATGTACTCACCGGCGAGGAGTAGGGCGCCATGACAGACTTTGACCGCATCATCGTCACCCGCGACGTCCACCACACGGACGGCCGCCTGCTGGTCCAGGCAGGCGCAACCGGCACCATTCGCTCCCGCGACCAGGGGCAGGTGGGCGTGCTCTTTGACGCCGCGCGGACCGCTCACGTCGAGCCGGGCTATAACGGCCGGCTGTACAGGGCGATCCCCTTCGCCGACACCGCACCCATCGGGGTGGGCCAATGACGCCCGAGGCGCTCAGTCAGTGGCGCCAGCGCCTGAAGCCCGAGCGCGGCAAGGTGGCGAGCAAGGCGCAGGCGGCCCGGGCACTGCTGGTCCCGGTGCGCACCTACGAGGACTGGGAGGCGGGCAGACGGCGCATCCCTGGCCCGGTGGCGCTTGCCTGCTCCGCCGTGCTCTGGGGGCTCCCCCCGTTCGCCGGGCAGTAACCCACGGCCTGGCGCGCGCGGCGGGCAGCCCATCACACCTGCCGCCCCGGCAGCAGGGTTTGCGCCCCGCCGGCCCTGCCTTAATTAATAAACACGAAATTATTGGCAGTTTCCGGAATCCGGTGTATGATCGGCCTCAACAGACAGCAGGAGGGTGCGCGGCGAAGCGCCCCGCCCCTCCAGCGGGAGAGTCGGATGCTGCCGTGATGGCGCGCTGACGCCCGCGACCGGTGAAGGGCCCGCAGAAGAGGCCCGGGAGCGTGGTGTGTTGACAGGCCGACCGAAGACGATTCAGCTCTTTCTCCCCTCCGGCGACCCCCGGGGCATTCGCATCGCCGAGTTCACCACGCGCAACCTCCAGGTGATCGATGTGCCGCGCCGCCACCTCATGACCTTTCTTGGCATGCCGGAGGCTGGCCGGGTTGGGATCTACTTCCTGGTGCGCGAGAGCCGGCAGGGGACGCAGAGCTGCTACATCGGCAAGGCCGGGGTGATTAGCAGGCGACTCGAGACGCACGAGCAGAAGCGAGCGGACTGGGACCGCGCCCTGGTGGTGATCTCGAGCAACAGTTCGCTGACCGAGGCCCATGCACTCTACCTCGAGTACCGCGCCCTTGAGATCGCCCGCAGCGTCTCGCGCTATGCGATTCGCAACGACCGCGCCGGCACCTGTCCGCACCTCACCCCCTCGCTGCAGGCCGACTGCGATGAGCTCGTTGAGACCGCGAACTGCCTGCTTGGCGCCGTTGGCGTGGACATTCTCGATGACCAGGCGGGGACGGCGCGCGCGGCGGGCGCCGAGGAGTACACCTGCACGGTGCGCGGAGCCGACGCGCGTGCGGTGCTGACCGCAAGCGGGCTTTGCGTGCTGCGGGGCTCGCGCTGCGCCGAGCCTGCCGGCGGGGCGGGGGATGGCGCGAGGCGCCCGCTGCGCGAGCAGGAGCGCGAGCGCGAACGCCTGGTGGAGCAGGGTGTCATCGTCCGCAAGGCGGGTGTTTTGGTCTTTGCCCGCGACCATGTCTTTCCCACCCCGGGCGATGCGAGCCGCGTGATCGGGCTTGCCATCGCCAACCCCTTCAGTGACTGGGTTGGTGAGAGCGGCGAGCCGCTCCCCGATCTGATCGAACCCCGGGCGGCCTGATCCAGCCAGGGCCGCCCGCGGGTGGATTGGAGGTCAGTGCGGCGACAGCCCGCAAGCGCTCTCAATCTCCATGCGCGGGTGGCGCTCGAGCACCCGGCGGCGGGCACCGCGCAGGCGCCCATGATGAACACACTGGAGAGCATCCATTGCGCGCGGCATCGCTGATGGCGCGCCTTGGCGCCGGATCTGCCTGAGCGCGGTCGGGGCCGCTTACTCCCCGAGCATCTGCCGGGCGAGCTTGTCGCGCTCAAGGAGCTCGGCACTCAGGGGGTGTCCCGGGACCATGAAGTGGGGGAGGATCGCGCGCGGCCTGGCGATGAGCGCCTGATGGCTGACATCGGCCTGGTCGACAATCTCCTGTAACTCGGGCGTGAGCGGCAGGGGGGTGGCGGCAAGCGCACTGGTGTCCGAGAGGAGCGCGTCCCACAGCTCGCGTACCGGCGCGCCGTAGCCAGAGTCGGGGTAGCTCACCGCGTGATTTGTGAGCAGGTGGTGGCTGATCGCAAGCGCCATGCTCTCATCGCCCTGCGCGAGAAAGCCCTGCTCCCAGTCGGTGAGCGGCACTTCCGCGCCGCGCACATAATGAAAAATCCGCACACCGACAGCGTCGGCTCCCGGTGTCAGCAGGAGCCCGCGCACGACCCAGACACCCAGGATGCAGGCGGCGAGCTGATCGCTGCTCGCGCGGCGATACACACCCGTGAGCTTCTCGATGCGCTTTTTCTCGGTGCGGTGCGCGAGCCAGCCAAACATTGATCCACCCCCCTCCGTCTCGAGAGCTCAGTGGAGCATAGCGGGCAGTCGCCTCGCAAGGCGCAAGCGCTAGAGCAGCGAGCCGCTCGCCTGCGCACCGCCTGTGATCGGCAGGTCGAAGTGGCGCACAAAGCCGCCGGCGTCAACCTCGGCCAGCAGCAGGCCGTACATCGCCTGCATGCGGCGAAGCGCCTCGCCCTCGAGTCGTTTCAGCGCAAGCACGGGGGTGCCCTCGGCCGAGCCGACCACAAGCTGATCGCCCACCCACCAGGCAGCCCTGAGATCGCCATCGGCAACATCGCTTCGTACCGCCATGGTCGCAAAGCAGTAATTGCGGTCCGGGCGGACAAAATACTCGACGCTGACCAACGGTGGTGTTGCTGCCATGCGGGTGCGCTCCTGCTGCGCGGCTTTGTCTTTTCAGTGTATCACGACCCCCGCCGGCCGCGGGGTTTGATCGGCAAAAAATAATATACAGACTATAAGAGGAGTCAATGAATCGAGGTTTATCCATGAGCGATTGCTCCCTGCTGCCAGCAGCGGGAGCGCAGGGCTTTGAGCGCGCCGAGGGCGTCCAGTCACTTGCGCCCGGGGTCTACTGGCGCTGCAGCGTTGCGATCGAGGGGGAGGCGCGTGGGACGCCGCCTCTCGGTGCAAAAACGTGATCCCTCCGGCGAGGGGCCTATCAATGTTCGGAAAACTGATAGATCGTGAAAGAAATCTATCAGTCGAGCATCCGGACGCCTGGGAGGATCGCGGTGCGTGATAGAATAGAGGAAATCAAGTGTGGTGCGCCGCGGTGTTCGTGGCCAGCCGAAAAAGCCTGGGAGCAGGGTCGATGACAGACGGGGCAGCAGACCGGCAGGTCGTGATGACGATGAGCGAGCGCCAGGCGCAGTCGATGGGGCTTGCCCTTGAGCTTCTGATGCGCGTTGGGATCGGGCAGTTCGAGTACATCGGCGAGATCGCCCGCATGGGGGTGCTGAGCGAGTCGGCACCGGCTGACAGGCCGCGCAAGGAGGCAAGTCTTGAGACCTGCCAGCAGCTCGATGCGGTGCTGACACTTGCCAAGGGCACGCTCGGGCACCCGCCGCACGGCTCCTTTGGCATCCACCACGCCCACGTCGGTGTCGATGCGAAAAACGCCTATGAGCTTCTCTGCGTGCTGCGCCAGGCGCTTGCCATCGCGCGCGAGCAGGAAGCGCCGGCGGCCGCGCGCGGCGTTGCTCACCGGGGGCTTACCGCCCGGGTAACGGGGGAGCGCGCACCGAAGGCGCGGGTCGAGTCCGGGGCGGGCGGCCCTGGCATGTCCTGAGGCACCGCAGGATCGCACAGGAGGACGGCGCCCTGATGGCGCCGTTGTCCGCCAGGGCGCGGGGCTATCGGCGCCCGGAGTGGCCGAAGCCGCCGGCCCCGCGCAGGCTCTCGCCGAGCGCATCCGCATGGTCGACCGCGACGAAGCCGGCGCGCTGATAGGGCATCAGCACGGCCTGGGCGATGCGCTCGCCGCGCTCCACCGTGTAGGGCGCCTGGCCGCGGTTCTCGAGGCTCACGAAGATCTCGCCGAGATAGCCGGAATCAATGGTGGCGGGGCTGTTGGTGACGGCCAGGCGATGCTTGTGGGCGAGTCCGCTTCGCGGCCGGAGCTCGATCTGAAGCGCACGGGGCAGGCGCACGCGGATGCCACTTGGGATCAGTGCGTTGCTGTTCGGTGCGAGAGTGAGTGAGTCGGCGTCGGTCAGCGCCGCACGCAGGTCGATCCCGGCATCCCCGTCCTTGGCGTAGGTGGGGTCGCCCCAGCTGCGGTCATAGTGCTGGTCGAGGAACAGGCGCACGCTGCCAGCAGGCGCCGGGGGGTCGATCTCGACCAGCAGAAAGCCATCCACCGCACCGACGGCGCGCACCGGGGCGCTCTCCGAATCATCGAGGGAGAGCAGGCGGAAGTCGCGCGCCTCCTCGGGCTGCGCGGCATCGGCCAGGCAGCGCAGGCGAAGCGCCCCGCCGGCACGCTCGGCCGGGTCGACACCGACAATCTCAGCCCCACGTGGGAGGCGGCAGCGGCCGATGGCGTCACGGTCGAGCTGAAGCGGGTAGTGGCGATAGCAGATCATGGGCGGCGGGGCTCCTCGGTTTGGTGGTCGGCACCGTTGCGATCAGTACCGATAAATTCTTAATTATACAGAAAATAAAGGCCAGCGGTCAACGCCAGGCAGGTGCCGGAAAGTGCCCGGCTCCCGCTAGTCCACGCAGACAACACGGTTGCCGTCAACACGAAGCCCGAGGTGTTCGAGCGTCGACTCGAGGATCGCACGCGACGCGAAAAGGGTCTGGCAGGCACTGCCAATGGAGATGATGGCATCGCCAAAGAGCACGACCCAGGCGTCATTGACGGGCAGGTAGGCGATTCGCATCATGGCGGGCTCTCCGTGAAGGTGATGTTTAATATAATAACAATAAAATAAAGACATGTCAAGCAGCACACGGCCTGCGCGCAGCGCCCTCTGGTCCGTTGCGCTGGGCGAACGGGGCGAATGTGGCTAGACTCGGCCAGGCGGCAGGCAGGCCGCCTTTGAACGGCACTCGGAGGGGGAGCGATGCGAAGCAGACAGATCGGACGCGGCCTTGGCTTGATGGTGGTGTTGCTCGCAGCACTGCATGCGGCCTCGCCGGCCTCGGCGCGGGAGTCGGTGCGACTTTTCCAGGACGCGGCGACGGAGCCCGGGCTCGCGGCGATGGCGGTGGTGCGCGACTGGACGGACTATCAACAGGCGGCGTCGGCGTGTACGGCGGTGAAGCGGCTCTACGGCGAGCTTGCCGCAACGCCGCCCGGGGAGCGTGGCTTTGTGGAGATGCTATACACCCACCGCGGGTCCGCAGGCTATACCAGGCTGGTGGATCTGCGCTTGCAGCAGATCGAGGAGGGTGGCTCGCCGGCAAGCGAGGAGCAGCTGCGCGTGGTGCTCGAGTATCTGGTCATGACCGATGCCATCGGGCACGCCCGGGACTTCATGGCGCAGCCCGAGCGCGAGCGCCACGCCGCCATGCGCGAGTGCTATGCCGCCGCCTATGCGCTCACCTGGGGCCGGGAGTGAATGCGGCACACAAGGCCGCCAGCACCGGGGGGGGTTCTCGCACCCGGGGCCGCACGGTGACGCCCGCGCGGCGATGCGCTAGGCTGCCCGAAACGGCGGCGGCTGGCAGGAGACAGGCATGTGTGGGCGCTACGCACTCTACTCGCCGCGCTCGCGGATCGCCGGGGAGTTTGGCGTCACCCGCAATGTCGGCGGCAACACGCCGCGCTACAACATCGCCCCGGGCACGGCACCGCTCACACTGAACGCCCGCGCCGAGACGCTGGCCTTCGAGCAGCTGCGCTGGGGCTACCGTCCGCACTGGGCGAGCGCCGAGAGCCCGACGCCGATCAACGCCCGTGCCGAGCGCGTGGCAACGAGCCCCTACTTCCGCGAGGCCTTCGCCCACCACCGCTGCCTGGTGCCGGCCGATGGCTGGTATGAGTGGCAGGCGGGCGAGGGCGGCAAGCAGCCCTACTACCACTACCACGCCGAGGGCGCGCTGCTCTACTTCGCCGGCGTCTACGCCTGCACGCCGGACGGCGCGCCGGCGGGCTTTGCCATCATCACGGTGCCGGCGAAGGCGCGTGCGGCGACGGTGCACCCGCGCATGCCACTCATCCTCGCGCCGGCGTGCCTCGGTGCCTGGATGGATCCGGCGATCACCCGCCATGCGGCGATCCGCGAGGCGAGCGTGCGGCTTGACTCCGAGGTGATCGCGCTGCACGCGGTCAGCACCCGGGTCAACCGGTCCGACGCCGAGGACGCGTCGCTGATCGAACCCCCTGTCCCCTGAGTGCAGGCACCGCCGCCGGGCGATGTCGCCCGTGCCCCGGAAAAGTGTCGGGTTGCGACGACGCCCGAAGCGCGATAATGTCAAAGCGTGGCAGGGTGGGGTGCCATGCATGCATCAGCGACGACTGGCGGAATTCAATCGCGTCATTGAGAGCTTCTACGCCCGGGCGGCCGAGGGCGAGGCCTGGGACGTGGCGGCCCTGCACCGCTACCTCGCCACGGATCTCTGTCACATACTCACCATCAATTGCGGCGGCATCATCGTTGAGGGCGCCTCCTCGGGGGTGAGCGCGGCGGAAGTCGAGCACTACATCCGCAACTGGGCTGCGCGCGACGAGATTGGACCCAAGCTCTTTGCCCGCTCCCCGGGGCGTGCGCTCACCGATGAGGCGCTGATGAGCCGCGAGGAGTTCGAGGGCAGCGCGGTCTTCGAGGGCTTCTACGAGCCGGGCGGTGTTACGCACTTCGCCGTTGGCTACCTGCCGGTTGGCCCGCAGCTGAACTGCGGGATCAGCGTGCAGAATGGCCGCGGGACAGGGCCGATCCGCCCCGAGACGCTGCGCGATCTCGACACGGTCATCCCGCATCTGCGCCGCGCGATGGCGCTTCGCTGGCGGATTGCCGAGGTGCGCCGTGCGTCCGAGGCGAGCAGTGGGCTTTTGAGCAACTGGGGGCTTGGTCTCATTCAGTGCGACCGCAGCGGGCTGATCACCGCGCTGCAGGGCGAGGCGGAGGCGCTGCTCGCCGGTTCGGGCGCGATGGTGCGCTGCGCGAGCGGCCGGCTGCGCCTTGCCGATGAGGGCGCGGACCGCCGCCTCGCCATGCTGCTGCGCGACCCTGGGGCGGCGCTGCTGCACGCGGGTGCAACGCTCTACCTCGATGACCCCTGTGGGGCCTGTGGGCTCGAGTTGACGGTGCTGCCATTCGAGGGCAATGGGGTGCCGGAGGGCCTGCGCCTGGTGCTCTGCCGGCGCACCGGGGAGGCGAGCAGCATCGACCGGCGCTATCTGCGCCGGCGCTTTCGCATCACCCCGGGCGAGGCCGACGTCCTGGCGCACCTGCTCGACGGGCGCACGCTCGCGGAGATCGCCGCCGCCCGGGGCTCGACGATTGGCACCATCCGCAGCTACGTGAAGCAGCTGCGGCGCAAGCTCCACTGCTCGAACCAGGCGCAGCTCGTCTCACTCGGCTGGCAGGCGATTGGCCTGCACCGCCCCGGCTGAGGGCCTGCGCCGCTGTGCTTGCGCGGCGCGCCTGCGCCGTGCTAGCGTCAAGTCGTGTCGCTGGTGCCGGCCACCCAATCCCGCAATTGAAAAGCCCCCGCTCCGGGGCTGCACCGAGCAAAGCCCTTGTGGCAGATGGTCATTCTTCTCGACGAACGCTCGGGAAGTACCAGGCGGGATGGTGCTGATCGGGCCAGTCGACACAGAGGGATCATCCAATGACCGATCAAACTATTCCCACCCCTGGCCGCCTGAAGGCGGATGCCCGAAAGACGCTGCGAGCACTGCGTGCCGGTCGCATGGCGCCGGATGCCTGCGGGCTCGCGCCTGACACCGATCTCGGTCGCCTGCGGCTGAAGGACCTGCTTGCGCTGAAGGCGCGCGAGTGCGGCTGCTCGGACTGGACGGAGCTTGTGCGCACCCGGGAGCGCCAGGTGGCGGGGCAGCGGGCGCGGGCAGGCGCGCCGTCCGGGCAGGCGGCAGCCACGCCCGAGGATAGCGGCGCGGAGCCTGCGCACGAGTGCGAGCAGTGGTATCTCACCGAGCACGGCTGGCGGGCTGCCTCAAGCGTTGCCGGCGTGCCGATGGTGCGCGGCCGCGAGGTGTTTCGCGTCTGGGAGGCCTTCCGGGGGCCAGCCGGCGGCATGTGCTCAGTCGCCTGGAGCGCCACCGACCCGGCGCTGCCTGCGGGGGTCGAGGACCGGGCGGATGCGCTGATGGCCGAGTTCGGCGATCGCCCCGTGCGAGCGATGGACGCCTGGATCAAGGCCTACCAGGGGCCGGGGCTCTTCTGAGTCGGCACTACGGGCCGGGCCGCCTGCGGGCGGCTCGGCCTCACCCTCACCTCCCGGAGCAGGCCGGGGAGACAAACATAACAGATATGTTATACTCATGAAGGAACTACCGGACACTTGGATTCACCCGCGGGTGGATCACTGCATCGAGCGCGTGGAGCAGGGTGGGCCTGCGGATGGCAGCAAACTGCACCTTGGACTGCTGGAAGGGCTCGATTTTGCACAGAAAGCCTACAATGACCCGAGCCATCTCGATGTCTACGATGACGACGTGCTGCTCGAGCGGGTCAACGCCGCCGGCGAGCGCGAGCGCTTTTTTGCTGTCGAGCGCCATGGCTACACGACGCTCTTCAAGCGCATTGATCAGGATCGCTTCATGGTGCTCGACTGCCACAAGACAAAGGACTGGCGGGTGCTTGAGTCCGAGATTCGGCGTGGTGACTATGACTGATGGCCGCAGAGGCTTGAGATGATGAGCAAGGTACAGGACTTCATTGATCGTGGCCGCCGTGATCCGCGCTTCTCCAAGGCGCTCGCGGCAAGCGATCTTGCAACGCGGCTTGGCAAGATGGCGTTCGACATGCGCGTTGGCTGCGGGCTCTCTCAGGAGGCGCTTGCCGAGCGCACGGGGCTCAAGCAGTCGCAGATCTCTCGCCTTGAGCGTGGCAACCAGGGGTATGTGCCAAGCCTCTTGCTGATCGGCGAGGTTGCGGCCGCCTGTGACTACGAGATTGCGATTGAGGCGATTCCGCGCCGGGTGATTCTGGCGCAGGTCGCGGAACCGCCGGTGCGCCCCTACAGCGCCAGGCGCAGTCACGCGGCGCTGACCGAGGCCATGCTGGAGGCAGGCAATCTGATCGAGGAGCACCTGGCGTCCGAGGTCCGCGAGACAGGCGAGACCGGGGGTATCCACGTCATGGTGCACGCGGAGAAGGAGTAGCCCACCGTGAGTGCGGCCGCGGCCCTGCTTAGCTTCGCCCTCAGCGCGGCGGCGGCCGTGATCTTCACGGTGCAGGCGGTGCGCGCGAGCCTGATGGCAACGCAACTCGTCCGGGCGCGCGGACTTAGAGGGTCGGGGACTCCCGCCCAGGGAGCCGGCAGTCCCGCTGGAGGTGACCAGGGCGCGGGAGAGCCCGCGTCTGCCCCGGGGATGGAGACACCCCTGGAGACACCCCCGGAGCCTGCCCCGGATCCTGCGGGAGAGCCCGCGCCAGGACTCTCGCGCATGGAGCGGGCAAGCGCCGCGATCGAGAGGCAGATCACGATCAACTGGGACAGCTGGCAGTCGACCCGCAACGTCTGGCTGATTATCGGGGCGCTACTGCTTGCGGCAAGCTATGGCATCGATGGCGTGCTGCTTTTCATTGAGCTGTTCGCGAATGGCGAGGCGGGCGGCTAGACGGCCCGCCTACTCCACGGTAAAACTGATCTCCTCGGAGTAGCTGCTGCGAAGCCCGTCGACGTCCTCGACGCGCATGGCAACGTAGTAGGTGCCCGGATCGAGGTCATCGAACACCCACACGGTCTGCGCGTAGTCGGTGACCAGGATCTCCTGGTCGTACTGCGCGCTCTGTGTCCCGATGTGGATGGTGTAGTGGCTGATCGCCGAGAGCGAGATCGGCTCGCCGTTGACGCGCGTCACCGGCGCGGTCCAGGAGACCGTGGCCTGCGGCTCTGGCTCTGGCTCTGGCTCCGGCTCCGGCTCCGGCTCTGGCTCCGGCTCCGGCTCCGGCTCCGGCTCCGGCTCCGGGATTGGCTCGGGCTCATTCTCGGGCGCAGGCTCAGGTTCAGGTTTCGGTTCAGGGGCAGGCTCAGGGGCAGGCTCAGGGGCAGGCTCAGGGGCAGGCTCAGGGGCAGGCTCAGGGGCAGGAGGGGGCACCACGGGAGCGGCGCCGGCCGCGTTATCGGGAACACCCACACCACCATCCTGGGAGAGCGGTGGGTCGCGCTCCGCTGAACTGCCCGAGCGGGCACTGCCCTCGGAGACGCAGCCGGCGAGCAGCAGCACCGAGGCGAGCGTTGCGGCGGCAAGCGGCAGACGGCCACCAAATGGGTAATTATTTGTAAATAACAAAATCGTGTCCTCGGTCGATGGGCAGCAGCGCAGGTGCAGCCACAGGCACCGGCAAGATACGCAGCGGCGAGCGCCAATGCCGTGACCAGGTCACGAAACCACTGTGCGGGACGTCACAGAATGGAATTTGTTATCGATTAAAAAATGCACGGGGCCTTGCGCTGGGGCAGGGCGCAGCCGCGACGTGCGCGGTGCAGGTGATTGACTTTATTATTATCAAGAGATATAATAAGTGAACAATCACAGGAGATTTATTATGGCCAAAAAGGTAACGACGATCCGGCAGCGCAATCCGCTGCATCGCACCCCTCTCCTCGGCAAAGGGGCGGCCCACGGGAAGTCCAAAAAAGCCGTTCGCCGCGGCGAACGCGTGCAGCTCGCCCGCGACTGGGCTGAGTCTGAGTCGGTTCACAGAGCCGCCTGAGATCAGCCCAGTCGCAAGCACTGGCGCTACGCCCGCAAGCCCCCAGCAAGCCCCCAGCAGGTTCTCCAGCAGGTTCTCCAGCGGAGCACGGCCGGGCGCCGGCAAGCCGCGCTGCCCCTCAGCCGCGGTGCCCGTCCGCGCGGTCGAGCGCGAACAGCACCAGGATCAGCGCGAAGAGCCCGAAGAAGAGGGTGAGCGCGGCGACGAGACTCCAGCCCCAGCCCGCCACCGCGCCGTAGACCCCGGCGAGCGTGCCGATGAGCGGAATGCCGGTGAGAAAAAGCGCGAGGATCAGTGCGAAGATCGCGTGGATGCCAAGAAAAACCTCGATGCCGGTCCAGATCGCGAGGAATTGCAATAGGCCGAGCAGGAGTATGGCGATAAAATAGAGTACCTTCATGGGGCGTCTCCGCTGTCTGTCGGTGGGGTGATGGGTTCAAGCGCCTCCGCGCGAAAGCGCCGGGTCGAGACCTCGGGTGTGGCAATGCTTGCCAGGCGCACCGACCCGCCGTCCCGCTCGATCCCAAGGCAGACACCCCAGAGCGCGCCGCTTGTCTGGCGCAGCAGCTCGTAGCCGCCAAGCGAGCCGCCGCTGGCAAGCCCCTGGCAGGCGGCGCGCTGCTGATGGAGCCAGTCGGCGCCGGGCGCATCGCCCTCGCCGAGCAGGCGCCCTGCGGCGAGCGCAATCGCCGGATCGGCGTTCAGTCGCTGGCCGAGGAAGAGCAGGGCGGCGTTCTCCCAGTGTGCCGCCGCGGCGAGGGCGGGGTCGGTGGAGAGCGGTGGCTTGTCGCGCAGCGACGCGCCAAGCGTGTAGAGCGCCCAGAGCGCGAGCGCTGCCGCCTGCGCGTAGCCCTCGGTTGCCGGTGTCTCTTCCTTGGCGAGTGGCCCGGGGCGCTGCTCTTCGCTGAAGACCGCGGGCAGGGCAAGACGGGTGATCGCCTCGAGCTGCTCGCGCCCGACGCAGGCCGCGTCCAGACGATGGAGCAGGCGCAGGGTGCCAAGGGCGACGGCGGCCTGCTGGACGCGCCGCGCCGGCGGGCTTCGGCGATCGGCCCGGTCGGCGAAGGCCGTCTGCAGGCGGGTGGCGAGTGTTGCCAGTTTGCGCGCACAAAGCGCGCGGCGACGCGCCTCGGCAGCCTGCTCCCCGGGCGCTTGCGCATCGGCGATGGGGGCATCCTCGGTGGCCTCATCGCCGGCATTGGCAAGCGCATCCTCGGTGACGGCTGCGCTGTCGCGGGCCGTTGGCGAGAACCCCCCGGTGCTGCCACCGGCCTGGTCGATCAGCGCCGAGAGCAGACTCGAGAGTGTCGACTCGCCCCGGGCGTGGGCGCGACTTCTCGCCAGGCGCTCCCGGGCCGCGACATCGGCCGGTGCGACCAGCGGCCCGCGCACGTCGCCGGGCTCGGCGGTGGCCGACGCCTCGCGGGGGAGCGCGTCGAGGGCGGCGACCGTCGGCGCGTCATCGGACTCGGCCAGCGCGCGCTCCAGGAACTCAAAAAGACTTGCCAGCGCAGGCTCCTCGTCGCGAAGGCGCGAGAGCACCTGGCGGATCTCACGCGCCGCGCCCGAGCGCGCATGCTCGCGGACGAGATCAACGAAGAGCGGGCAGACAAGCAGGCGCAATGCGCCATCGATGGCAACGTGCACCACCTCGCCGCGGCGAAGCACGGTATGGGCGAGGTGAAGCGCGTCGCCGCGGCGCTGGGGCGCGAGCTGCTCGGCCCCGCCGCCCTGGCCGCCCTGGCCGCCCTGCCCCGGGTAGTAGGCGCAGGCCTGACCGCTCCCAGGCGGTAGCGGGATCTCAAGCCCGGACGCGTGGCTGCAGGGCAGGACCAGCATCGAGACGCCGGCCACGTCCGCCGCCGATGTGCCGGGCGCACTCGCGCTCAGCGCGTCCGGGGTGGGGGCCGTATCGAGTGCGCCAAGCCCGAGGCGCTCGCTTGCCGCGCGCGCGGCCTCGCCGCCGAGCAGCATCACCGCCTCGGCATTGCCCTGCGGGGGTGCGAGCAGCCAGGCCGGGCGGGAGAGATTTGCACTGCCAACGAGCAGGTGCGTGCTGGCGTCGGGGCCGTCGAGCGCAATCGCCTTGGCGTGGGCAAAGCGCGCGCGCTCACCGAGTGCCGGCAGCGCGCTCACATCGGCGAGGCGAAAGCGCGGATCGGCGAGGGCGCTCGGGTTGATGAGCGCCTGGTCGGGCTGGATGCCGATGACCGGTGGGCTCGCGCTGCGCTCGGCGAGCGTCGCGAGAAAGCCGAGCGCATCATCGAAGTAGGGGGCGAGTGCGCGCACGGTGGCAACGCGCTGCGGCAGCGCACCCTCCACCTGCTCCCAGAGCGGTGCGCGCGAGGCGCTGCTTGCGAAAAATGCCGCGCTCGGATCGGGCGCGGGCGTCGGCGTCTCGGCAAGCCAGGGGCAGAGCGTATGGGTGGCGTCGAGGAGCTCACTGATCGCCGCCGGAAGCGCCGCGCCGAAATCACTAAGCCAGGTGGTGAAGGCGGCGAAGGCCTGCGCGAAGAGCGCGTGCTCGCCGCGCGCCTCGGGGCTGAAGCGGGCAAGCGCACTGACCTCGAGGTTGTGGCCAAAGCCGGCGGCGGTGAGGTTCGCGCTGCCAAGGGCGAGTAGCCCGTGCTCCTCGCCGAGGAGTAGCACCACCTTGGGGTGGAAGGCGCCGCGGGCGAGGTGCATGGGGGCAAGCGTGTAGTGCGTGCCAAGAAGCCGTGGCGGGCGCGCGAGCAGCGCCTCGCGCACCCGCGCCTGGTCGGCGAAGAGCAGGTGGTGGGTGACCCCCTGGGCTGCGAGGCGGCGCAGCAGCAGCTCCTCGTAGAAGGGGAAGTCGAGCGCGTAGGTGGCGGCAAGGCAGGCGCTGTAGCGGCCACGACGCACGGCCTCGAGCAGCGAAAGACCGCCGCTCACAGGTAGCGCTCCCAGAGCGGCTCGCCGCAGGCCTCGAGCGCCCCGTCGTCGGCCCGGCGCAGCAGCGCGAGGTCGCGCAGGATGCGAAGCGCGTTGGCAAGCCGCGGCGTGGTCTCGGCGATCGCCGGCACGCCCTGCACAGCAAGCCCGCCCTCGGTCTCAAGCACGCAGAAGGTGTCCGTGCCCTGGAAGCGCAGCTTGCCAAGGGCGACGCGCTGATGGGCCTCGAGGCAGCAGTCGCGGAGCAGTGCTGCGAAGGCCTGCGCCGGGGTCGCATCCCGGTGGTGTGTGAGGAGCAGTGTGTGGACGCGCTCGAGCGTGAGCGGGTAGTCCTCGAAGAAGCCGGCGCGAAAACCCACCGCGCCGTAGCGATCCGCATTATCCTCGCGCACCAGCAGCGCGGCGAGGAGGGTGAGCGCATCACTGGTGAGCGCCTGGATGCCGGGCCCATCGAGCCCGCCGCGGGCACTGGCGGCGACCGCCGCGCGAAGGCGCTGGTGCTCGTGCCCCGGGTGCCCCCAGTCGGCGTACCCCGGCAGTGTGCTTGCGCGCGCGGCAAGCCACGCGCCAGGGTGTGCGCCCGGCGTCTCGGCGAGTGCCGCGGAGCCTGGGCCGGTCTCGAAAAAGGCGTCGGCCGCCGCCTGACCGCTCGCAAAGCGCTGCTCGGCACGGCAGCACTCGAGCCACCTAAGCGCGCCATGGAAGAGCGCCTGGAGCGCGCAGGAGAGGAGCTCGTGGCGCTGGTAGACCTGCCAGCGCCGGGCGCAGTCGATAAGGCCTGCTGGCAGCGCAAGGGGGCTGCCAGCATCATCATGGAGCGTGTAGACAAGGGCTCGGAAGCGCTCGGCGAGAAAGGCGCCATCGGAGCCCGCACGGCCCCAGCCCCGCACACTGATGAGCCACTGGATGAGCGCCAGGCTCTCGGCGCGCGCGGCGACATCGGTGTCGCGCTCGCGCGCCGCCGCGCCAACCGCCCCAGGGGCGATGGCCTCAAAGCCCTCGGTGAAAAGCGCCAGGAGATCCTCGCGCAGCGCCCCGGGGTGTTGCAGGCAGCAGGGGCAGAAGCCCGCAAGGGCCTCGAGTGTTGCGATGCTCACGCGATCGGCCTCGAGCGCATCGAGAAAGGCATCGGCGGGCAGCGCGGCGTCGATGCGCGCGGCAAAGTGGGTGCCGACACCGTCAGTGGCAAAGGCCTTTGACGCGCGCTCGCCATCAAGGAGCCCGAGCTGCCAGAGCGAGCCGAAGTAGTACTGGCCAAGGCCACCCTCCGGCGCCTTGAAGTAGCGTGTCGCATCGGCGCGGCGGTGGGCGAAGTCAGACAGGCGCACCGCGCCCGCGCGCACCATCCCGGGGTAGGCGTTCCAGACGCGGTTGATGCCGACCACCGCGGGGCTGTGCTCGCGGTCGACCCCGCCGGCGCGCGCACCGTGGTGCACCGCGATCAGGAGCAGCAGTACCTCGGCGCGGCGAAGCCGCTCGCGCACCAGGGCTGCACTGCGCCAGCCGCGGCGCTCAAAGGCGGAGAAGAGCCAGGGGTGGAAGACATAGTAGAAGGCGCGGTTGGTGACATTGGTGATGCCGGGCAGGAGCTGGGTGTAGACGCCAACGCCGATGGTCTGTACGCCGAGCGGGTCGACCCCGCCGCTCGCCTTCGCCGGGCGCACGTAGTCGACTTCCAGTGTTGGCGCGCCCATCGCCGCCATGCCTCCCCCCCTAGTGACTTGTCGCGCCCGTGACCAAGGGTAGCGTCGAAACGCCGGTGTGGGAAGCGCGCGGCTCAGGCGCTCGCGGCGAGGAGCACTGGCGGCCGGCGCGCGCCGCGAAATGCCCATGATCCGAGTACCCCGCGGCAGCGCGACACCGCTAATCCAGGTCGATCTCTACATGAATCCTCTCCGGGGCGACGAAGTGGAGTGCAGGATCACTCTCAAGGCAAAGGTCACGCGCTCTTCTGTACGCCGAACGCGCACCTTCTAAAGGCAGGCGCATATAGAGGCGCTCTCCACCTTCGCGGGGTCCCATCTCAAGGTAGAGAGCATCACCGTCGAGCGCATGGTAGATCGGCTCAGACGAAACAGGGTCGAGTGCGATGGCGATCGCTCCCTCCATCCAGTCCGGCGCGATCGAGTAGTCGACCTCAATTTCGTGGATCTGCCCCAGG